>NZ_JARUND010000002.1:0-301013 GCF_036898825.1 Streptomyces sp. B21-083 | reverse complement strand
CGGCGAGGTCGACGGCTTCCGGCCGTACGCCCAGCTCTTCGACGGACAGCCCGAGTCGCCGCCCGACGAGCGCACCCTCGGCTGGGTCATGAACTACACCTCGGGCACCACGGGCCGCCCCCGCGGCATCCGGCGCCCGCTGCAGGGCAAGCCACCGGAGGAGGCGTACCTCGGCGGGTTCCTCGGCATCTTCGGCATCAAGCCGTTCGGCGGCAACGTGCACCTCGTCTGCTCGCCGCTCTACCACACGGCCGTACTCCAGTTCGCGGGCGCGTCCCTGCACATCGGTCACCGTCTGGTGCTGATGGAGAAGTGGACGCCGGAGGAGATGCTCCGCGTCATCGACGCGCACAAGTGCACGCACACCCACATGGTCCCGACCCAGTTCCACCGGCTGCTGGCGCTGCCCGAGCGGGTGCGGCGGGCGTACGACGTGTCGTCCATGCGGCACGCCATCCATGGTGCCGCGCCCTGCCCCGACCATGTGAAACGGGCCATGATCGACTGGTGGGGCGACTGTGTGGAGGAGTACTACGCGGCCAGCGAGGGAGGCGGGGCGTTCGCGACGGCCGAGGACTGGCTGAAGAAGCCAGGCACGGTCGGCAAGGCCTGGCCGATCAGCGAACTCGCGATCTTCGACGACGACGGCAACCGGCTGCCACCCGGCGAACTCGGCACCGTCTACATGAAGATGAGCACCGGCGGCTTCGCCTACCACAAGGACGAGAGCAAGACGCGCAAGAACCGCATCGGTGACTTCTTCACCGTCGGCGACCTGGGCCTCCTGGACGAGGACGGCTACCTCTTCCTCCGGGACCGCAAGATCGACATGATCATCTCGGGCGGGGTCAACATCTACCCCGCCGAGATCGAGGGTGCTCTACTCGCCCACCCTGCCGTCGCCGACGCCGCCGCCTTCGGCATCCCGCACGACGACTGGGGCGAGGAGGTCAAGGCGGTCGTGGAAGCGGCTCCCGGACATGTGCCAGGGCCCGACCTCGCCACCGAGATCCTCGGCCACTGCGCGCGCCGACTCGCCGGGTACAAGCGGCCCAAGACCGTCGACTTCATCGAGAGCATGCCGCGCGACCCCAACGGCAAGCTGTACAAGCGGCGGTTGCGCGACCCGTACTGGGAGGGTCGTACACGGTCCGTGTGAGCGGAACGTGCGAACGACCGTGTGGTCCCGCCCCACGGGGGGACGGGACCACACGGGACGGGCGTACGTCCGTCGGCTGATCAGTCCGTCAGCCGCGCACCCGGATCACCCGCAGCGCGGGCGACGACAGGATGTCCTTCTCGCAGAACCTCGCGCTGACCCACTTCTCGGCCGAGAACAGCCGCGTCTGGTCCGCGAAGTGCGGCGAGTTCGGATTCGACGACTGGGAGTACGTCAGCAGCGTGCGGGCCACCGGGCAGCGGCTGCTGTCCCAGCCCACGGCCTGGATATGGCTGGAGCCGAACGCGTTGTCCCGGTAGCCGCCGTTCGCCGTGTCCCACACGGGCTCGACCTTGTTCCACACGCCCAGGGACTCGGTTCCGCCACCGACCGGCAGCCGCTGACCCTTCCGTACGACGTACTGGTGGTCCCCGAGCCGCGAGTCGAGCGGGATGCCCGCCGCGCGCAGCTCCGTCACCGCGTCGGCGAGGGCCTTGGTGAAGCCCGGCGCGTCCGTGTTGAGCGTGTTGGGGGTACCGACCGGGTCCGCCGCCGAGAACGGCACCTTCCAGCGCTGCGCGGACGGCACGGCGCCGAGCAGCTTGCGCCAGAACCGGTCGAAGAGCAGCGCACCCCGGCTGTCGCTGTTCATGGTGCGGTCCCAGGACGCCAGCACACCGCACGCGTGACCGACGTCAACAGCCGTACCGGCGCTGCCGGTTGCCGTACCGCCCGGAAGCGCCGCGCAGGCGCGGGCCGCGTCGCCGGCGGCCAGTGCGCCCGACGTCGAACGGTTCGCGAACTGCTGCCGCTGGAGATCCGCGACCGTCAGCCTGCCCTTCGCCGCCATCGCCGCCACATCGGCGACAGCACCACGGGTACGCGGTGAGGCAGTTGCGCGCACCGAGCCGAAGATCCGCTCGTAGCCGGTGATCGGCTGCTCGAGGTTGGTCAGCCACGCGCTGTCGTTGGAGTTCTCGACGTACGGCGTGTTCTTCAGCGTCGGCATTCGCGAGGGGCCGAAGATTCCGGGCGCCACGGCGTCCGGGTCGTCGCCGATCGCGCAGTCGGTGCGTGAGCCGTCGAGAACCGCGACGCCCGCCGCCGGGTAGAGGACCCTGCCGAGCGGTGTCGAACAGGCGGCGGCCAACTCGTCGGTGATCCGGGGGAGCACCTGCGACTGGGCGAACAGGGAGTGGCCCGCACGGTCTGCGGCGACGGTGTTCACCCAGGGGATGCCCTGGTGCCGGTCGAGGGAGTCGAGGACGTCGTCCGTGCTGCGCGCCTTGCTGAAGCCGAGCGAGGTGTCGTAGAAGCGCAGGTTCGCCGCGTTCGGATCGTTGAGCGCGTAAGCCGTCGTCGTGGTCCAGGGCAGCGGGAGGTCGCCGCCGGGGGAGAGGACGACGGGGCCGTAGCGGGTCCACCACTGGGTGCGGGTCACCGGTGCGCCGTCCTTCACCGGAACGGTCACCGACCGGCGTGTCATCCGCTCCGGCTTGCCGTCGACCAGATACGTGGTCGGGTCGGCGGGGTCCAGCTTCAGCTGGTGCAGGCTGAGCGGCACACCGGTGGACACGGTGTGGCTCCACGCCACGTTCGCGTTGTAGCCGATGGAGATCGTCGGCGAGCCGAGCAACGACCCGCCCGCGACGTTCAGTTCACCGGGGATCGTCTGCTGGGACTGCCAGAACCGGCGGCCGCCCTGCCATGGGTAGTGCGGGTTGCCGAGCAGCAGGCCACGGCCGTTGGCCGTCGTGCTGCCGTTGAACGCCACGGCGTTGGAACCCATGTCGGAGATGTCGAACAGCTCGCGCGCACCTTTGGCGGCGGCGGAAGCGGTCGGCAGGGCCGAGCCGGCGGGGGCCGTGGTGGAGGACGCGGAGGTCGGCGCGGCCGGGGGCTGCGCTCCGGTGATCGCGTCCGCGAGGCCGCCCTGTCCGCCGAGCACCGCGAGGGCGTACGCCCGGGTGGCCACGTCGACGCCGGTCACCGGCCTGACCCAGGCGGCACCCGCGCACGCCGGGTCCTTGACCCGGTTCTGCTTCAGCCAGGCGTTGTAGCCGGCGGCCCAGCCGTTCATCAGGTCCTTGACAGCCCGGCTCGGGCCCTGCGGCGCGGGCCGGGCAAGGAGCCGCTCGACCGTCCCGGCATCCCGCACGCCCCGGAAGTAGAGGTCGCTGGAGAGGTTGTCGGAGGCGTCGGAGAGCGAGAAGTCGGTCGACGCGTCGGGTCCGAACCAGCGAGAGCGGTCGCCGCGCAGGGTGACGAAACCGTCCGCGAGCACACACACCTGGTCGGCGGCCTGAGCCCAGCCACTACCGAAGCCGAGGTTCGCGTAGTCCTTCGCGACAATGTGCGGGATGCCGTACTCGGTGTAGCGGATCACGGCGGAGAGCCCGCCGCCAGAGGGATGTCGCATGGACACTTGTGGTGCCTGTGACGGCACGCTCTGCGCCGTGGCGGCGGGCAGGGCCGTCGTGGCGGTGAGTAATGCGGCGGCCGTGACGACCAGCCGTCTCAAACGGGTGCGCATCGTGCCTCCCAACGTCGTTGAGGGAAGGGGCGGTTGAGCGTACCAACGGGTATGTTCCCTGGCCCCCCTCCGGTGCTCGGTGCTTGACCTCGTTCGGTGACGGAACGAGGATCATGAGCTATGACGCAGCAATACGGGAGCACGGTTGACGGGGTGCTGCGGCGCAGCGCCCAGCGGGTTCCGGCGCGGCTGGCGGTCGAGTACCGCGAGCGTGCCTGGACGTACGAGGAACTCGACGAGGCCGTCTCCCGTGCGGCGGGCGTTCTGCGGGCCGAGGGACTGGCGCCCGGCGACCGGGTCGGCGCCTACGGCCACAACTCGGACGCCTATCTGATCGCCTTCCTCGCCTGCGCCCGCGCCGGACTCGTGCACGTCCCGGTCAACCAGAACCTGACCGGCGACGACCTCACCTACATCGTGGAGCAGTCCGGCAGCACCCTGGTCCTGGCCGACCCGGACCTGGCCGACCGGCTCCCCGACGGCGTACGGACCCTGCCGCTGCGCGACGCCGCCGACTCCCTGCTGGCACGGCTGGCCGACACGGATCCCTACGACGGTGCCGAGACCCGCACCGAGGACCTGGTGCAGCTGCTGTACACGTCCGGGACCACCGCGCTGCCCAAGGGCGCGATGATGACCCACCGCTCCCTGGTGCACGAGTACCTGAGCGCGATCGCCGCCCTGGACCTGAGTCCCGGCGACCGGCCCGTGCACTCGCTGCCTCTCTACCACTCGGCGCAGATGCATGTGTTCCTGGTGCCGTATCTCGCGGTGGGCGCCCCGAACATCATTGTCGACGCACCGGACGGCGATGTGATCCTCGACCTCGTCGAGTCCGGCCGCGCGGACAGCCTGTTCGCGCCGCCGACCATGTGGATCGGCCTCGCCGGCCGTTCCGACTTCGCGACCCGTGACCTGAGCGGACTGCGCAAGGCGTATTACGGGGCGTCGATCATGCCGGTTCCCGTGCTGGAGCGGCTGCGCGAGCGCCTCCCGAAACTCGCCTTCTACAACTGCTTCGGGCAGAGCGAGATCGGCCCTCTCTCCATGGTCCTCGGGCCCTACGAGCACAAGGGACGGCTGGACTCCTGTGGACGCCCGGTGCTGTTCGTGGACGCGCGGGTGGTCGACGAGAACGGCCAGGACGTGCCTGACGGCACACCCGGCGAAGTCGTCTACCGGTCCCCGCAGTTGTGCGAGGGCTACTGGGACAAGCCCGAGGAGACGAGCGCCGCCTTCCGAGACGGCTGGTTCCACTCCGGTGACCTGGTCGTCCGGGACGCCGACGGCTACTACACCGTCGTCGACCGGGTGAAGGACGTCATCAACTCCGGTGGCGTACTGATCGCCTCACGCCAGGTCGAGGACGCCCTGTACACCCATGAGGCGGTCGCCGAGGCTGCTGTCATCGGCCTTCCCGACGAGCGCTGGATCGAGGCGGTCACGGCGGTCGTCGTCCCCCGGGGCGAGGTGACGGAGGCCGAACTCATCGCCCACGCCCGCGAGCGGCTCGCCCACTTCAAGGCACCGAAGCGGGTCGTGTTCGTGGACGAGCTGCCGCGCAACGCGAGCGGGAAGATCCTCAAGCGGGAGCTGAGGGACCGGTTCGCCGGTTCCTGACCGTCAGCCCTCGTCACCCGCCGCGGTGAAGGTCGCCTCCGCGGTGCTGACCGTCCCGGCGCTGCGGCCGGGGGCGGTCTGGTACTGCCAGTAGAGGTTGGTGTGGGCGATCACCTCGGCCGGCTTGGGAGCGCCGTACTTCGTGAGGTCCTGCGTGGTGTGGGCGTCGCCGACGAGCGTCACGTCGTACCCGCGCACCATGCCGCCGTGCAGGGTGGAGCGGACACACGCGTCGGTCTGGGCACCCGTGACGACCAGCCGTCCGACTGCGTGCTCGGCGAGAACGTCCTCCAGTTCGGTGGCCTCGAAGGAGTCGCCGTACTTCTTGTGGACGAGCGGCTCGGTGTCGCGGCGGACCAGTTCCGGCACGTACTCCCAGCTTTCGCTGCCGGCCTTCAGCTCGTCGCTGGAGTGCTGCACCCACACCACGGGCGCGCCCTCCGCGCGGGCCCTGTCGACGAGGGTGTTGATGTTCGCGAGCACCTCGTCGCGGTTGTGGGCGCCGTCCACCACCTGGTTCTGGACGTCGATGATGAGCAGCGCGCTGTTCGGGCGGTCGGGCAGGGTCGTCATGGGAACCTCTTCGTCTCCTCGGCGCGAATCCGATCTCGCCATCCACACTAGAACCGACCACTGACAACCGCCCCTGAACTGGCGGTTCTGCCGGTAGTTCACCTGCCAGCCCTTGTGCCTGCCGGGCTCAGTGCGTCCTGAGATCCATCACCCGCCTGATCTTTCCCACCGACCGCTCCAGTGACTCCGGCTCGACGATCTCCACCGCCGCCGAGACCCCGATGCCGTCCTTCACCGCGGTCGCGATGGCCAGGGCCGCCGCGTCCCGGATCTCGGGGCCGGCGCCGGGACGGGCCTCGGCTCGGACAGTGAGGAGGTCGAGGCGGGACTCGCGGGTCAGGCGGAGCTGGAAGTGGGGTGCGACGCCCGGAGTGCGCAGCACGATCTCCTCGATCTGGGTGGGGAAGAGGTTCACTCCGCGCACGATCAGCATGTCGTCGCTGCGTCCGGTGACCTTCTCCATCCGCCTGAAGACGCGGGCCGTCCCGGGCAGCAGACGGGTCAGGTCCCGGGTCCGGTAACGGATCACCGGCATCGCCTCCTTGGTGAGCGAGGTGAACACCAGTTCCCCTTTCGCTCCCTCCGGCAGCACCTCGCCCGTGATCGGGTCGACGACCTCGGGGTAGAAGTGGTCCTCCCACACATGGAGCCCGTCCTTGGTCTCCACGCACTCCTGGGCGACCCCCGGTCCGATCACTTCCGACAGGCCGTATATGTCGACCGCGTCGATCGCGAACCGCTCCTCGATCTCCTCGCGCATCCGTTCGGTCCACGGCTCGGCGCCGAAGATGCCGACCCGTAGGGAAGTACCCCGGGGATCGACGCCCTGCTTCTCGAACTCGTCGAGGATCGTCAGGAGGTAGGACGGGGTCACCATGATGATGTCCGGCTTCAGATCCTGGATCAGCTGGACCTGGCGGGCCGTCATGCCGCCGGACGCGGGGATCACCGTACAGCCGAGCCGTTCGGCGCCGTAGTGCGCGCCGAGACCGCCGGTGAACAGGCCGTATCCGTACGCCACATGGACGGTGTCCCCCGGGCGACCGCCTGCCGCGCGGATCGAACGGGCCACCAGGTCGGCCCACAGGGACAGGTCGTTCTCCGTGTAGCCGACGACCGTGGGGCGTCCGGTGGTGCCGCTCGACGCGTGGATACGGCGGACCTGGTCGCGTGGGACGGCGAACATCCCGTAGGGGTAGGTGTCGCGCAGGTCCGTCTTGGTGGTGAAGGGGAACAGGGCCAGGTCGGCGAGGGAACGGCAGTCTTCCGGGTGTACGCCCGCCTTGTCGAAGGAGTCGCGGTAGAAGGGCACGTTGTCGTAGGCGTAGCGCAGTGAGGCCCGCAGCCGCTCCAGCTGCAGCGTGCGCAGGGCCTCCGGATCGAGGCGTTCGCCCGCGTCCAGCCACTCCGTCGCATCCGCCATCGGACATCCCCCTCACATCGCGGCCGCCGGCACCGGTACGGGCGACCGATCATTCGGTCGAGGTGTTCTGGATCAGTAATCCAGGAGTGCGGGACGCGTGCAAGAGGTCCTGCTTCGGAATCCAGTGAGTGCCGGTCCTGGGCAGAACGCGGGTCGGGTTCCGCCGTCCTCCGGTCACGTCCGTCGGCGTGGACACCGAACTCCGTACCGTCCAGGCGAATGGCATCCCCCTCGGTGGCCCGGGCATGCGGCCCGGGCCACCGACGCGCAGCGGAGCGCACCCGATCTCCTCCGGCGGGACAGCATGGCCAGGATGGCCGCGCCGCCGCTGGTGATCGGGGGCGGCCCAGACAGCCCGCTCCCGCAGGACCAGCTCACCGCGCTCGCCGCACGCGTCCCAGGCGCGCGGACTCGTGGAGCCTTTCCTCCGCGCGGACGGCCCTACTTCTTCTTCGGCCCGTACGCCGTCATGAAGCGGTCCCGGAACTTGTCCATGCTCCACTCCGGGGCGTTGGCCGCGGGCTTGAGTCCCTCGGTCCAGCCCCAGTCGGCGACGCGGTCCAGCACCTTCGGGTCGTGGGCGACGATCGTGACCGGCACGTCCCTGCTGGTGCTGCCCCCCGTGACCATGGGAACGGGCTGGTGGTCGCCGAGGAAGACGAGGACGGTGTTGTCGTCGCCGTAGCGCTGGACCCACTGGGTCAGGCTGTCCACGGAGTACTGGATGGCCTTGCGGTACTCGGTCCGCACACTCTTCGCGCTCTTCCAGACCTCCGTGGGGTTGGTGCCCTCCTTCTTGATCTTGTTGAAGATCGTGCCGTCCCCGAGGTCGCCCCAGTCGATGGTGTGGGCGATGGGGGACCAGGGGTTGTGGCTGGAGGCCAGGATGATCTCAGCCATGATCGGGTCGCGGTTCTTCTTGCCGTGCTCCAGCTTCTGGAAGGACTCCAGGCTGAACTGGTCCGGCACCGGCGTCCAGCTGAAGTACGGGCCCTGGTAGCCGAGGTGAGTGGAGTCGTAGATGTGGTCGAGTCCGAAGTACTTCCCCTCGGGCCAGGCCTTCCGGACGCCCGGGACGATGCCGACCGTGCGCCAGGCGCCGGTCTTCTGGAAGTAGCTGGTGAGCGTGGCGCGGTCGCTGGTGGTCACCGTCCGGTACCGCTGCTGGTTCTTGATCCACAGACCGGACAGGAACGTCGTGTGGGCGAGCCAGCTGCCGGCGCCCGTCACGGGTGACGTGAGCCAGCCGCTGCGCGCGGCGAAGCCGGCCGACTTGAGCCTGGCGTCGCCCTCCTTGAGTGTCGCGTCGATCTCCGGTGCCATCGCCGGATCGTCGATCGCCACCCGGCCGTAGCTCTCGACGAAGGTGAACAGGACGTCCTTGCCGCGCAGTCCGGTCAGCAGCTGGTCGGACGGCGTTTTGGCGAAGGCGTCGACGCGGAGTTGCTTGTCGAAGACCTCGGCGTCCCCGAGGCCGTCGCGGACGTACTGCACCTTGTTGGAGAGGTACTGGGAGTAGCCCTTGGTCGCGATCGTCACGCCGCCTGTCTGCACGCCCATGGTGAAGCAGACGATCCACGCGGTGCCGAGGACCAGCGTGCTGCGCACGGCCGCCGGGCGGTGCCGGGCCATCACGTCGGCCAGCCGCACCACCGCGAGCGCGCTCACCACGAGAACGGCGATGAGCAGGACGATGACACCGATCACCGCGAGCACCTCACCCGAGTGGCCGAGCGAGTCCTTCAGGAAATCCGCCGCGTCGTTCAGCAGAACCCAGTCGAAGACCAGGTCGAACGGCCGGGCCAGGGTCTGGTAGAAGCCCATGTCGAGACACTTCAGGACGGTGGACAGTCCGAGGAACGCGCCCAGGACGATTGCCGTGATCCGCCGGGCCTTCGACGGCAGGACGAGCAGGACGGCCGCGAGGAAAATCGCCTCGACGGGCAGGCGGAAGAACGACCCGGGGGTGATCCGGTCGAGGCGGTTGGGTATGAGGAGCGCGCCGAGCACCAGCGCGCCGGCCAGGACACTCGTGCCCACCCGCACGGCACGTGCCGCGTGGGGGAAACGACGGCGCCAGCCGAACCAGCCGGGGCGGGCGGAAGAGGAAGTGTCGCTGCCAGGGCCGGGTTCGTCGGTGGACGAGGGGTCGGAGACCGCAGCGTCGGGGGATTCGTGGGGGGCGGAAGCCGTGCGGGCGGCGACGGCCTCGTCGAGCGCCTTCCCGTCCTCCGTGCCGTCGGCCGTCTCCTTCAGCGGGGGGCGTGCGCCCGGCTCGTCGGCCTTCGCGGTCGTCGTCGGCCCGGCTGTTTCCTCGTCCGCTGTTTCCTCGTCCGTCGGTTGCGTGTCCGCCGGGGTGGCGGGCTCGGTGTCGTTCGTTGCGGGAGCGCGCGAGGCCTCCTCGGCTGTGGTCCCGTCCGGCGCGTCCGCGTCCGGCTCAGGCAGTTGACGAGGGGGCGTGTGGTGCGACACCCGTGGGTCCTTCCGTGCGAATCCGCTGATGGCACGGCGGACCGGGCTCGCAGGACAGGACCGCCGACCTCGCGTACGGCCCTGCGTCACCCTCCGTTCAAACACCCGGGTCAACCGCGCGCACAGAGTACGCCCGTCGTCCCCGTCCGGCCCACCGGCGAGTGGCGGGCCTCCCGTCTACCGGTCCGCCCCTACCGCCATCTCCTTGGCCCACCGGTAGTCCGCTTTGCCGCTGGGCGACCGCCGTATCGTCTCGGTGATCACCAGCTGCCGGGGGACCTTGTAGCCGGCCAGATGGGTACGGCAGTGCTGCTGTACGTCCGCCAGGCTCGGCCGCGCCGCCCCCTCCCGCAACTGCACCACCGCGGCCACATGGTTGCCCCACCTAGCGTCCGGGACGCCGGCCACGAGAGCGTCGTACACGTCCGGATGGGACTTGAGCGCCTGCTCGACCTCCTCCGGATACACCTTCTCGCCCCCGGTGTTGATGCACTGCGACCCCCGGCCCAGGACGGTGACAACGCCCTCCTCGTCGACCGTCGCCATGTCGCCGAGCAGCACCCACCGCTCGCCGTCCCTCTCGAAGAACGTCTCCGCGGACTTCCGGGGGTCGTTGAAGTAGCCGAGCGGTACGTGGCCGCACTGGGCGATCCGGCCCACCTCGCCCGGAGGCACCGGCTCGTAGCTGGCCGGATCCACCACCTGGGTCCGGAAGTTGACGCGGATGCGGAAGCCGCGCTCGGGGCCCGAGTCCTCGGTCGCCGTACCGTTGAAGCCGGACTCCGACGACCCGAAGTTGTTGAGCAGCATGACGTTCGGCACCAGAGCCTGGAACTCGGCACGAACCGTCTCCGACATGATCGCGCCGGACGAGGAGACACTGAACAGGGCTGAGCAGTCCGTGCCCTTCATCGGCCCGTTGAGGGCGTCGATCAGTGGACGCAGCATCGCGTCGCCCACCAGGGACACGCTGGTGACCTTCTCCTTCTCTATGGTGCGCAGCACGTCATCAGCCGTGAACTTACGGTGGATCACCACCCGTTGGCCGAAGTTGAAGCCGATGAAGGCGGTAAGGGTCGAGGTGCCGTGCATCAGCGGGGGAGTGGGGAAGAAAGTGATCCCCTCACCTCCGGCCGCGACCCGCTCGGCCAGCTCCTGCGGAGACTTGACCGGCTCGCCGGTGGGGGCGCCGCCGCCCAGCCCGGCGAAGAACAGGTCCTCCTGGCGCCACATCACGCCCTTGGGCATGCCGGTGGTGCCGCCGGTGTAGATGATGAACTGGTCGTCGCCCGAGCGGGCCGGGAAGCCCCGTTCCGGGGACCCGGCGGCCTCGGCCTCGGTGAAGGACACTGACTCCAACTCAGGCGCTCCCGGGGCGGGTTCACCCACGCGGATCAGGTGACGCAACGACGTGGCCCGTGGCCGTGCCGCCGCCACCCGCTCCGTGAACTCGGCGTCGAACACCAGGGCGGCGAGGTCGGCGTCCCGGTAGAGATACACCAACTCCTCTTCGACATAGCGGTAGTTGACGTTGACCGGGACGATCCGTGCCTTCAGGCACCCCAGTACGGTCTGGAGGTACTCGACCCCGTTGTAGAGATGCAGGCCCAGATGCTCGCCGGGGCGTATCCCGCTGTCGATCAGATGATGGGCGACCCGGTTGGCTGCGGCATCCAACTCCGCGTAGCTCAGGCGGCGTTCCGCGCCCGTACCGGGATGGTCGAGATATACGAGCGCCGCACGGTCCGGCACCACGTCCACGACCGACTCGAACAGGTCGGCAAGGTTGTACTCCACCGCTCCTCCTGACCCCGGGCATCCCTGGCGGTTGTCGGCTCGCCGTCATCAGAGCAAAGGGCGCGACAACTGTGAAGGGGCAGCGTCGAAGAAATCTGACTACCTGTCAGAAAACCCTTGAAGTGCTTCCTCCGCTCCTGCAACCTGTTCTCGTTCTTTCACCTGTTCTCGTTTTTCAGAGGGGAGATGGGCGATGGGTGGGACCGAACACCTCACCGTGCGGCGCGAGAACGCGACGCTGGTCCTCACGCTCAACCGGCCGGAAGCCAAGAACGCGCTCTCGCTGCCGATGCTCGTCGGGCTGTACGACGGCTGGGTCGAGGCGGACGAGGACGACACCGTCCGCTCGATCGTGCTCACCGGCGCGGGAGGTGCCTTCTGCGCGGGAATGGACCTGAAGGCCCTGGCCGGGGGCGGTCTTGAGGGGGAGGAGTACCGCCACCGCCTCAAGGCCGACCCGGATCTGCACTGGAAGGCGATGCTGCGCCACCACCGCCCCCGCAAGCCGGTGATCGCCGCGATCGAGGGGTACTGCGTCGCCGGCGGCACCGAGATCATCCAGGGCACCGACATCCGGGTCGCGGGCGAGTCGGCGACCTTCGGACTCTTCGAGGTCAAGCGTGGCCTCTTCCCGATCGGCGGCTCCACGGTCCGCCTCCAACGCCAGATCCCGCGCACCCACGCCCTGGAGATGCTGCTCACCGCACGCCCCTACAGCGCCCAGGAGGCCGCCGGCATCGGCCTGATCGGACACGTCGTCCCCGACGGAACCGCCCTCGACAAGGCCCTGGAGATCGCCGAGCGCATCAACGCCTGCGGCCCGCTCGCCGTGGAGGCGGTGAAGGCATCCGTCTACGAGACCGCCGAACTCACGGAGACCGAAGGCCTCGCCGCCGAACTCAAGCGAGGCTGGCCCGTCTTCGACACCGCCGACGCCAAGGAAGGCACCCGTGCCTTCGCCGAGAAGCGCCCACCCGTCTACCGGCGGGCCTAGGAACTGTCCGGCGGATCATGTCGCAGACGTGGGGTTTGGCACGCCCGTCTACAGCGTTGTCGTCGGTTGCCGAAGCTCCGCTTCGACACCCTCCTCCGCCGTGCAGCCAGACGCACCAAGCCCCGTTCACCGGCATCGATCGCGCGCAGCTGATTCCCTGCGGCCTGATCCGCCGGACAGGCCCTGACCAGTGAAGGAGCCCCCCAGGATGACCACCGAAGTCCTCAAAGCCCCCCTCGTCGTCGAATTCCCCTTCACCCGCTCGCTGGGCCCCGTCCAGAGCGCCTTCCTGACCGGCCTGCGCGAACAGGTCGTTCTCGGCGTCCGCGCCACCGACGGGCGCGTCCTCGTCCCGCCCGTCGAGTACGACCCGGTGACCGCCGACGAGATACGCGACCTCGTGCAGGTCGCCCCCACCGGCACCGTCACCACCTGGGCCTGGAACCCCGCCCCGCGCCGCGACCAGCCCCTGGACACGCCCTTCGCCTGGGTCCTGGTCCGGCTCGACGGCGCCGACACGGCCCTGCTGCACGCCCTCGACGCGCCCGGCCCCGACGCCGTCCACACCGGAATGCGTGTCCGCGTCCGCTGGGCGGCACAGCGCTCCGGCGCGATCACGGACATCGCCTGCTTCGAGCCGTACGACAGCGACGCCGAAGCCCGACCGGCCGACCACGACGGGCAGTTCGACGACATGGTCACCGGCATCGTCGCCCCGGCCCGCCTCGACTACACCTACTCGCCCGGCCGCGCCCAGACCGCCTACATCAACGCCCTCGCCGGGCAGCGGATCGTCGGCGAACGCTGCCCGTCCTGCCGGAAGGTGTACGTTCCGCCCCGGGGAGCGTGTCCCACCTGCGGTGTCGGCACCGCCGAGCAGGTCGAGGTGGGCCCCGGCGGCACGGTCACCACGTACTGCATCGTCAACATCAAGGCCCGCAACCTCGACATCGAAGTGCCCTACGTCTACGGGCACATCGCCCTCGACGGCGCCGACCTCGCCCTGCACGGCCGGATCGGCGGCATCCCCTACGACCAGGTCCGCATGGGGCTGCGCGTCGAACCGGTGTGGACGGAAGGGGGCTGCTACCCCGACCACTACCGGCCCACCGGCGAACCCGACGCGGACTACGAGACGTTCAAGGAGCTGCTTTGAATCCGCCCCTCGTCGTGACGGGTCTTCCTGGCTCACGCCGCTCGGTCGCTCAGCGAACGATCGAGTCTTCCGCGATCAGCACCAGTCGGGTCGAAACCAGCCCGGATGTATGAAGTTTTGGAAGGAGTTGCTATGCGGGCTTGGCTCTCGCGCCGCAGTGCACGACTTTACCACCGGGGGACCCAATGACACGCGATATCGCCGTCGTCGCCTTCGCGCAGACCGATCACCGGCGCACCAGCGAAGAGCTCTCCGAAGTCGAGATGCTCATGCCGGTACTGCACGAGGTACTAGACCGGACCGGGCTGAAGACCAGCGACATCGGCTTCACCTGCTCCGGCTCCTCCGACTATCTCGCCGGCCGCGCCTTCTCCTTCACCCTGGCGCTCGACGGCGTGGGCGCCTGGCCGCCCATCTCCGAGTCACACGTGGAGATGGACGGGGCATGGGCGCTGTACGAGGCCTGGACCAAGCTGCTCACCGGCGACGCCGACACGGCGCTCGTGTACTCCTACGGCAAATCCTCGCCGGGCCCGGTGCGGGATGTGCTGACCCGGCAGCTCGACCCGTACTACGTGGCTCCCTTGTGGCCGGACTCGGTCGCGCTCGCCGCGCTCCAGGCGCAGGCTCTCATCGACGAGGGCTACACGGACGAGCCCGCGCTCGCCGCCGTCGCCGCCCGGAGCCGGGCGGACGCACAGGGCAACTCCCATGCCCAGCTGCGGGGTTCGGTGCCGCACGGGGACTACGTCGTGCATCCGCTGCGTACCGGCGACTGTCCGCCGATCGGCGACGGGGCCGCCGCCGTGATCCTCGCGGCCGGTGACCGCGCCAGGGAACTGTGCGAGCGACCCGCCTGGATCAGGGGCATCGACCACCGCATCGAGGCACACTCCCTCGGTGTCCGCGAGCTGACCGACTCGCCGTCGACACGGCTCGCCGCCGAAAAGGCCGGCGCCTTCGAACGGCCCGTGGACACCGCCGAGTTGCACGCACCGTTCACCTCGCAGGAGGTGGTGCTGAGGAAAGCACTCCGCCTCGGCGACGACGTCCGCGTGAACCCCTCCGGCGGTGCCCTCGCCGCCAACCCGATCATGGCCGCCGGGCTCGTCCGCATCGGCGAGGCCGCCGCTCGTATCCACCGGGGCGAGTCCGACCGGGCCCTCGCCCACGCCACCTCCGGGCCCTGCCTCCAGCAGAACCTGGTCGCCGTACTCGAAGGGGAGCCCCGTCATGTCCAGTGAGCCAGTGGCGGTCGTCGGGATCGGCCAGACCAGGCATGTCGCCGCCCGCCGGGACGTGTCCATGGCCGGGTTGGTGCGGGAAGCGGCCCAACGTGCCCTGACCGACGCCGAGTTGACATGGGCCGACATCGACGCCGTCGTCATCGGCAAGGCGCCCGACTTCTTCGAGGGCGTCATGATGCCCGAGCTGTATCTCGCCGACGCGCTCGGCGCGGTCGGCAAACCGATGCTGCGCGTCCACACGGCCGGCTCCGTCGGCGGGTCCACGGCCCTCGTCGCCACGAACCTCGTCCGCTCCCGCGTCCACGCCACCGTCCTCACCCTGGCCTACGAGAAACAGTCCGAGTCGAACGCCATGTGGGGACTGTCCCTGCCGATCCCCTTCCAGCAGCCGCTGCTCGCCGGGGCCGGCGGTTTCTTCGCCCCGCACGTCCGCGCGTACATGCGACGCAGCGGGGCCCCCGACACGGTCGGCTCGCTGGTCGCGTACAAGGACCGCCGCAACGCGCTCAAGAACCCGTACGCGCATCTGCACGAGCACGACATCACGCTGGAGAAGGTCCAGGCCTCGCCGATGCTGTGGGACCCGATCCGCTACTCCGAGACGTGTCCCTCCTCGGACGGCGCCGTCGCGATGATCCTCACCGACCGCGCCGGAGCCGCCCGTTCACCGCGCCGGCCCGCCTGGCTGCACGGTGGCGCGATGCGCAGCGAACCCACCCTCTTCGCGGGCAAGGACGCCGTGTCGCCGAAAGCGGGCCAGGACTGCGCGGCCGACGTGTACCGGCAGGCCGGGATCGCCGACCCGCGCCGGGACATCGACGCCGTCGAGATGTACGTACCGTTCTCCTGGTACGAACCCATGTGGCTGGAGAACCTCGGCTTCGCGGCCGAGGGCGAGGGCTGGAAGCTCACCGAGGCCGGGGTCACCGAGCTCGACGGGGACCTGCCGGTCAACATGTCGGGCGGCGTCCTGTCGACCAATCCGATCGGCGCCTCGGGCATGATCCGCTTCGCGGAAGCAGCCCTTCAGGTGCGCGGGCTGGCCGGGGAACACCAGGTGGACGGGGCCCGCAGGGTCCTCGGGCACGCCTACGGCGGTGGCTCCCAGTTCTTTTCCATGTGGCTCGTCGGCAGTGAACCGCCCACCTCCTGAAGCGTCCCCCTCACGTGGCCTGTCGGCGGCAGGAGCCGATGGCTAGGCTGGCCGCGGACGACGGTAACCGGGAGGAGCACGGACGTGGCCGAGAGCACGATCCAGGAGCACCCGCTCGCGGGCTGGGACAAGCCGGAGCTGGACCTCAGCAACGCCGACTGGCAGTCGGGCAGCAGTGGGCGAGGGGATGTCCAGATCGCCTTTGTCGAGGGGTTCATCGCGATGCGCAACAGTGGCCGCCCGCACAGCCCTTCCCTGATTTTCACGCCCGCGGAGTGGGGCGCGTTCGTGTCGGGGGCACGGGAAGGGGAGTTCGACCTGACCTGAGACCCCACCGACCTTGAGTAATGCCGCGGCAGGGGCCGGCCCGCGCACGACAGGGCCCCCCTGCGGTGCTAATGGGTGCCTCGGGGATTAGCATTAGCGGCATGCGGGACCCGATCACAAGCGACATCAGCGGCGACGCGCGGCTCGCCCTCGACCTCGCCCTCACAATCCGCCACGACGGCGACGGCGGCATCGCGGACGACCTTGCCGACACCGCCGGCCTCACCACCTGGGTGCGCGCCCACCAGGGCAGCCTGCCCGAAGCCGACGGCTTCGTCGCCGACGAGGCAGCGCTGGCCGCCGTACGAGAACTGCGTGCCGCCGTCCGCACCCTCTTCGCGCGCGCGGTACGGCCCGGGGAACCGAGCCCGGCGGACGCGGCCCGGCTGCTGCCCCTGGCCGAGGCGCTGAGGCTGCTCAACGCGGCAGCCGCCCGTACCCCCACCGTCCCCGTGCTCGACTGGGCCGACGACGCCGATCCCGTCGTACGCCACCAGGGCGTGCGTGGTGAGGCGGAGATCGTGGCCGTACTCGCGCAGGCAGCCGTCGGCTTCCTCGCCGGCGCGGACCGGGAACGGCTGCGGGCCTGCCATGCGCCGCGCTGTGTGCGCTACTTCCTCAAGGAGCATCCGCGTCAGGAGTGGTGCAAACCCTCCTGCGGCAACCGGGCCCGCGTCGCCCGTCACCACGAGCGGCACAAGCGGGCCGCTCAGCAGTACAGCACGCAGGGATAGTGCCCGTGGGACATGAGGTTCGGCCGGACACGTACCATGGCTCTATGTCGTTCCTCCGCCGCCGCAGCGCCACTCCCGCCGGCCCCGAATTCGATGTGCTGGCCATGGACCCGGGTGACTGGCCCGGCAACCTCGGCGCGGGCCTGCTGCCCGCCCCCGACGGCAGCTGCCAGGGCGTGTTCCTGCGCTATGACCTGTTCGGCGGCCGAGGCCCCGCGATGGTCATCGGCAACCTGCCGGAGGGCTCCCCGGCCCGTGACGTCGCCGAGGACGAGGTCCCCTTCGAGGTGGCCCAACTGCTGCTGGCCCTGGAGAACGACGAGGAGGTCACCGTCGTCGGCACCGAGGACGTTCCGGTGATGCAGGGTGACAACCTCCTGATCGTGCGCCGCCTCAAGCTCTCCGAGGGCCGGATCGCCTGCGTGCAGTTCGACCGCAGCGACAACGTCCTGGTGACCATCGCGGCCTGGGACCGTCCGATCACCGACGACCTGTACGCCCTGCTGAAGCCGCTGCCGGCGGAGCTTTTCCAGACGACCTGAAGTGATGCACGCAGGGGTGAGGGCCGGGTTCCGCCGCGCGGCGGAACCCGGCCCTCACCCCTGTCGTCGGTGGCTCAGGAAAGAGTGAGCCGTACGTCCGCCGCCCGCACGAACGCCACCCGGTGGCCGAACTGGATCTCGTAGTACTGATCCTTGCCGACCACGACCCGGTGCGAGGCGGTGTCGAAGGTGACGGAGTAGTCGTACTCGCCCGGCACCTTCTCCCCAGCCACGTACTTCTGGCCCGCGGGCAGCTTGTACGACAGCGGCGAGACCGCCTGGACAGGCACGCCCGCCGGATACGCCGAAGCCTCCGGGTACGCCCTCCCGTAGACCGGGATCTCCGACAGACCGTCCTTCGGCGTCACGACAGCGCCGACGGCACTCACCGCCGTCGGGTTCGCGGCGGGGTTCTGGAACCAGGCCTTCTGGCCCAGATACCAGATCGCCGTCCAGTCGCCCCTGCGCTCCGCGACGGCGTACTGCTGGCCGGTGGAGGCCCGTGCCCCGACGTCGTTGACGTCGATCGACGAGACGCCGCCCGAGGGGTGCGTGCCGATGTCCTTGACGAGCGCCGACGAGGTGTCCGGCTGCGAGTACAGCCGCACCTCGCTCGACCCGTGCGCCGCGCACGCCTGACCCGACGTGGTGCAGCCCGTGTACGTCGGCCGGTTCGACGCGTAGTCCGGCCGGATCGTCACCACCGCGCTGTCGCCCCGCAGATGTGCCATGCGCTCGAAGGGGCGGCCCAGCAGCTCGAAGTAGTGCCGCCAGTCCCAGTACGGGCCCGGGTCGGTGTGCATACCCGAGACGGTCGAGGTGGTCGGACCCGGCACGGTGTCATGGCCGAGGATGTGCTGCCGGTCCAGCGGGATGCCGTACTTGGCCGCCAGATACGTCACCAGCCGCGCCGACGCCCGGTACATCGACTCCGTGTACCAGGCGTCCGGGTTCGCGAGGAACCCCTCGTGCTCCAGACCGATCGACTTGGCGTTGACGTACCAGTTGCCCGCGTGCCAGGCCACGTCCTTCGCCTTCACATGCTGCGCGATGTGCCCGTCCGTCGAGCGCAGCGTGTAGTTCCAGGACACGTACGTCGGGTCCTGGACCATGTTCAGTACGCCGTCCCAGGCGCCCTCGGTGTCATGGACGACGATGTACCGGATGCTCTGGGAGGCCGGCCGGTCGCCCAGGTCGTGGTTGCCGTAGTCGCCGTCGCCGAACTCCTCGTACGGCGCCGGAATCCACTCGCAGGACACCGTCGCCGGGCACTCGGTGCCCGCCGCGGACCCCTTCCGCAGCCCGGTCCGCCGCAACTGGGCGGTGTCGGGGGCCAGTTCGGGGCGGGCGGCGAGCGCCACGCGCTGTCCCTCGTCGGTCGTGCGCCGCTCGCCGGTGCGCAGTACGTCGTACACGTCGTCGGCGTACGCCGCCGCTGTCGCGGTGTCGTCGGCTCCGGAGAAGCGGGCCACCGCCCCGTACCAGTCCGCCGGGTCGGCGCTCAGCGGCTCGGCCAGGTCCCGCTGGGCAGCGGCCAGAAGCGCGGCGCCGCCGGCCAGGTTGGCGGCGGGGTCGGTTCGGAGCTGCTTCGCGGGCAGACCGGTGAGTTCGGCCGCCTTCGTCAACGTCCGCAGACGGGACGGGAGTTCGGCCTCCGTCGGCACCTCGGTGGTCGGGTGAAGGGCCGGCCGGGCACTGTCGCCGCGCGCGTCCTCCGTGCCCTCGCTGTGGTGCGGGGCGCCGGCGAGGGCGGTCCGGGCGTCCGTGAGGTGCATCGGGCCGTAGCCGCCGGTGACGCTGGGCGCACCCGCGTGCGTGTCCCACCGGGACTGGAGGTAGGAGACGGCGAGCAGAAGGCTCCGCGGCACGTGGTACTCGTCCGCCGCAGCCTCGAAGTCGCGCTGCATCCGGGTGGCCGAGTCGCCGCTGCCGGCCGGGGCCGCGCCCAGCAACGGCAGCAGCAGAGCCGCCGAGGCGACTGCTCCGGCGGCTCTGCGCAGGCGCGGGCGTCTGGGTCCGGGATCGGTGAGGAGGGTGGGTTCGGTGGCGTGTCCTCGCATTTGCGGCCTCCGGGTCGGGCGGATGTGGGGGAGTGGCGGACGTGCGGGGCCGGTGAGCACATTAGTGGCTCGAACATCCGACGGTCCGTCAATCATGCCCACAGACCGGAGACTTCCCATGTCAAGAGGGGTGCGGGAACTTTCGTGGCGACCCGTGCGCGGGCATGGCGAAGGCCCGCGACGCGCCGCTGTCCAGGCGCATCGCGGGCCCACGTCCCCCGTCAGCGAGTGCCGACCGCCGCCCGCACGGCCCGTCGGGCCAGCTGGCAGTCGTCGTGCAGCCGCCTCAGCAGCAGCCGCT
Organism: Streptomyces sp. B21-083; assembly: GCF_036898825.1. Taxonomy (GTDB): domain Bacteria; phylum Actinomycetota; class Actinomycetes; order Streptomycetales; family Streptomycetaceae; genus Streptomyces. The sequence continues at coordinate 280,922 of NZ_JARUND010000002.1, read as the reverse complement.
GTTCCTCGCCGGACGGCGCAGCACCCGGGTGGGCCGGTCCCGGTGCCGCCGGCGTGGTCTCGTGCATCGAACGCTGCACGGCCAGTTCGTATGTACGGATCTCGCGCGTCAGTACCAGCATCAGGTTCACCAGGAAGGCGTCCCGTGCCGCCGGTCCCGCCGACTGCGCGAGCTGGCTGATCTGCCGCCGGGCGACCGGCGCGTCACCGAGGACCGCCCACAGCGTCGCCAGGTCGTACCCCGGCAGATACCAGCCCGCGTGCTCCCAGTCCACCAGCACTGGACCGGCCGGTGAGAGGAGGATGTTGGACAGGAGTGCGTCGCCGTGGCAGAACTGGCCCATTCCCTGACGGCCCGCCGAGTGCGCGATGCCGTGCACCAGCTTCTGGAGGTCGCCCATGTCCCGGTCGGTGAGCAGCCCCAGCTCGTGGTACCGGGAGATACGTGCCGCGTAGTCGAGCGGGGCGTCGAACGTGCCGGCCGGTGGACGCCAGGCGTTGAGCCGGCAGATGGCGCTGAGTGCCGCCCTGATGTCCGCACGCGGCGGCGCCTCGGCCGGATGCCTCTGCAAAGCCGCCACCCGGCCCGGCATCCGCTCGATGACCAGGGTGCAGTTGTCCGGGTCCGCAGCGATCAGCCGGGGCACCCGCACAGGCGGGCGGTGCCGGACGAACGAGCGGTATGCGGCTATTTCGTGCCGGATGCGCTCGGCCCAGCCCGGGGACTGATCCAGTAAATACTTCGCGACGGCCGTGCTGCGCCCTGTCGTCCCGACCAGGAGTACGGAGCGTCCGCTGCGACGCAGGACCTGCACCGGTGCGAACTCCGGGCAGATCCGGTGCACCGAGGTGATGGCTGTGCGCAGCTGGGCGCCCTGGGGCCCGGACAGGTCGAGTCTGCCGCTGAGCGGCTGGGTGCCGATCCCCGGGAGCCGTCGCGCGCGGCCGGCACCGGCGCCGGAACCGAGGGCCGGGGCCGCCGGACGCGCGGGGTCGAGGTAGGGGCCGCTGCCACCCGGGCGGGGGTGCAGCAGCCGCGGAGGGGCGGACACGGAGGACGATGCTGCGTACATGGGAGAAACAGATCCCTTCGTGTGCCTGCGACGGTCATGCGCTACCCGGCCCGGTCTCCCGGTTGCACCCTGGGGAGTGCACCTGCTGTAAAGGGATGGCGACCGGGTCGGGGTGGCGCATTCCTACCTGACACCCGTTGCCCAGTGGCACACCATCTGGCGAACCCTGGCGAACCCTGGCGAATAGTCGCTCAGCAACTGACAGACGGTTACTGTCAACTCAGCCGAGAACCTGGGGGCTTGACGTGAGCGGACAACCCAACACTCGTCTGACGGACCTGTTCGGCCTGGCCGGCTGGTCCAAGGGCGAACTCGCGCGGCTGGTCAACCGGCAGGCGGCGGCCATGGGCCACCCCCAGCTGGCGACCGACACCTCGCGGGTGAGGCGGTGGATCGACACGGGAGAGATCCCGCGCGATCCGGTGCCGCGCGTACTGGCTGCCCTGTTCACCGAGCGTCTCGGCCGTGTCGTGACCATTGAGGACTTAGGTCTGGTCCGGCACGGGCGTGTGGGGAAACGGCCGGGCGGCGGGAGTGCGGAAGCTCCCGACGGCGTGCCGTGGGCGCCCGAACGGACTGCCGCGGTCCTCACCGAATTCACGGGAATGGACCTCATGCTCAACCGACGCGGCTTGGTGGGTGCGGGCGTCGCTCTCACCGCAGGCTCCGCACTCAGCAGTGCCATGCACGACTGGCTGCACACCGACCCGACTCTCTCCGCCGACGCACCCGACCTCGACGATCCCCTGCACGCCGATCCCGCCGGTTTCGACCGGTACGAGGCCGCCCCCATCGGGTGGCAGGAGATCGAGGAACTGGAACGCGCGGTCGAGGTGTTCCGGGCCTGGGACGCCGCCCGCGGCGGTGGACTCCAGCGCAAGGCGGTGGTCGGTCAGCTCAACGAGGTGGGCGGCATGCTCGCCTACCGACACCCCGAACCCCTCCAGCGGCGCCTGTGGGGCGTCGCAGCCAACCTCGCCGTCCTCGCGGGCTGGATGTCGCACGACGTCGGCCTGGAACCCACGGCCCAGAAGTACTTCGTCATCGCCGCCCACGCGGCCCGAGAGGGCGGCGACCGGCCGCGCGCCGGGGAGGCGCTCTCCCGGGCGGCCCGCCAGATGGTGCACCTGGGCCGGCCCGACGACGCGCTCGACCTCATGAAGCTCGCCAACTCCGGCTCGGGCGAGGAGACCCTGCCCCGCACCCAGGCCATGCTGTACACGGTCGAGGCCTGGGCGCAGGCGTCGATGGGGCGCGGTCAGGCGATGCGCCGCACGCTCGGCCAGGCGGAGGACCTCTTCGTCTCCGACAAGGGTGATGTGCCGCCGCCGAGCTGGATGCAGATGTTCAAGGCGGAGGACCTGTACGGCATGCAGGCCCTGGCCTACCGCACCCTGGCCGAGCACGAGCCGGCCGCGGCCGTGCAGGCCCAGTACTACGCCGAGAAGGCCCTCGAACTGAGGGTCGACGGCCGGGAGCGGTCGAAGATCTTCGACTTCTTGTCCATGGCCTCCGCCTGCTTCATCGCGGACGACCCCGAACAGGCGGCCGGGTACGCGCGGCTGGCTCTGGTGTCGATGGGCTCGAACTCGTCCCGTCGCACCTGGGACCGACTGCGCGAGATGTACCGGCTCACCGCCGAGTACTCCAGCTTTCCGAAGATCGACGAACTCCGCGAGGAGATCAAACTGTCGCTGCCCAAGCAGACGAGGGGGAAGGGCGGAAACAACGCGCGGGTCTAGGGCCTGTCGTCGAATTCCCGCCTGCCTGGCGACGCCAGGCACACCATCTCGCCGCCTAATCGGATCAGCCGTCGCCGCGGCGGGCGCCAGGGCCGCCCTTCGGGTGGGTGTCGGGAATGTGACGACGGGGCCGCCCCTACGGGGTCACCCTGGCGACGAGTACACAGGCGTCGTCCTCGCGCTCGGACTCGCCGAACTCCTCCACCACCGCCCGTACGCAGTCCTGCGCGGTCCGCGCCTCGCCGAAGCGTGCGGCCAGATCGAGCAGACGGTGTGCGGCGGCGGAGTCTTCCCGGAGTCCGGGTACCAGTCCGTCGGTGTGCAGGAGGAGCACATCGCCGGGTTCGAGGATCTCTTCGGCCTGTCCGTACACGGCGCCCGAGGTCGCGCCGAGAAGAACGCCCTCCGGGGGGCTCAACACGTGCCCCGTCCCGTCGCGAAACAGCAGCGGGGCGGGGTGTCCTGCCTGGGACCAGGTGAGGGTGCGGGTGTTCGGCCGGTAGCGGCAGCAGACCGCGCTGCCCAGGGCCGGCTGGACGGATGCGTCGAGTAACTGATTGAGCCAGGTCATGAGTTGGCCCGGCTGGGTGCCCGCCACGGCCATGCCGCGCAGCGCGCCCAGCAGCATCGCCATGCCCGAGGTCACGGTCACTCCGTGTCCGGTGAGGTCGCCGACGCTCAACAGGGTTTCGCCGTCGGACAGTTCGAGCGCGTCGTACCAGTCGCCGCCGATCAACGCGCTCGTCGAGGAGGGAAGGTAGCGGGCGGCCAGGTCGAGGGCCTCGGGGCCCTGGTGCGGGAGTCGCGGGGAGCCGCGCCAAGGCGGCAGCACAGCCTCCTGCAGCTCGACCGCGAGCCGGCGCTCGGACTGCGCGTGGTGCCGGTGACGCTGCAACGAGTCACGGGTCTCGCTCACCGTCCGCTGGCTGCGGCGCAGTTCGCTGACGTCCCGGAGCACGGCCCACATGGAGGCGGTGCTGCCGCCGGCGTCGAGCACGGGCTCACCCATCATGTGCACGGTCCGTACGCCGCCGTCGGGCCGCAGGACGCGGAACTCGCCGTCGATGGGCTTCGCGTCGATCAGACAGTCCGTGACCATCGCGGTGAGCCTCGGCCGGTCCTCGTCGAGGACCAGGGAGGGCAGCTCGTCGAGAGTGAGGGGCTCCGCGGCCGGGTCCCGGCCAAGGATCTGGTACAGCTCACCTGACCAACTGACCTCGTCCGTAAGGAGGTTCCACTCCGCACTACCGACCCGGCTCAGGAGCGAGTCGCGCCGGGGCGCGGTCGGCACGGCTGATACGGCGGGCAGCGTCCCGGCGGTCGCGGGGGACTCGGGCAAGGGCTGTGGTCCGTCCCGCAGCTGGGCCAAGTGCTCGTCGAGGTCGCTCAGTTGGTGCAGTGCCAGGTCGTACAGCGCGCGCTGCCAGCGTCCCTGCGGGTCAGATCCGTCGGCCGGTGTGTCTCGTCGTACGGCGTCCACGTCACCTTTGAGCTGTCGGGTCTGAGTGATGAGAGCGTCGACCGAGCCGCGCGCGGGAGGCTGGGCGGCTGGACGGTCCGCGGAGAGATGGGGCGGCATGACGCACTCCGATGAAGGGACGGTACGACCAAGGCTGACGGAAGACCGGTTACGACTGTTGCACAGCCCGCGACGCCCTGTAAGGGATTTGGCAACACACGGGACGGTGGTGCTTCTGGCATATGCCACAGTCTTCTTGGACGGTTTTCCTGATGCGAGAACGGTACGCGTCCGGTGTGCCAAGTCGTAGGCGGGGTACGCGACTTGTCGGATCGATGGGGATGAGTGGCAACTCATTCAGTCGCGTGTTCGACGGCCGTTTGTGCGATGCGCGGTGATGTGCTGACGGGGCGCATCGTCAGGTTGCCCCCGAATCGCCCAAGGGTCCGTGTTCCCTGCGGAAAACCACGCATGTCAGTGATGCAGGTCACATTAAAAGCTGCGGGTTCCGCGTAATCGGAGAGGCCATTTCGGGGTCGTAACACCACGTCGGCACAACGCGTCGGCGTCACCACCGTCGGCCCGAACCGGAGCGGAGACCGCCATGGACGTCACCCTCGAACAGCCCGCGCGTGCACGTCTGATCACCTCGGAGGAGCAGGAGCTCCCCATCCGTGCCACGCTCCGCTACGCCTCGACGGATCCGCTGGCCGTGCACATCGACTTCCCGGCCGAGGCCGCCCTGGACGGCGAGGGGGTGATCTGGACCTTCGCCCGGAGCCTGCTGGAGGAGGGAGTGCGGCGGCCTGCCGGGAGCGGCGACGTCCACATCTGGCCTTGCGGGCCCGCACGCACGGTCATCGAGCTTCACTCGCCGCACGGCCTGGCCCTTCTCCAGTTCGACACACCGGCCCTGCGCCGCTTCCTGCTCCGAACGTTCGCCGTCGTGGCGGCCGGCAAAGAGGACCTCGGCGACGCCGTCGACCGCGGTCTGTCCGACCTCCTCGGCGCTCCCTCTGCGGGCAGCGAGGGCCGGGAGCAGTAGGGGTGGTCAGTCGCGCGGTACGCCGACGATTCCCATGGCCTCGGTGAGCGACCCGTCCGGGACGAAGCGGATCTCCGCGCCGGTGCTCAGGCACCGCTCGACGATCTCGTCCACGATGTCCTCGCGGGCGTCGAGATCGCCGCTTCCGGCGGGCACGAGATGCTCGCCGCCGACGTCCCGAACCAGCACGCGGTAGTTCTCCTCGGCGGCCGGACGCGTCCCTCGGCGGCGCTCCGTCACACCTCGGCCACCCCGGCGGCGAACTTTCGTCGGCCACGCGCGTTTTCGAGGTCCCGACGGACCGCGCCGGCTTGATCCCGCTGTCACTCCGCGACCAGCAGGAACGCGTCGACCGTGTGGTGGACGCGCGGCAGGATTCTGCCCGGTGTCGGCCCGGGGCCCGTGCGCGGGTCTCACTCGGCGTCGTCCGTGCCGCAGGAGCTGCCGTCGGCCGGGAGGGAGCCGTCCAGGAGGAACGCGTCGACCGTGCGGTGCACGCACTTCGAGGACCCGTACCCGGTGTGGCCCTCGCCCTTGTTGTCGAGGACGACGGCCGACGAGCCCAGCCGCTCGGCTGTCTCCGTGGTCCAGCGGTACGGCGTGGCCGGGTCGCCGCGCGTGCCCACCAGAAGCATCTTCGGCGTGTCGACGTCCCGAACCTCTGTACGGATGAAGTCTGTGCCCCTGGGGCGGCCGTAGCAGGTCAGGATCTCGGTGAGGCGGTAGCGGCCGAACACCGGGGAGGCCTTCTCGTACGTGGCGCGCAGGGCGGCGAAGTCCTTGGTGATACGGCGCGCGGTGGGCCGGTCGGGATCGTCCGCGCAGTTGATCGCCATCAGCGCGGCCGGGAGGTTGTCGACGGGTACCTCGGCCTCGTCGACGAGCCCGCCGCCGGAGTCCGGGGAGGGGGACTGCCGCTCGGCGCTCAGTCTCGGCAGGGCGGGGACAACGGCGCCTCCGCCGCCGAACCCCATGATCCCGCGCGCGTCGCCGTCCTCGACCAGCGCGGCGAGGGCCCGCTCCAGGGGAGACCACATCCGTTTGCTGTAGAGGCCCTGACTGATGGCGCCCACGAGGTCCTGGCCGGAGAAGCGGTCACCGTAGCCGGTCGGCACCGGGTCCCTGTCGAGCGAGCCGACCAGGGCGACGACCCGCTCGCGGGCGGTGCGCGCGTCCTGCCCGAACGGACAGGCGATGTCCGCCACGCACCAGTTGAGGAAGCTTTCCAGCGCGGTCTGCTGCCCGGCGGCGCCCGCGAGACCCTGCTCGGCGAGCGACTCGGTGAGGGTGTCGACGCCGTCGAGGACGAACCGGCCCACCTTCGTGGGGAACTGGGCCGCGTAGACAGCGCCGAGCCGGGTCCCGTACGAGAATCCGAGGTAGTTGAGCTTCTTGTCGCCGAGGGCCTGGCGCATCACGTCGAGGTCGCGGGAAGCGTCGACGGTGCCGATGTGGCGCAGTACGGGCCCGGAGTGGCGCACACAGGCCTGGGCCGCCCTGCGCAGCTGTTCGAGGACGGCACGCGGGTCGTCCCCGGCCTCACCGCCGGTCACCTCGGCGTCCGCATCCGCGCCTTCACCGCAGCTGACGGGGGAGGACCTGCCGACACCGCGCGGATCGAAGGTGACGACGTCGTAGCCGTTCGTCAGGCCCATGAAGTCCTTGCCGTCATAGGCGAGTTGACTGACGCCCGCGCCGCCGGGCCCGCCGAAGTTCAGCAGCACGGAACCCCGGGACCTGCCGGTCGCCCGATAGCGGGCCATCGCCAGGTCGAGCGTGCCGCCGCCGGGCTTCGCGTAGTCGAGCGGGACGGTGACCTTGCCGCACTGCAGGTCGGCCGTCGGCACGTCGTCCATCGCCGCCTCGTCGGCGCAGGCCGACCACTTGACCTTCTGGTGGTAGAAGCGGGACAGGCCGGGCTCGTCGGCCGCCGCGGCCACGGTCGGCGCGCCCGTCCCCAGCAGGGCGAGCGTCGTGGCCGAGGCGAGCGCCCGGCGTCGGTACGCGGACCGCATGAATGCCTCCAGAGGCGGCCCCGGCTGCGGACCGGGACGGCGCCCTGATCACGATAAGGGGGCGGACAGTGCCCCGCCTCTCGGCGGACCGGGTGGCAGGGAAGACCGGGCCGGGTGGTCGCGGCGCCTTCGGGATCCATGGTCGGATGGGGCCGCATCCCCCCACTGAACGGAACGGAGCACCTCCATGATCTCCTCCGCCGGCCCCCTCGCCCCGGTCTCGGACGACCTCGTCGTCACCCGGGCCACGCCCGAGGACTGGCCGGTCGTCACCGGATGGGCGGCCGACGAGGGCTGGAACCCCGGGCTGTCGGACAGTGCCGGGTTCTTCGCGCAGGACCCGGAGGGATTCTTCGTCGGCAGGGTCGGCGGGGAGCCGGTGTCGGCGATCTCGGTCGTCAACTACGGTGCCGCGTACGCCTTTCTGGGTTTCTATCTCGTGCGTCCCGATCTGCGGGGCCGGGGTTACGGGATCACCACCTGGAAGACCGCGCTGGCCCACGCCGGAAGCCGTACCGTCGGCCTCGACGGAGTCGTCGCCCAGCAGGACAACTACCGCCGCTCGGGCTTCGAACTCGCCTACCGCACCGTCCGGTTCACCGGAACCGCGCCCGCCGCCGACATCCCGGCGCAGGTGCGCCCCGTACGGCCGACGGACCTGGCGGCGATCACGGCGTACGACACCCTCTGCACCCCCGCCGACCGGCCCCGCTTCCTGGAGCACTGGCTGACGGCCCCCGGCCATCGCGCCTTCCTGTGCGAAACCGGCGCCGATGCCGATGCCGATGCCGACGGCGGCGGGTCCGGCCCCGGTAGCCGTACCGTCACCGGCTACGGAGTCGTCCGTCCCGGCCGGGACGCGCCCCGCATCGGCCCGCTGTTCGCCGACACCGCCGCCGATGCCCGGGCGCTGTTCGCCGCCCTGATCGCCGATGCGGCCCGGACGGGGGTCGCGATCGACGTTCCGGAGCCGAACACGGCTGCCGTCGCGATGGTGCGGGAGGCGGGCTTCACACCCTCCTTCGAGACGGCACGCATGTACACCGGTCCCGTACGGGAGTTCGCGCGGGAAAGGGTCTTCGGGGTGACCACGCTCGAACTCGGGTAGCGAGGAACGCCCCTTGGGGGTCAGCCCTGTCGGGGTGCGCCGGTGTGGAAGCGGCGATGCAGGTCGCGTACCTGCGGGGCCAGTTCCGGCACCGGGCCCTCGACTGTCACACCGGGCGCGACCTCGTTGACCGGCAGGGTCCGTACCGGGGGTGCGGGTACGTCCAACTCGGCCAGCCAGGACGCCAGTTGCTCGGACGAGGCGACGTACACGATCCGTCCGAGGCCCACCCAGGCGTGCGCGGCGGCGCACATCGGGCAGTGCTCGCCGGAGGTGTAGACGGTGGCCGCCGCCCGTTGCTCCGGAGTCAGGTGGGCGGCGGACCAGCGGGCCAGTTCGAACTCCGGGTGGCGGGTGCGGTCACCGGAGGCCACCCGGTTGTGGTCCTCCGCCAGCACCGCCCCGTCCGCGCCCACCAGCACGGAACCGAACGGTTCGTCGCCGGCCGCCAGGGCCTCGGCGGCCAGCTCCACGCAGCGGCGCAGATAGGGCAGTTCGTCGCTCTTGACCATGACTGACCGGGTCTCCCTCGCGGTGTGGTTCAGGGTGCAGGGTACGTCCGTAGGCTCGGAGAGCGGTGCAGGCGCCGGACGGGCCCCTGGGAGCGCCGAACATTGCTTCGCATATGCGAATAACCTGAAGCGTGATGTAGCGCGGACGCCAATACCGTTGCGCTTGCCGCATCGGAGTGCTGGAGTAACGGCATGGATCATGCAGCGGTGCTCGCCCTTTACGACCGGGACATGCGCGAAGGGGCGCAGCCCGACGGGCCGGGCGCTCGGATCGAACGGGTGGGCGGGGTGGTGCGCCAGGTCGCAGACGCCCAGGGCTGGAACGGGGTCGTCTGGTCCGACCTCGACGCGGCACACGCCGACGAGGCCATCGGCGAGCAGATCCGCCACTACGGCGACCTCGGACGGACGTTCGAATGGAAGCTCTACGGCCATGACCTCCCCATCGACCTGGGGCAACGGCTGCGGACGGCGGGGTTCACGCCCGAGCCCGAGGAGACGCTGATGATCGGTGAGGTCGCCAATCTGACCTTCGACACCGAGCCGCCCGAGGGCATCCACCTCGTCCCGGTGACCGACCGGACCGGTGTCGAGCTCGTGGCGGACGTGCACGAGAAGGCGTTCGGCACCGACAGCTCCCGGATGCGGCACCAGCTGCTCGCCCGGCTCACCGACGACCCGGACACGGTCACGGCCGTGGTGGCGCTGGCCGGCGACGAGCCGGTGAGCGCGGCCCGCATGGAACTCGTGCCCGGTACCCGGTTCGCCGGGCTGTGGGGCGGCGGCACCGTCGAGGCCTGGCGCGGCAAGGGCATCTACCGCGCCCTGGTCGCCCACCGCGCCCGCGACGCCGTGGAGCGCGGCTACCGCTATCTCCAGGTCGACGCCTCCCACCAGAGCAGGCCTGTCCTGGAGCGCCTCGGCTTCGAACCCCTCACCACGACGACGCCGTACGTGTACGAGGCCTGAGCCCTGACGGCCGGAGCGCCGGGCGGCGCCGGTCTCACAGCCCGAGCTGGTACTCCACGGCCCTGTGGGTGGGCAGGTACCCCAGCTCGTCGTTGATGCCGAGCATCGGCGCGTTGCCTGTCGCGGTGTCGGTGAGCAGTCCCGTGAGTCCGGGGTGGCGTTCGCGGGCGCGGCGGATCGACTCGGCCTTCATCCAGCGCCCGAGGCCCCGGCCGCGGTGCCCGGGCAGCACCGCCGTACCGTAGTGCTGCCCATCGCCCTGACCGTCGCCCGGCACCACCAGCTCGGAGAAGCCGACGACCGAACCGTCCGCCGTGTCCAGCGCGGCCACGGTGTGCAGCAGGTCGCCGCGCTTGCCTACCGCCTCGGCCGCCGCCAGGACGCGGTCGACGTCCCACACGACCGTGCCGTAGTCGGTGCCCTCCATCGGCATGTCGTCCATGGCACGGCGCGAGTCGGCGTAGCTCCCCGCCAGCGCGGGCGGCACGGCGCCCTCCCAGGCCGTCAACCGGTAGCCGGGGTGCGGGAGTTCGGCAAGCCGGGTGATTTCCGCGAGGTCCACGTCGGCGAGTACCAGCCGGGCGTACGTCAGTGCCAGCACCCGGCGAAAAGCCCGGGCCGCGAGGAAATGGTCGCCGGGGGAGCCCTCCTCTGCCTGCGCCAGGACCGAGCGTCGACCGTCACTCCGGGCCGCCGCGACGGCGGCCTCCAGGAGCCGGGTGCCGACGCCCCGCCGCCGCTCGGCGGGGTGGACGGAGATCTCCACCTCGGCGAGATGCTCCTGGCCTTCCCGGCTGAACAGGCGCAGATAGGCGGAGCCGAGCGGCACACCGTCCTGGCCGGCCGCCAGCCAGACGAGCCGTCGGCTCGACGCGCCGGGTTCGGGATCGGTGAGTGCGGTGATGCGCGGGGGCAAGGGGGCTCCGTGACATGGACGTGGGTGGTGGTTCGCCGAACCTAGCTTCGGCGAACCACCACCCACAAAGGGATTTCGGGGCCCGGAGGCCAGGCCCGGCCCGACGCGGCCGCCCCGGCCTCCTGCACTCACCCTCGGCCCGTCACCGCCGCCTGCTGTGCGCGCGACGCGGCGCCTTCGCGCGGTCCAGCGCGGCCACACCGAGGGCCGCGAGCCCGATCTGGATCAGCCACTCGACCCAGTCGACGCCGTCCGTGTCGGACACGTCGAGCCCGGCCGCGATCGCCGAACCGATGAGTGCGGCCACGATACCGACGGCGATCGTCCAGAGGACGCCGATGTGCTGTCGCCCCGGGATGACGAGCCGGCCCAGTATGCCGATGACGGCGCCGATGATGATGGCACCGATAATGCTCGAGATCGTCATTTCCGCCCCTCTTCGCCGGTACTGCCTACCTCCTGACTGGTGCCCGCTCCGGCCCGGGACAGTCCGTTCGGCCCCCAAAACGCCATGCGCGTTTCGAGGGCGTGTGAGCCGAACGGAGAGCGGGCCCGCCCCTGGAGGGGGTCGGGCCCGCTTCTCACCTCGACGTACAGGTGGTTGTCGTCGTCCTCTCTCCGCGCGTACCTACGGCCTGGGTGCGCTTCTCGCTGTCGCGCCCGCACTCAACATCCCCAGGCACAGGGCCAGGGCGCCGATGATGACGTTGTTCAGCACCACACCCGCGTCAGGGCTGTCGCCGACGATCCACGGCGAGACGATCATCCAGATGCCCATCGCGCACAGGGCCCCGCTGAGGCCGTACATGCGCTCCGGAGTGTTGGTGAACCCGAGGGCCAGCAGGCCGATCGCGATGCCCATGATCAGGTTGTGGGTCACGAGCGGGGGCTGGCTTGTCGTGTAGTGGAGGATCCAGGGGGATGCCGCGCAGTACAGACCGACGAGGAACACCGGTCCGTCCACTAGCGCGACATCGCGACCGCCGAGCATACGGGCGTACCGGGCCCGCATTTCGGATACATCAGGGTGGCTGTGGATGTCACCTCTGGTGTGCGAGACATTGGCCATGACTCGTCTCCTTCGACTGTGCAGGCCTGACCGCTTCTGTTGCGGTTTGCGGTTAATGCCGCGTACTCACATTGTGCTCTTATTTCTCCCTTATGTGCGGTAAAAGATGATGAATGATGCTGGGTGACCGTCCTTGCACGCTGCGTGTCCCGTCGTCCGTTCGTGTCGGGTGGTCCGCGATACGAGACCGGTCGGCTTTTCCTTGACTGCCGTCTTCGGCGACTGTCAGGATCCACCGCATGACAATGCGACTGGACCTCACGCGGCGACGGCACGTCGACCTCGCGCGCGTCTCCAGTGCCTCCTGTCGTCCCGCGGCCTGATCCCCGTCCTGATCCGCCGCGTTCTTTCGTAACCGCCTGAGAAGCCACCGGACTTCATCCGGACGGCAACGGGCGTGCCCTCCGGCGTGACGACCGCGCCGGCCTCCTCCACGACCTCGTCGCCCGCGGCCGGCGCGCGGTCGGCCGCTGGGTCCTCGATGGCGAACCGCCCGAACCGACCTGGCAATCCTGACCACTTCACCCGGGTCGCCTGCCGTGTCGCAGATGACGCCGGACCCCGGAAAGCCTCCAGAAAGAGGACCCATGGCCACCGTCCTGTCCGTCTCCGGCAGCCCCTCCGTCTCCTCCCGCACCGGAAAGCTCCTGCGGCACCTGGACACCCGGCTCGCCGCGCAGGGACACGAGGTGATCCCGCTCGACGTCCGCACGATTCCCGCCGAAGCCCTGCTCGGCGCCGACTTCCGGCACCCGGCGATCGTCGAGGCCACCGAGTTGTTCGCACGCGCCGACGGTGTCGTCATCGGCACCCCCGTCTACAAGGCGTCCTACTCCGGTGTCCTCAAGGCACTCCTCGACCTGCTCCCGCAGTACGCCCTCACCGGCAAGACCGTGCTGCCACTCGCCACCGGCGGCACCACGGCCCATGTGCTGGCCATCGACTACGCACTGCGCCCGGTCCTCAACTCCATGGGTGCCGCCCACATCGTCCAGGGCTGGTTCACCCTCGACAAGGACATCACCGCCCACGAGGACGGCTCCATCGCGGTCGCCCCGGCCACCGCGGAGGCCCTCACCCAGGTCCTCGACCAGTTCTCGGCAGCGCTCGGACGCTCCCCGCTCCTCGCCGCGGCGAGCTGACCCCGACCACCGCGCACCGCTGCTCGAACGACGACTCACCCCGCTGGCGGGCCCAGCCGCCCGCTGTCACGCAAGACGCCCGTTCCCGATCGGAGTTCTTCGGTGTCCCTCACCTTCCACTGGTTCCTCCCCACCAACGGCGACAGTCGCCATGTCGTCGGCGGCGGCCACGGCACCCCGGCCACCGCCTTCGGACGGAACCGGCCGCCGACGGTCGCCTATCTGATCCAGATCGCCCGCGCCGCCGAGGACCTCGGCTTCGTCGGCGCGCTCACCCCGACCGGCGCCTGGTGCGAGGACGCCTGGCTGACCACAGCCATGGTCAGCCAGCACACCGAGCGTCTGAAGTTCCTCGTCGCCTTCCGCCCCGGCTCCGTCTCCCCGACCCTCGCCGCGCAGATGGCGTCCACCTTCCAGCGCCAGACCGGCGGACGGCTCCTCCTCAACGTGGTCACCGGCGGTGAGAGCCACGAACAGAAGGCCTACGGCGACTTCCTCGACAAGAACGCCCGGTACCGTCGTACAGGCGAATTCCTCGAAGTCGTACGGGAGTTGTGGGAGGGCAAGACGGTCAGCCTGACCGGCGAACACATCCGGGTCGAGGAGGCCGCGTTGGCCCGTGTCCCCGACCCGGTCCCCGAGGTGTACTTCGGCGGTTCCTCACCCATCGCCGGTGAGGTCGCCGCCCGGCACGTCGACGTCTATCTCACCTGGGGCGAACCGCCGGCCCAGGTCTCCCAGAAGATCGCCTGGGTCAAGGGGCTGGCCGCCCGGCAGGGGCGCACCCTCCGGTTCGGCATCCGGCTGCATGTCATCACCCGCGACACGGCCGAGGCGGCCTGGGCGGAGGCGGACCGCATCCTCGCGGGCTTCGACCCGGGGACCGTACGGGACATCCAGGCCGGGCTCGCCCGCAGCGAGTCGGAGGGGCAGCAGCGGATGCTCGCCCTGCACGGCGGCGGCAACCGGGACGGGCTGGAGATCCACCCCAACCTCTGGGCGGGAATCGGCCTGGTACGCGGCGGCGCGGGCACCGCGCTCGTCGGCAGCCACGACGAGGTCGCCGACCGCATCGCCGAGTACCACGCCCTGGGTATCGACGAGTTCGTCCTCTCGGGCTATCCGCACCTGGAAGAGGCGTACTGGTTCGGCGAGGGGGTGCTGCCGCGGCTTGCCGCGCGGGGGCTGTGGCGGCACCCGTTCGCGTCGGCCGCCGCCCCGGCGGCACAGGTGCCGTTCGGTGGCTAGGTGTTGCGGGTCGTGAGGTTGTTGACAGGGTGCTGGCGGCGTCCGCTGCTGGCGACCGCCACTGACATGAGCGCCAGGCGTTACCGGAGAGCTACGGGGGGCGGTTTCCTGTAGTCGTTACTTGTCGGCGAGCCGGGCTTTTTTGACCCTGTTACCGCAGGTGTTCATTGAGCACCAGCGGCGGTTTGTGCCGCGACTGGTGTCGAGGAAGAGGCCGGCGCAGCCGGGGCCTTCGCATGCTTTGATCCGGGTGCGGTCGGGGCCTCCGAGTATGTGGATGGCGTCGGCGGCAAGCACTCCGAGCGCGTCCGGTACCGGTGCTTCCTTGCTGAGGTGCCAGACTGCGAGCCCGTTCTCGAGACCGGGCCTTGGCTGTCCTGCGGCCGCGGCCCCGTTCAGGAATGCCGCGTCACCCGGATCGGGGCGCTGGGTGGCGGCGACGGCCAGCCCGGCACGGTAGATCGCTTCTCTCAGCGTTAGTGCATCCTTGAGCTCTGCGGGTGAGACGTCAGGCACGCCGAGCCCCGCGGCATGCAACCAGAGCTCTAGCCGGCCGGGGTCGGAGAACCGCTCCTGGGGCTCCGCGCCGGCCCGGTCGCTCATCGTGGCGGTGAAGCGGAACGCCAGCACCTCGTTGTCCAGTCGGAACAGTCGACGGGCCTCCACGGTCCCCCCTTCCGCAGGTATCACCTTGGATCTATTTGAACCATCTTAGCCAGTTCGACAAGGGCGTCGACTCGCGCCACAATGTGAACCGTCTTAGACGGTTCACATTGTCGGAGGTTGCGATGGGCGAGGTTGCGGTCATTGGTCTGGGCGGTATGGGGCGGGCGATCGCGCGCAATCTGGTGCGGGCAGGCCTGGAGACTGTGGTGTGGAACCGTTCAGCGGGGCCTGCGGAGGAGCTCGCGGAGGCCGGCGCCCTCCACGTCGCATCCGTTGCGGAGGCCCTCCGGTGCCCGGTGGCGTTCTCGGTCCTGTCCGACGACACCGCCTTCGCGGAGGTCTTCCTCGACTCCGGGGTCCTCGGACAGGCCCGGCCTGGGGTGGTGCACGTCAACGTGGCTACGGTGAGCGTCGGGCTGGCCCGCCGGGCCGCAGAGGCGCACGCTGCGCACGGGATCGGATATGTTGCCGCCCCGGTGTTCGGCCGGGTCAGCGTCGCGGAGGCCGGTGCGCTGAACATCCTCGCCGCAGGAGAGCCCGGGCTCATCGACCGGGTCCAGCCGTTCTTCGACGCGATCGGATCGCGCACCTGGCGCCTGGGCGAGCGGCCCGAGCAGGCCAACACCGCCAAGGTCCTGGGCAACTACCTGATCGCCTGCGTGATTCAGTCGCTCGGCGAGGCGGTCAGCGTCGCCGACGCGGCCGGCGCCGACCCGGGTCAGTTCGTCGAACTGCTGGCCTCGACACTCTTTCCCGGACCCGTCTACTCCGGATATGGGTCAATGATCGCGCAGCGCAGATACCAGCCGGCCGGGTTCACCACAGCACTTGGACGCAAGGACCTCCACCTCGCCCTCGCTGCAGCAGCCGGTCAGGCGGTCTCCCTGCCGTTCGGTGAACTGCTCAGAGGCGTGTTCGACCAGGCGATCGCCGACGGCCGCGCAATGGACGACTGGGCTGTGATTGCGGAGCAGCAGCCGCGGTGAACACCGCTGCTCGTACGGTCGTTGACGGGCCGCGCCCAGCGCCGGGCAGGGCGGTCCGCGTGCTGTCCGTGCCGCTGATGGTGTTCGCCGGAGGGCTCCTCGCAGCCCAGTCCGAGGTCAACGGACGCCTCGCCGCCCAGCTCGGCACGGGGCCCCGCACTGGCATCGCCGCAGGAGCTATCAGTATCGGCGTCAGTCTGCTGACGCTGCTGGCCGTCAGCTCGCTCATGCCCGGCCGCCGGCGCGAGGTGGCGGGAATCGCAGCAGTCTTTCGGGAGAGGCGGCTGCGGCCTCGGGAGGCCTCAGGCGCAGTGCTGGGTGCCTGCTTTGTCGCGAGCCAAGGACTCACCCCGATGATCGGGGTGGCACTGTTCAGCATCGCCGTCACCGCGGGACAAGCATGCAGCGCGCTGTTCCTCGACCACATCGGCCTCAGCCCCTCAGGACGACAGGCCGTCAGCCGCTCGCGCGTCATCGCAACCGCCCTGGCCGTCACGGCCATGGGCATCGGCGCGAGTGAGCAGCTCACAGCAGGCGTTGCCTGGGCAACGGTGCTGGCCGCCGCCATCCCGCTGGCCACCGGGGCCGGCCTGTCGGTGCAGCAGTCACTCAACGGGCGCATCGCCCGAGTTGTCGGCCCATGGGCCGCGACCGTGAACAACATGGTCGTCGGCCTGGCCACACTCACCGTCGCCTTCGCCGTCAGCCTGCTTGCCGCAGGCAGCCTGAACGGGATGCCCGGCGATGCCGGCCTCTACGTCGGCGGGCTGCTCGGCACGGCCTTCGTCGCTCTGGCCTCCTGGCTGGCCCGCGTCCACGGCGTTCTCGTTCTGGGACTCTCTGTCATCGCGGGACAGGTCCTCGCCGCCGGAGCGATCCAGGCGGCACTCCCGCACGGGCACGCCACGCCGATGAGCCTGATACCCGTCGCGCTCACCCTCACCGGCGTACTCATAGCCTTCCGCCAACGTGCGCACCACTGAGCCCCAACCCCTTCCCGCCACTCCCTCCTCCGGAAGCAAGGAACATCTCTTGTCCCACCGCAACGCTCCGCTGACCGTCGAAGGACGCCGCCGTCTCATCGAACGCTGCAAGACCCGCCCCATCGCACACGTCGCCGCGGAGATGGGCATCTCGCGCGCGTGTGCTTCCAAATGGGTCAACCGGTACCGGCGGTACGGGGAACTGGGCCTGCTCGACCGCTCCAGCGCACCGCACCGCCAACCGACAGGGACCCCTTACCGGGTGATCACGAGGATCGGGGCGCTGCGGCGGGAGCGCAAGTGGCCCGCGGCCCGGATCGCGTTCGAGCTCGCCGCCGACGGCATACCCATCTCCCGCCGGACGGTCACCGCCACCTCGCCGCGCTGGGGCTGAACCGACGGAAGTTCATCGACCCCAACGGCGAGACGAACCGCGAGCCGCAGAAGATCCACGCCCGCAGGCCCGGGCACATGGCCTCGTGGACGTGAAGAAGGCCGGCAGGATTCCCGACGGCGGCGGCTGGCGTGCCCACGGCCGCGGCAGCGAGCAGGCGAAGGCCACGGACCGGGCCAAGGCCAGGGGCGCCAAGGCCGGGTACGCGTACCTGCACTCGGCCGTGGACGGGCACACCCGCCTCGCCTACACCGAGGCACTCCCCGACGAGAAGGCCAGGACAGCGATCGGGTTCGTCAACCGGGCCAAGGCGTTCTTCGCCGCCCACGGGATCACCAGGATCGAGCGGATCGTGACCGACAACGGCGCCTGCTACCGCGCCCGCGACTTCGCCCACGTCCTCCTAGTCGGCCAGGGCGGCGAGGTGGGTGTCGCGTACGTCTGTCGTCTGGCCCTGTACCAGCAGGAACAGGCCCTCGCGGGCGAGGCGTTGGGCCGGGCTGTCGAGGTTCATGGACCGGCCGCCCCCGGCCACGACCGCCGCGGTCGTCGCCGTGCGCATCAGCTCGTACGCCCGGGTCTTGAGCGCCAGCCGGTCCGCGATGTGCTCCTGCGGCCGGCGGTGGTCCGTGAGGGCGTACGCGCCACGGCGTACGGCGTCCAGGCGGGTGCGCAGTGAGCGCGCGGTCGCCGTGGCGCCCGGGTGGACGGCGAGGAGATCGAGGGCCGCGTATGCCACCCCGAACACGGCCGGGTTCGTGTTGGTGGCCCGGGGCAGGTCGACGAGGGCGAACTTCTCGCGCGGCATGCGCAGGACGACCGCTTCCTCCGGCAGGCGCAGGCCCTTCAGCTCCAGGGACACCGTTCGGGCGGCCGTGAGTGCGGCCAGCCGCATGGGCGGCGAGGCGCGCAGCCCCGACTGCTCGCGGGCGTCGGCGAAGGCGAACACCACCTCGTCCGTGTCCGACAGCCCCGCGAGCAGCATGACGTCGTTCAGCCCCCAGCCCGTGTACCAGGGGACCGTCCCGTCGAAGCGCCAGCCGCCGCGCTCGTATCCGACCCGTACGGGCACGCGAGGGAAGGACCGCAGATGCGCGTACGCGATGCCGGACAACAGGGCGCCCGTCGACAGCGGGCCCAACAGGCGCTCCCGCACCGGGAACTGAGACTCTGTCAGCATGGCTACCGGGGTGTGGTGCTGGGTCTGCACGAACCAGGTCGAACAGCAGGCCCCGGCCAGGATCTCGGCGACCTCCCGGGCGACCGAGGCGGGCGCGCCCGCACCCCCGTACTCCTTCGGTGCGCTCACCCCGAGCAGCCCCGCCCGCTTGATCGCCTTGATGCTGCTCGCGGGTACACCTTCCTGGTCGACCCGGCTCGCCTGCGGGGCCAGGACCTCGACGGCGAGCCGGCGGGCGACGGTGACGAGCGGATGCGCTGTGGCGGTCATGGGGAGGATTCTCCTGGTGTCGCGGTGCGTTGTGTCTCTACAGAGGTGCTCCCTTCGTGTAGGAGATGGGGCAGAGTGATGATGCCCAGGAGGACGCGATGAAGTACTACCTGCTCAGCGCCATGAAGCCGGTCGGCGAACCGTCCGCGCCCGAGACGATGGTGGAGATCAACCACAGGCTGAGCGTCTTCCACGAGGAGTTGCGGGACGCCGGGGCGTGGGTCTTCGCGGGCGGACTGCACCGCCCGGACGCGGCGACGGTGGTGCGGCCCGTGGGTGACGAGGTCGAGGTGATCGACGGGCCCTACGCCGAGAACAAGGAGTTCCTCGGCGGGATCTGCCTTCTCATGGCGCCAGACCTCGACGCCGCCCTGGAGTGGGGCCGCAAGGCCGCACTGGCGACGACCCTGCCGGTCGAGGTCCGTCCGTTCCTGGGCGAGGTCGACGACTGACGGATCGGCGTTGATGCTTTGGGTAGTGTGAAAGATACTCAAAGTTATCTTCGTGTATGTGGAATATACTTTGCCGTGTGGCAGGTTGGCACGTACGTCGAGTACATCGAGCCGGCCTTCCGCGCCCGAGACCATCGCATGATTCCACCGTGAGCGAGGCACCGTGAACCACCCCACGTCCCCCGAGCAGCCCGCCAACATCGTGGCGCGCCTGCGCGCGACCTTCCGTACGGGCCGTACCAAGCCCGTCGAGTGGCGCAAGGCCCAGCTCGGCCGACTGCGCGAACTGCTCACGGAGCACGGCAAGGACGTGGCCGCCGCACTCCACGCGGACCTCGGAAAGAGCTCGACCGAGGCCTACCGTACGGAGATCGACTTCACGATCCGGGAGATCGACCACACCCTCGACCACCTCGACGGCTGGCTGCGCCCCGAGCCCGCGCCGGTCCCCGAGCGCCTCGGCGCCGACGCCACCGCCTGGACGCAGTACGACCCGCTGGGTGTCGTCCTGGTCATCGCCCCCTGGAACTATCCGGTCCAGCTCCTGCTGACCCCGGTCGTCGGCGCGCTGGCCGCCGGTAACGCGGTCGTGGTCAAGCCGAGCGAGCTGGCTCCCGCCACCTCCGAGGCCGTGGCCCGGCTGCTGCCGCAGTACCTGGACACGGACGCGGTCGCCGTCGTCGAGGGCGGCGTCCCGGAGACCACGGCCCTGCTGGCCGAGCGCTTCGACCACATCTTCTACACCGGCAACGGCATGGTCGGCCGTATCGTGATGCGCGCCGCCGCCGAGCACCTCACCCCGGTCGCCCTCGAACTCGGCGGCAAGTCCCCGGCGTTCGTGGACACCGGCATCGATGTGGACGTCGTCGCCGACCGGCTCGTCAAGGGCAAGTTCCTCAACGCCGGCCAGACCTGTGTCGCCCCCGACTACGTCCTGACCGATCCGGAGACCGCCGCCGCGCTGGAGCCCGCGCTCGCCAAGGCCGTCGAGAACCTGTTCGGCGCGGACCCGGCCACCTCCACCGAGTACGGCCGGATCGTGAACGAGCGTCACTTCGACCGGCTCGGCGGGCTGCTCGACTCGGGGCGGGTCGTCACCGGCGGAGTCAAGGACCGTGCGACGAAGTACATCGCGCCGACCGTCCTCGCCGATGTCGACCCCGCCTCGCCCGTGATGCGGGAGGAGATCTTCGGCCCGATCCTGCCGATCGTCACCGTGCCCGCACTGGACGACGCGATCGGCTTCATCAACGACCGCGACAAGCCGCTCGCGCTGTACGTGTTCACCGAGTCCGGCACGACCCGGGAGCGGATCGCCGCCGAGACGTCCTCGGGCGCGGTCGGCTACGGCCTGCCGCTGGCCCATCTCACCGTCTCCGACCTGCCGTTCGGCGGGGTGGGGGAGAGCGGGATGGGCAACTACCACGGTCGTTACTCGATCGAGACGTTCAGTCACCGCAAGGCGGTACTGGCGAAGCCGCTGAGCTGAAACGGACAAGCCCGGCCGCGGCCGGGACGCTGATCGCCCGTGGTGCCGAGAACATCGTTCTCGGCACCACGGGCGATCAGCTGTCAGGTGTGTCTGCGCGGCGGACATGACGGTCTGCATGAGGAGGGCTGCCCGCCTCGGCGGCCTGCTCCAGCAGCTCGGTGAAAAGGTTCAGCAGGGCCAGGTGCGCGGTCGCCACCTGCGCGGGGTTTGTCGACGAACAGACGGGCGGCGGACATAACTTGAGCATTGGGTTGACGTCTTTGGCCTGTCCCCTCAAGGTGCTGTGGTTCGTTGAGGAGTGCGTGCTCGCACGCGCGGAAGCGGCAGCGGCGGCGGAAGTCGCCACCCGGCAGCAGGGGAGAGCGAGTTGACGAACGCGGAAGCAGTAGCGGTGCTGGCCGTAAGAGTGGTCCTGGGCGCCATCATGATCGCGCACGGGCTCAACCACTGGCGGGGCGGCGGAAAGATCGAGGGCACGGCCCGCTGGTTCGGCGGGCTCGGGCTGCGGCACGGAACGCTGCAGGCGTGGATGAGCGTGGTCACCGAGGTCGGCGCGGGCGCGCTGCTGGTCCTCGGCCTGTTCACCCCGCTGGCCTGTGCGGCGGTGGTCTCGGTGATGCTGGTCGCGGGGCTCCTCGCCCACCGGCCCAACGGGTTCTTCGTGTTCAAGGACGGCTACGAGTACGTCCTGATGCTGGCCGCGATCTCGCTGGCGCTCGGGGTACTGGGGCCCGGCAAGGTCTCCCTGGACCACGCCGCCGGCATCGAGGTCACCGGCTGGGCCGGAGGCGGCATCGCCCTCGGAGTGGCCGTGGTGGCCACAGCGGGGCTGCTGGCGACGTTCTGGCGGCCCGCGCGTCCCGAAGCCGCCGCGAAGACGGAGGACCCGGCGGTCATCGGAGCGGCGGGACAGGAGACCGGTTGACGCGGGTGCGGTGAACCGGGCTCGTGAGTCAGGGCGGCCCCGTGGCACGGCGGATCGTCGACGCAGGGTTCACGACGACGCTGTGGGCGAGGAGACCTGCCTCGCTCACCCCGTTCGCCGCGACCTCTGCTCAACGTGCTGTCTCCGCAGCCGTGTTGGCCGCCGCAAGTGACCTCGTGAACGTCTGCGTCGGTGACTCCGCGGACGTCGAGGAGGTCAACGCCGACGACGAGGGGGTGCTGGCCGGGCTGCGCCGCCTCCGCCGACGTACTCGCCCTCGGGTGCACCCTCGACGTGGACCCAACCGGTCTCGCCCACGTCATCGCGCACGGCAGCGGGGTGAGTTTCGCGCTGGGCCGGGTCGCCGCGGCCGGTGGCAACCGCGACCGGATCGCCGCCCTACCGCTGCTGCGCAAGGACGCCCAGCTGCTCGCGGACCTCGCCGAAGGAACCGGCACCCCGGCTGGCGCGACCGTCGTGCGAACCGCCGACGACACCCTCGCCGGCATGGCGCGGAGGCGGGTGTGCCGGGTGTGCTGACTTCATGCCGGGCTTCGTGATGTCATGCCCCTGCCGAGCGCGTCGTCGATGCGCCGAGTTCATGAAGGGCCCGTACATGCCGACCCCCCGCACCGCACTGCTCACCGCAACAGCCGCACTGGCGGCGGCAGTTGCCGCGCCCGCACCGCCCGCCCTGGCCGCCGCCGACCCGACCGCCGGGACCTACTACCTCCAGAGCGCGACCACCGGACTCAACGCCGCCGACGACGCCGGAGCCGTCGAACAGCACAGGCCCAAGGGCAACGAGGACCACCAGCAGTGGACGCTGCGCGCGAGCGGAACCTCCTACCTCCTGGAGAGCACCGATACCGCGGGCAGCTGTCTCGGCCGCTCCGGTGACAACGCCAGGACCGTCGCCTGCACCAGCGCCGACGCGGCCTGGGAGATCACCCCGTCCGGCACCGACCAGTACACCCTCAAGGCGCCGGGGACCACCCGTTATCTGACGGTCGCCGCCAAGCCGTCCGGCGCCAACTACCCCGACCAGCTGGCCATCGGCGGCTCGGGCGGGTTGGCCGCCTGGTACCTCACCCCGGTCGCCCCCACCGTCGCCCCGATGCCGCCCGCCGACCAACGCACCCTGGACCAGGTCACGTTCCTCACCGCCCACAACGCCTACGCCAACGGTGTCGACGGCGGCTTCGCCCCGCCCTTCGTCAACTTCGTCCCCAACCAGTCACGTGGCATCAACCAGCAACTCACCGACGGTGTACGCGGGTTCATGCTGGACATCCACCAGACCCCCGACGGTGCGATCCTCTGCCACAACAGCTGCACCCTCGTCGGCAGCCCCGTCGCCCTCTGGGTCGACCTCCAGCGCATGGTCGACTTCCTCAAGCAGAACCCCACCCAGGTGGTCACCGTCTTCCTGGAGGACTACGTCGACCCGGGCGTCCTGCGCGGCGAACTCGCCCGCGTCAACGGCCTGTCGGACGTCCTCTACCGTCCCGACCAGACCGGCGTCCGGCAGAACGGCTGGCCGAAGGTCGCCGACCTGATCGCCGCCAACGACCGGCTGCTCATCTTCACCGACCACAGCCGCTCCGCCGACCAGGCCGCCGGGCTCACCCGGGACACCTTCGGGGTGATGTACCAGCGCGAGTGGACCGTCGAGAACTACTGGTCCATGGGCGGCGGCCTCGGCACCTCCGACTGGTCCTGCTACAGCCGCTGGTACGGCGCCGACTCCAACACCCCGCTCACCCGCACCGAGGGCGCCTTCACACCCCTCTTCGTCATGAACCACTTCCGGGACGTGGCGATCGCCAACACGGCGGCGACCGACAACACCAAACTCGCCGACCGGGCCCAGCGGTTCTGCCGGCCCGCCGCCCGCAAGAAGCCCAACTTCCTTGCCGTGGACCGCTACGACCTCGGAAACTCCGCCTCGGCGGTCGCCACGCTCAACACCTACGTCTACCCGTAAAGAACGCCAAAAGGACGCCAAAGAACCCCAGACGGCCGACCCCGACGCCGATCCGGTGCCAGCCGCACGTGCGAGACTCCGCCGATGACCTCGGAAACGATCACCGCGGACGCCGCGGGCACCTGGAAACTCGGCGATCTCACCGTCAACCGGCTCGGATTCGGAGCCATGCGGCTCACCGGCAGCGCGGCTTTCCACCTCGGCACGCCCAGTGACCGCGAACGGTCGCTGGCCGTGCTGCGGAAGGCCGTCGAACTCGGCGTCAACCACATCGACACCGCCGCCTTCTACTTCTCCGCGCTGCGCTCCGCCAACGAACTGATCAACAGCGCCCTGGCGCCGTACGCGGACGACCTCGTCATCGTCACCAAGGTCGGCCCCCACCGCGACTACTCGGGAGAGTGGGCGACCTCGGCCCGCCCCGACCAACTGCGCGGACACGTCGAGGAGAACCTCCGCCAGCTCGGCCGCGACCACCTCGACGTGGTCAACCTGCGCCGGATGAACCAGGACTCCGTCGCCGAGCACTTCGGTGCGCTCGCCGACCTGCGCGAGGCGGGCCTGATCCGTCACCTCGGCATCTCCGCCATCGAGCCGAGACACCTCGCCGAGGCGCGGGCGATCGCCCCGGTGGTCTGCGTGCAGAACCGGTACGCACTCGACCGTCCCGACCCCGAGGGCGACGAACTCCTGCGGCTGTGCGGGGAGTCGGGCATCGCCTTCGTACCCTTCTTCGCCGTCGCGGGCGGCGGCGGAGCGAGGGGCGCCACCGACACCCACGACGCCACGGTGCTCGCCGCCGCCCGCGAACACGGCGCGAGCCCCGCCCAGATCCGGCTCGCCTGGAGTCTCCACCAGGGGGCGCATGTGCTCGCCATCCCGGGCACGGGCAATCCCGATCACGTCGTGGACAACGTGGCGGCGGGCGGACTACGGCTGACGGACGACGAGTTGGGCCGCCTCGGCGTCTCACATCGCCCGTAATAGTCGTCAAACAGCCTTTTCCGGCCGGTGGTTACCGGCGTGTAAGAGCTTTACGTGAAACTCTGGCCGGGCCTCCCGGTGGCGTCGATCTTGTCGGTACGGTCCTGCCTTGTGTGCATCGGGCGGTCGTCAACGCCCGGTCTACGCGCGCAGATTCGTCACCCGCACCGCCTTCCCCCAGCTCTCCCCCCACCCATGGAGGAATGCCAGATGTACGCCATCACCGGGTCCCGGCACAGAATCACCTCGGCCCTGGCCGTGCTCGGCCTGATCGCCACCGGCGTCGCCGTCCAGGCCACCGCCACCGCGACAGCCGCGACCGCCGCCACCCCCCACCGCATCCTGTTCGACAACGCCCACGCCGAGACGGCCGGCAACGCCGACTGGATCATCTCCAAGAGCCAGCCCGACCCGCTCTCCGAGGACTCCGCCCCCTCCGGCGAGAGCGACTGGACCGGCGCGCTCTCCTCCTGGGGCGTCGCCCTCCAGCAGACCGGCGACTACAGCCTCAAGACGCTGCCCTCGGGCTCCGCCCTCGCCTACGGCGGCTCCACGGCGACCGACCTGTCGAAGTTCGACACGCTCGTGCTTCCCGAACCCAACACGCTGTTCACCACCGCCGAGAAGACCGCCATCATGAAGTTCGTCCAGAACGGCGGCGGTCTCTTCATGATCTCCGACCACACGGGCGCCGACCGGAACAACGACGGCGAGGACGCCGTCGAGATCCTCAACGACCTCATGACCAAGAACAGTGTCGACTCGACCGACCCGTTCGGCTTCTCCATCGACTCCCTGAGCATCAGCTCCGGCTATCCGGCCGCGATCAGCGCCGCGACGAACCCGGTTCTGCACGGCACTTTCGGCACGGTCACCAAGAGCCTCATCGCCAGCGGTACGACGGCCACCCTCAAGCCCGCCGACAACTCCGCCGTGAAGGGCCTGGTCTACCGCTCCGGCTACTCGGGCAACACCGGCGCCTTCTTCCTGACCAGCACCTTCGGCAGCGGCCGGATCGCGTTCTGGGGCGACAGCTCCCCGATCGACGACGGCACCGGCCAGTCCGGCAACACCCTCTACGACGGCTGGAACGACACCGGCGCCACCAACGCCCCCCTCGCCCTCAACGCCACGGCGTGGCTCGCGGGCGCGAGCGGCTGACCTACGGGACGGCACCGACGTACGGCACCGGAATCGACATACGTCATCGAGCCCGCGCACGCGGCCGTAACCGGCGGCCGTAACCGGTGTACGTGGCCGCAAACGGTCGGGGCGGGCCCGGGGAATCACCCCCGGGCCCGCCCCCCGTCGCGTCAGTCACCCACCCGTTTTCAGCTCACCGGGCGGTCAGCGCACCTGTTCCTTCAGGAACGGCACCGTGCTCTCCCACGCCGAGGCCGCCGACTCGGCGTCGTACACCGGGCGCGAGTCGTTGAAGAAGGCGTGGTCGGCCGGGTACACGCGCAGGTCCGGGGTGATGCCGGACTGTTCCTTGATGGCCTCGCGCAGCGGCTCCAGGCTCTCCACCGGGATGCTCGCGTCGAGTTCGCCGTAGTGGCCCAGTACCTCGGCCTTCAGCCCGGAGAAGTCGGGCAGCTCGCCCTGGATCACGCCGTAGAACGGCACGGCGGCGCTGACGCGCGGGTCGGCGGCGGCCTGGTAGAGCACGAAGCCGCCGCCCATGCAGAAACCGACCGAGCCGACCGTCTCCGAGGTGACCTCGGGCCGCGCCAGCAGGTAGTCGACCGCGCCGGAGAGCAGCTCGACACCCTTCGGTACCGGCAGGGCCAGCATCATGCGCAGTGCCTCCTCGCTCTCGTGCGCCACATTGCCGCCGTAGAGGTCGGGGGCGAGGGCGACGAAGCCCTCCCGCGCGAGCCGGTCGGTGACGTCAGCGATGTGGTCAGTCAGACCCCACCACTCCTGGATGACTATGACGCCGGGCCCGCTCCCGGCCGGAGGCAGTGCCAGATAGCCGTGCGCGGTGGTGTCAGCGCTGGGAAACGTCACGTTCTGATGGGAGGGCGATCCGGTCGGCTTCGGCAGCTCGGACATGGCACTCAACTCCTGGAAGGGCAGCGCTCGGTGGGGGTGCGCCGCAGTCGGACTCCGGCGCGATCCCCACCTTGCCACGTATGAGTTCGGACTCTGATCCCGGCCCCGCTGCGTCGGGCGGCGACACTCTCGCCCGCGCTGTTCCCTCGCCGCTCAGAAGCGCTTCCTCCCACGCGTCCGGGGCGAAGCGCGTCACCCCGTACGCCGTCAGGCCCAGCCACCACACGGCGAACAGCCAGCCGCCGACGACGTCCGAGAACCAGTGGACGCCCAGATAGACCCTGGTCAGCCCGATCAGCAGGCCCCAGCAGCCGACCGCGGCGGCGATCACGCGCCGGCCGCGCGGCGCCCGTGTCCACACGGCCAGGACGAGCAGCCCGGCAGTGACGGCCGAGGTGGTCGTGTGACCCGAGGGGAACGACCAGTGCCCGGCGTCCGTCACCCAGTGCGCCGTCGCGGGCCGGGGACGGGACAGCAGTGCCATCAGCGAGAACCGCACCGCCTGGGCGGCGACCAGACAGGCGAGACAGGCGGCGGCCGCCTGGATCCGCTGCCGTGGGGTCCGGCCGAGCAGGTAACCGGCGAGGGCGACCAGGGCGTACGGAACGAAGCCCGTGCCGGTGTGGGTCAACAGTCGGGCGAGGGTGACCGCCACGTCCGGGCGGTGGGCGAGCGACCAGTCCAGCAGCTCTCGGTCGCCGAGGAGGGTGCCGCCGCCCCGCATCGTGATCGTGACGGCGAGCAAGGCCAGCAGCACGAAAGCGACCAGGCTCCCCAGCGCGGGGGAGCCGGCCCTTGCGACGGCATGGTCACGGTTCACACCTGCTCGACGATCTCGCCCCCGCGATCGTTCCCCGGACCGCGAAGGGGGATCACACCCGAGGGCACGGAGATGACACACCAGGGGTGTTACGTATAACCTCACCCGTCAACCGCACGTCGACCGGCGTCGGCCGAACAGCCCACCGCACCACCACCCCGAGAGGCCGAGGAGAGCCCATGAGACGCATCGCCCTGATCACCCTCGTCGTCGGCGACTACGACGAGGCGATCCGCTTCTACACCGACGCGCTCGGCTTCCGGCTCGCCGAGGACAGTCCGCGCCCCGACGGCTCCCGCTGGATCGTCGTCGAGCCGGGCGCCGCGGGCACGGGCACCGGCCTGGTGCTCGCCCGCGCCAAGGACGAGAACCAGCGATCCCGGATCGGCGACCAGACCGGCGGACGGGTCGGCTTCTTCCTGCACACCGACGACTTCGCCCGCGACCACGCCCGGATGAGCGCCGCCGGCGTGACCTTCCTGGAGGAGCCGCGCCATGAGCCGTACGGCTCGGTGGCCGTCTTCCAGGACCTCTACGGCAACCGCTGGGACCTCCTCCAGCCCGCCACCGGCTGACCCACCCCACCCACCGCACAAGTACCTGCCGAGGAACCACCGCACATGACCGCGTCCCCCGTCGACACCGCCACCCTTCGCCGCCTCCCCAAGGCCGTGCTGCACGACCACCTCGACGGCGGCCTGCGCCCCGCCACCCTGGTCGAGCTCGCCGCCGAGATCGGCCACACCCTGCCCACCACCGACCCGGACGAGCTGGCCGCCTGGTACTACGAGGCCGCCAACTCCGGTGACCTGGTGCGCTACATAGCCACCTTCGAGCACACCCTCGCCGTGATGCAGACCCGCGAGGGCCTGCTGCGCACCGCCGAGGAGTACGTCCTCGACCTCGCCGAGGACGGCGTCGTCTACGCCGAGGTGCGCTACGCGCCCGAACTGAACGTGAACGGCGGCCTGACCCTCCCCGAGGTCGTCGAGACCGTCCAGGAGGGGCTGGCGGCGGGTATGGCGAAGGCCGCCGCCGCGGGCACCCCGGTGCGGGTCGGGACGCTGCTGTGCGGGATGCGCATGTTCGACCGAGTCCGTGAGGCCGCCGATCTGGCCGTCGCCTTCCGGGACGCCGGCGTCGTCGGCTTCGACATCGCGGGCGCCGAGGACGGCTTCCCGCCCGCCGACCACCTCGCCGCCTTCGAACACCTGCGCAGCGAGAGCGTGCCGTTCACCATCCACGCCGGCGAGGCCCACGGTCTGCCCAGCATCCACCAGGCTCTCCAGGTCTGCGGCGCCCAGCGCATCGGCCACGGCGTCCGTATCACCGACGACATCGTGGACGGCAAGCTCGGCCACCTCGCGGGCTGGGTGCGCGACCGCCGGATCGCCCTGGAGATGTGCCCGACCTCCAACCTCCAGACGGGCGCGGCCACGTCGATCGCCGAGCATCCCATCACCGCCCTGCGCGACCTGGGCTTCCGCGTCACCCTCAACACCGACAACCGGCTCGTCTCCGGTACGACGATGACCCGCGAGATGTCCTTGCTCGTCGAAGAGGCCGGCTGGACCGTCGAGGACCTGCGCACGGTCACCGTGAACGCCGTCAAGAGCGCGTTCATCCCCTTCGACGAGCGGGGCGCCCTCATCCAGGATGTCGTCCTGCCGGGCTACGCCTCGGCGCTCTGAAGCAGTCCCCGCAGATAGGCGGCCTGGCCGACGTGCTGAAGATCGTCGGCCAGGACACTGACCAGCCGTACGCCGAGAGTGACCGGCGGATCCCAGCGCTCGTCGACGACACGCTCCAGGTCCCCGGCGGTCAGGGCGCGCAGGGCTTTCAGGCTCTGGGCGTGCACGGCGTCGTGGTAGCCGGTCAGCAGTCCGGCGGAGTCGACCCGTACCTCGGCGACCTGCGCGGAGGTGTGGCCGTAGCCGATGTCATGGGATTTGAGGCCGAGGCCGAAGCGTTTCTCCCAGTCCTGGGTCAGCCACACCTGGTCGAGCCCGAAGGCGCCGGCCACATGGTCGTCCTGGACCCGGGTGAGGTGCCACACGAGCCAGGCGACGGAGTTGGCGTCGGGGCCGGGGCGGTGGTTGAGCTCGTCGGGGCCAAGGCCCTCGACGGCGGCGTGGACCTCTTCCTGGATGCGGTTGTACCCGTCGATGAGGATGTCCTTTGCATGCATGGGGTCCACCCTCCCGCATTCCGGTCCGTCACGCGCCCGTGGTCGCCGGCTCGGTCTCCAGCAGGGCCATGAGCGCCCGCGCCGCGGGACTGGTCGCCGGCGAGGGCGGCAACAGGGCGACCGTCTCGTACACGGTTTCGCCGGTGCCCTTGACCGGGAGCGCCGTCAGCGACTCGCGCTTGTGCCGGAAGTGCCGGGGGACGACGGCCACGCCGAGGTTCTCGTCCACGAGGTCGAGGAGGCTGTGCACGTCGTTGACCTCCAGGGCGACCGTCCGGCGCACACCAGCCTCGGCGAAGACCGCGTCGGTGGTGCGGCGCGGCCCCCAGTCCGCGTGGAAGTCGACGAACACCTCACCGCCCAGGTCCTCCGGGGTCACGGCCGCGCCGGCCACCGCCAGCCGGTGACTCGGATGGCACAGCACGGTCATCGACTCGCTGCTCAGCGGTACGGCACGCAACTGGTCGGTCTCCTCCTGCGTCCCACGGACCGCGAAGGCCAGGTCCAGACGCCCGGCGGCCACCTCCTCCGCCAAGGCGCCCGCGCCCGCCTGCCGCAGCGAGATCTCGACGTCCGGGTGCTGCCGCCGGAACGCGGCGAGGACCCCCGCCACATGCACCCCGGCGATGCACTGCTCGGAGCCCAGTGCGAGCATCCCTCGAAGCACCCCCTGCACCGCGGCCACCGCCTCGTGGGCCGACCGCACCTGCGCGAGGATCCGCTCGGCCTCGCCGAGCAGCGCACGTCCCGCCGGGGTGAGCGTCACCCGGCGGGTGGTACGCACGAACAGCGGGGTCTGCAGTTCCCGCTCCAGCGCGCGGATCGAGGCCGACAGGCCCGACTGGGACACCATCAGCCGCTCGGCGGCCCGGGTGAAGTGCTGGTCCTCCGCGACCGCGACGAAGTGCTGGAGATGGCGTAGTTCCATGATTGAGAAGCCTAGCCGCTGAATACCATCGGATTCTCCTGTTGGACCACTGCCCGTCCGCGGGGAAGAGTGGGACCAGTAAAGATCACCTCAGCTGTGCCAACCCATCTGGAGTCGCGTTGTACACCGCACACACCGACCGTTACGCGGACATGCCCTACCGGCGCACCGGACGCAGCGGCCTGAAGCTCCCCGCGCTGTCGCTCGGCCTGTGGCACAACTTCGGCCCCGACCGCCCGGTCGACACCCAGCGGGCCATCCTGCGCCGCGCCTTCGACCTCGGCGTCACCCACTTCGACCTGGCCAACAACTACGGCCCGCCGCCCGGCGCCGCCGAGTCCGCGCTCGGCGAGGCCCTCAAGGCCGACTTCGCCCCGTACCGCGACGAGCTCGTGATCTCGACCAAGGCGGGCTACCTCATGTGGCCGGGCCCGTACGGCGAGTGGGGTTCGCGCAAGTACCTGCTCTCCTCCCTCGACCAGAGCCTGACCCGCATGGGCCTGGACCACGTCGACATCTTCTACTCGCACCGCCCCGACCCGGAGACTCCGCTGGAGGAGACGATGGGCGCCCTGCACACGGCGGTTCAGCAGGGCAAGGCGCTCTACGTCGGCGTCTCCAACTACTCCGCGGAGCAGACCCGGGAGGCCGCCCGCATCCTCGCCGAGCTGGGCACCCCGCTCCTGATCCACCAGCCGCGTTACTCGATGCTGGACCGCCGTCCGGAGGACGAGGGCCTGCTGGACGCGCTGGACGAGCTCCAGGTCGGCTCCATCGTCTTCTCGCCGCTGGAGCAGGGCGTGCTCACCGGCCGCTACCTCAACGGCATCCCGGCGGACTCGCGGGCGGCCAGCGACAGCCCCTTCCTGAACTCCGACAAGATCACCGAGGACCTCGTACAGCAGCTGCGTACCCTCGACGGCATCGCCAAGTCGCGCGGCCAGAGCCTGGCCCAGCTGGCTCTGGCCTGGGTCCTGCGTGGCGGCCGGGTCACCTCCGCGCTGGTGGGCGCGAGCAGCCCGAAGCAGCTTGAGGACAGCGTCGCGGCCATCGGCAACCTGGAGTTCTCCGACGACGAACTGGCCCGGATCGACGCGGTCATCAAGGCCTGATCTCTGTTCGGGTCTTCCCGTGTTCCGTTATGAACGGAACCGCTCGGCCAGCCGTACTGTCACGGTGGCACCCTCTTCCTTTCCGATGGCTTTCCGGATCTCGGACTTCACGGGGAGTTTGTGGGTGCCGTCGCCCAGTGCCATGAACGAGCTGCGGAAAGGGTGTCCGTCGATCGTCCCGCTGACCTTGACCAGGCCGCGGGTACCGAAGTACGTGACGGATTCCGGCCAGACCAGGTAGGTCCAGCCCCCTGGTGCCGGGCTTTTGCGCAGTACGGCTGTGAATTCCTCGTCGAGCTTGTCGACTTCTTCGCTGGTGGCCATGGGGCCCTCCATTTCCAGTGGTCTTCACTGAAGAGACAACCGGGAAGCGGAAAACTCATCGCGAATCCCATGATCTTCCGGAATCTTCGGGGATCTGTCGGCGGGAGAAGAGGCCGTCCCGTCGGATTCCGGTCCATACCTGCCAGGAATATGCCAGGAGAATGCCTGGAAACTGGCTGGAAAGGCGTGGTGACAGAGTGTCAATAGTGAAGATACTCAACTGGTAGAACACTGCACCAAGTGGACCATCGAGTGACCAGCACCAACGCGGCGCAGCGAGTGAGCCGCAGGGAAAGCGAGGCAGGGCCAGCAGGCGATCGGGGGAAAGATCGTGCACGACGAGTTTCTTTGTCATGTCACGGCGTACGGCGTCTGCGCGGGCCGGCGTATCGGCGTACCGCTGGGCACCTACCGCGCGCCGACTCTGGCGCTCGCGCTGTGGTGGTTACGGGACCGGGCGAACTGGATCGCCGAACGGCTCGATCCGCAGCCCGACGAACCGTACTTCCCCCCGAACTCGCTCATCCCGGTCGCCGCCACCGTGCCCGACGTGCCCGGCCTGATGCGCGCCTGGGCGATGGACCCGTACCAACAGGAGCTGGTCGCCGACGAGTTGGCGGCCGGCAGGCTCGTACGGATCGCCACGTACGACGAGACCACCGAGTACGAACTGCTCGCCGAGTCCGTCGACGCACTGCGCATGCAGCGGACCAACCCGGCACTGGTCGTGCCGGTCGCCTGACCGGGCGGACCCCCGTACCGCGCCATGCTGGCCAGGCGTATATACGGACGAATCGCTAGAATTTTGGGCATGGTGGACCGCTCGGTCGCGCCGACCGCGCCCGAACTCGTCCTGGAGACGGAGACGGGCTCCACGGTGATGAGTCCGGGCCGCGACTATCACGTCGGACGCGACCCACTCAGCGAGATCGTCATCGACGACGCCAGGGTCTCGTGGCACCACGCGGTGCTGCGGCCCGAGGACGGCCACTGGACGGTCGAGGACGAGAACAGCACGAACGGTACGTACGCCGACGGGATGCGCGTCCAGGAGCGGGACGTCGGCCCCGGCAGCGTCCTGTACTTCGGCAGCCTCGCCGACGGGCCACGAGCCGTCCTCGTCAGTCCGCCCCCGCCGGTTCCCGAACGCTCCTCGGCTGTTCTGATGCCCTCCCTCACCGGCACCTTCCGGCAGCCCACGACCGTCCGGCCACTGCCCGCCCGTACCGTCCGCATCGGCCGCGCCGACGACAACGACCTGATCGTCGACGACCTCCTCGTCTCCCGCCGGCACGCCGAACTGCGGGCCCACCCGGACGGGACGTACGAGATCGTCGACCTGGGCAGCCACAACGGCACGTTCCTCAACGGCGGGCCCGTCGCCCGGGCGATCCTCACGCCCGGTGACATCGTCGGCGTCGGCCACTCCGCGTTCTGCCTGGTCGGCGACCAGCTCCAGGAGTACGTCGACACCGGCGAGGTCTCCCTCGATGTCCAGAACCTCACCGTCGCCGTCGACCACGGCCGCAAGACGCTCCTGGAGGACGTGTCCTTCCCGGTGGGGGAGAAGTGCCTGCTCGCGGTCGTCGGCCCCAGCGGCGCCGGCAAGTCCACCCTCCTCAACGCGCTGACCGGCCAGCGCCCCGCCGACCACGGCACGGTCCTGTACGACGGACGCGACCTCTACCGTGACTACGCCGAGCTGCGCCAGCGCATCGGCCTGGTGCCGCAGGACGACATCCTGCACGCCCAGCTGACCGTGCGCGGAGCCCTCACCTACGCCGCCGAACTGCGCTTCCCGCAGGACACCGCGAAGGCGGAGCGACGGGCCCGCGTCGACGAGGTGGTGCGCGAACTCGGCCTGGAACAGCGCGTCCGCCAGCCCGTGCACAGCCTCTCCGGCGGACAGCGCAAGCGAGTCAGCGTGGCCCTGGAACTGCTCACCAAGCCATCGCTGCTCTTCCTCGACGAGCCGACCTCGGGTCTCGACCCGGGGATGGACCGCTCGGTGATGCACATGCTGCGCGGCCTCGCCGACGACGGCCGGACCGTCATCGTCGTCACCCACAGCGTGCTCAGCCTCGACGTCTGCGACCGGCTGCTCGTGCTCGCGCCGGGCGGCAAGGTGGCCTACTACGGCCCACCCGAGGACACCCTCGCCTTCTTCGGGTACGAGCAGTGGCCGGAGGCGTTCGAGGCCTTCGAACGCGACCGGGAAAGGGACTGGGCGGGGGACTACCGCACCTCGCCCTTCCACCGGCGGTACATCGCCGACTCGACCGCCCAGCCCCGGCTGCCGAGGTCGGGCCCGGTCGACGCCGCACCGCCCCCGCCCGAGCCGCGGAGCTGGGGCGCCCAGCTGGGCACCCTGGTCCGCCGCTACACCGCCGCGCTGAGCGCCGACCGCACCTTCCTCGCCATCGTGATCGCGCTGCCGTTCGTGATGGGCGCGATGGTCAGGGCGCTGGCCGGCAGCAAGCTGACCCAGGAGACGGCGATGAACGCGCTGCTCATCCTGTGCGTCGGAGGCGTCCTGACCGGGGCGGCCAACGCGGTGCGCGAGCTGGTGAAGGAACGCGTGATCTACCAGCGTGAACGGGCCGTGGGCCTGTCCAGGTCGGCGTACCTGATGTCGAAGGTCGTGGTCCTGGGGACGGTCACCGTCGCCCAGGCCGTCGTGCTGACCCTCGTCGCCCTGTTCGGCGTCGACCTCAACGCGCCCGGCAGCAAAGGGGTGTTGATGCCACCCCTCGTGGAGATCACGGTCGCCGTCGCGCTGCTCTCCTTCACGGCGATGATGCTCGGCCTCCTTGTCTCGGCGCTCGTCCGCAAGGAAGAGGTGACGATGCCGCTGCTCGTGCTGCTGGCCATCGTCCAGGTGGTGTTCTGCGGGGCCCTGCTGAAACTCGACGGCGTCCCCGGCATCGAACAGCTCTCCTGGCTGGTGCCCTCACGGTGGGCGCTCGGCGCGATGGCGGGCACGATCGGACTGTCGCGGATCGTCCCCGGCGATCTCACCGGCGACCCGCTGTTCGAACACTCGGCCGGGGTCTGGCTGATCGACGCGGGCATGCTGCTCGTCCTCTCGGCGATGTTCGGGTACCTGGTCCTGCGGCTGTTGCGGCGGCACGAACCGGCCGTCATGCGGAAGTGAGGGGGTGGGTGAGATGACGTGATCAACGCCATTCGCCTAGCGGTTGCCGACCTCTCCCCGCCTGTGCACCCGCCGGGCCAGCAGCGCGCCCAGGAAACCGGTGACCAGCCCCCACAACAGCGCGAGACCGAGCGCGCCCCACATGCGCGCACGCAGGAACAGGCTGCCGGAGAGGTTGCCGCCGAGGTCTCCGATGCCGAGTACGGACAGGCCGTAGTGGGCGGAGATCCGGCCGAGCAGACAGATCACCAGGACTGTCAGCGCAAGTGCGACCGCCATGTGCACGGCGTGCTGCCACGCCCGCATCCTGGCCGGTGAGCGCGCCGCCATCAGGAACGCGGCGGCCGGCAGCAGCACGGCGTCGACGACCAGCAGCCACCACACCTTGCCGTCGTAGCCGGAGAGGGTGTTCAGGTTGAGCGTGGCGGTGTCCGGAGTGCGCAGCACATCGTCGAGGACATGCGGCATCGGCAGGCCGAAGGGGCCCTCGACGCGCCCTTCCCAGGTGGCGCCCAGGCCGGTGGTGAGGGCGAGCCAGACGAGGTTCGGCATGCCCAGCAGCACCAGCGCGAGCGACTGCGCGGGCTGTCCACGCGTCACCGCCACGACAAGCCCGATCACGATCCCGAGGCCCACGAAGACGAGCAGGAGCACGACCATGGCGTACGCGGCCGGACGCACCGACTCCTGGAAGCGCAGCAGCCGCGCCGGCAGCGGGGCTCCGCGCGAGACCAGCAGGGC
The DNA here is from genome assembly GCF_036898825.1 of Streptomyces sp. B21-083. Lineage (GTDB taxonomy): Bacteria > Actinomycetota > Actinomycetes > Streptomycetales > Streptomycetaceae > Streptomyces. Next base: position 244,984 of record NZ_JARUND010000002.1, on the reverse strand, counting down.
GAGCGCCAGTACGGCCGCCAGCCACAGCAGGCCGGCGAGGAGCGTCGGCGGTACATCCGTCGTGAAGCCGATCCGCGGAGAGGCGCCGAGGAGGTCGCCGATGTCGCCGAGCGTTCCGTCGCCCAGCGAGACCGCGAAGGTCTGGCGGGCCGCGAACGCCAGACCGGTCAGACCCAGCAGCCACAGGACGGCGACGCGCGCCGCCCAGCCGGCCAGCTCGCGAGCCCCGGCGACAGCCCGGTGCCGCAGAGGGCGCAGGAATCCCGCGCCCATCACGAGCGCCCCGACCAGCGTCACCGACAGCGGCATCACGGTGAGACCGCCGGCTGTCTCGGCGAGGTCTCCGGCGTCGCCTGTGAGGCCGACGCTTCCGCCGACCGCCGTGACGACGGTGGCCGCGACGACCCGGGGAAACGCGCCGTCCGGCAGGTCGCCCGCACCGGCCGCCCACAGTCCCAGCCCGGCGACCAGCACCATGGCGCCCAGCCCGGTCAGCACCGCGGCCAGGGCCTGTACCCAGCCGTGCCGGGAGGGGGTCCGCTCCTCGCTGAGCGTCGGCACGGGAGCGGGGGTTCGGGTGCTCACCCTGCCACGCTAAGCAGCACGCGGGAGGTGTGCCTGTCGAAAGCGGGGCCGGCGTCCGTTTGCGGAGGGGCCGGGGCCAGAGTGCACAATAAGCACATTGTGTAAGGAGACGGCAGAAACGCATTTAAGTGCCTCAGGAGCCCGCGTCGGAAGAAGAGCCCGTGAGCGTCCGACAGCCGTCCTTCGGCCGCCCCCCGTCGGTGAGTCCACCGACACCCTCGGAACCTTCGGCAGCGTCCTCGGAGCCGACGTCCAAGGCCCCCGGTCTGCGGCCGCCGCAGCCCCCGCTGCCGTGCGTGTCCGCGCCCACCGGCCCGCCGGCGTCGCCCGCGTCACCGGGCACCGCGAGCCCGTCGGCCAAGCCCTGCCCGCCGGCATCGAGCCCGCCCTCCTCCGCACCCCCGGCCGTCCAGCCACTGTCCTCGGCCCTGGGGTCACCCCCGTCCCCGCCCGACGACGGCGGCTCCGGCACGACGTCCTCCTGAGGTTCGGCGGAGGCCCGGGACACGGGGACTGTGGCGCGCGACTCGGGGTACGAGCAGTGTGCGACCGGGTCCGGCCGGACCCGGACACCGAGAGAGCCCCACATGATCGAACACCTGGGCGGACCAGTGATACCGAGTGGTTCGGGTGTCCCCGTCGAACCGCTGCGACGGGCGACGCACTTCACCGGTGAGCCGGGCTGCATCGCCGAGGCTCGCGCCTTCGCGGAGATCTTCCTCGAACAGCTGAGGAAGGAATGCCGCGCCCCGACGGACGAGCGCGTCGACGGTGAGCTGCTTCTGGTGGTGAGCGAGCTGGTCACCAACGCGGACCGGCACAGCTACGGCCCGTACGTCCTCGAACTGGAGGGCACGGACACCTCGGTGACGGTGTGGGTGTACGACAGCAGCGCGGCGCTGCCCGTCCGCTACCCCCGGGACCCGCAGCGGATCGGCCGACACGGTCTGGAGATCGTGCACACCCTCGCCACCGAGGTGACCGCCGGCCTGGTGCCGGTGGGCAAGTACGTCCGGGCCGTACTGCCGCTCAGCCGATGAGCCGAGACCCGGCTCGCAGGTCTCGGCTCACTCGCTGAACTGGCACTTGCCCGTCACTGAACTGGTCGAGCTGGATGTGCGGGTCGTCGACCGGCCGGTCAGGCGTAGTCGAGTTCGCCGAGCATGCCCTCACGCAGCTGCGTGATGATGCGCTTGATCAACCGGGAGACATGCATCTGCGAGCAGCCGAGCAGCTCACCGATCTCCGCCTGGGTGGCTTCCTCGACGAACCGCAGATGGATGATCTGCCGGTCCCGGTCGCTGAGTTCGGCGAGCAGCGGGGCCAGCGACTGGAAGTCCTCGACCAGTCGCATCCCGTGCTCCTCGACCCCGATGAAGTCGGCGAGCACCGCCTCGCCGTCGTCCGGGCCGTCGCCGGTCAACGCCGCGTCGAGGGAGGAGGAGTTGTAGCCGTTGGCGGCGATCTGGCCCTCGACCACCTCGTTCTCGGGCAGGTTCATCAGCGTGGCGAGTTCGGCGACCGTCGGATCACGGTCCAGCCTGCTCGCCAGTTCCTCGCGGGCCTTGGCCAGCTCGACACGCAGTTCCTGGAGTCGGCGCGGCACGTGCACCGCCCACGTCGTGTCGCGGAAGAACCGCTTGATCTCACCGACGATGTACGGCACCGCGAACGAGGTGAACTCCACCTCACGGGTCAGCTCGAACCGGTCGATGGCCTTGATCAGGCCGATCATGCCGACCTGGACGATGTCCTCCATGTCGTCGCCACGGCTCCGGAAACGCCCGGCGGCGAACCGTACGAGCGACATGTTCATCTCGATCAGGGTGTTGCGCGCGTACTGGTATTCCTGCGTTCCCTCTTCGAGTTCGGTCAGGCGCCTGAAGAACTGGCGGGACAGCTCCCGCGCGTCGCGCGGGGCCACCTTTCGCGGTTCCGCGAGTTCGGGCAGTGGGCCGTCACCCGTCCTGGCTCCGGCGGTGTCCTCGACGACCTCTGCCTTCGACCGGATCATGGCGGTGTCCATTACCTGTTACCTCTCCCACGAAAACATCGAGCTGCGGACGATAGAACGGTTCCCGACTGCGCGTACCCGGTCGAGCGCCATGCATGCCGCAAATGTTGCTCCGCGCAAGGGCGGAGTGGACGCGAGGGGGGAAAAGCCCCGCGGAACCACGGGTGTTGACCTGGCGGTAAGGAGCGTCGGACCGGTCGTGGTTCCGGCGTAGGGACCGTGGGGCGATTGCGGTGCACCGGCCGGAGGATCGGCGTAGGGAACCCGGTGCCGCGCCCCGCTCACCGGATTCCCGCCGACGTCGTGGTGGCGGTCAGGAGACCCGTGTCGCCGTGATCAGTTCGTGGAGGTAGCGCTTGGTGAGCCGGCCACCGTACCGCGTCTCCACCAGGTCCCGGATGTCGGCGAGCAGACCGTCGCGCGAGGGTGCGTCGAGCGCGCGGTGGCCCGAGTAGGTGAGCAGGACGTCGATGTACTCGTCCACGGAGTACGCGATGTCCTGGGCATGGCGCCGGACGGTGACCCGGTCGACGTACTCGGAGGTCTCCAACTCGCCGGTGTCCGTCGCAGTGTCGGCCTCGTCGACCTGTCGCAGATCGGGCGGCGTGGCCGGGTCCCACTGCTCGTAACACCGCTGTACCCGCTCGAAGAAGTCGACGGTGCCGCCCTTGACATGGTGCGTGGTGACGAGCGCGAGCAGCCCGCCCGGGCGGAGCGCCCGAGCCATCCTGGGCAGCCGTACCGCCGGGTCGAGCCAGTGGAACGCGGTCGCGCAGACGACCAGGTCGAACGGCTCGGTCGGCAATGGCCAGTGCTCGAAGTCGGCGACCGTCACCTCCGCCAGCGGGAACGCCCGCAGATTGTGCCGGGCCACGGCAGCGAGGGACGGGCCCAGTTCGACGGCCGTGAGCCGACAGCCCGACGCGGCCAGCGGGACGGTGAGTTGGCCCGTCCCCGGGGCGATCTCCAGGACGCGGGTGCCCGGACCGAGGCCGGCCGCTCGGGCCAGGTCGTCCACCAGGCCCTGGGGATACCGGGGACGGGCCCGGTCGTACAGTTCCGCCGCCTCGTCGAATGTGTCACGCAGCATGCTCGCCCCTCGCCCTGTCCGTCCCGCCGTGGTGATTCCACCCAGGGCAGAATGCCGACCCCTTCCCTTGGAAGCGACGGCTTTTAGGCTGAGGGGGTGAGCAATCAAGCGCCCGACCAGGCCCGCGTCATCCCGCTGCGTCCCAGGACCACAGCGGCACCGGCTCCCGCCCGCACGGTGCCTCCGGGGCCGCCCGCACCCAGGGAACCGCTCTTCCGCGACCTGGTCGGCGACGTCCTGCGCCGCGAACGGCTCGTCCAGGAACGCACCCTCAAGGACGTGGCGGACGAGGCCAGGATCTCCATGCCGTATCTGTCGGAGCTGGAGCGGGGCCGCAAGGAAGCCTCTTCAGAGGTCCTCGCGGCTGCCGCCCACGCCCTCGGCCTGGGCCTGGGAGACCTGCTGTCCCTGGCCCAGAGCGAGCTGACCCGGCACACCCGAAGCCGCACCCGGGCGCGTACGACGACGTCCGCGCCCTACAACGGGCTCTGCGTGGTCGCCGCCTAGCGGTTCGGCGTGCCGCGGGGGTGCCTTCCCGTCAGACGACGGCGAGGCGTCGGCTCACCACCTCGTCGGCCAGCCCGTACGCCACCGCCTCGGCGGCGGTGAACACCTTGTCGCGGTCCATGTCCGCGCGCAGCGTCGCGATGTCGTGGTGCGTGTGCCGGGAGAGCACTTCCTCGACCTGGGCGCGGATACGGACCATCTCCCTGGCCTGGACGGCCAGATCGGAGACCATGCCCCGGTGTCCGCTGCTCGCCGGCTGGCCGAGCAGCACCCGCGCGTGTTCGAGCACGAACCGGCGCCCCGGATCGCCACCGGCCAGCAGCACCGCCGCCGTCGAGGCCGCCTGGCCGACGCAGAACGTCGAGATCGGCGCCTGGACGTACGTCATCGTGTCGTAGATCGCCATCAGCGAAGTGAACGAGCCGCCGGGCGAGTTGATGTAGATCGCGATCTCCTGCTCGGGCGACGAGGACTCCAGATGCAGGAGTTGTGCGATGACGACGTTGGCGACGCCGTCGTCGATCTCGGTGCCGAGGAAGATGATCCGCTCGGACAGCAGCCGGCTGAACACGTCGTACGACCGCTCGCCCTGCGGGGTGCGCTCGACGACGTTCGGAATCGTGTACGTCCCCATGTCAGAGCCCCATCCGTCGTCGCGAGGTGGCGGGGCGCACGTCGGCCAGCGAGCCGACCACCTGGTCCACCATGCCGTACTCCAGGGCCTGTTCGGCCGTGAACCAGCGGTCGCGGTCGCCGTCGCGCGAGATCGTCTCCTCGCTCTGACCGGTGTGCTGGGCCGTGATGCGCTCGACGGTCCGCTTCGTGAACTCCAGGTTCTCCGCCTGGATCTCGATGTCGGAGGTGGTGCCGCCGATCCCGGCCGACGGCTGGTGCATCATGATCCGCGCGTTCGGCAGCGCGTACCGCTTGCCGGGCGCGCCCACGCTGAGCAGGAACTGGCCCATGCTGGCCGCGAATCCCATGGTGAGCGTGGACACGTCGTTCGGGATGAGCTGCATGGTGTCGTAGATGGCGAGGCCCGCTGTCACCGAGCCGCCGGGGCTGTTGATGTACAGGCTGATGTCGGTGCGCGGGTCCTCCGCCGACAGCAGGAGCAGCTGGACGCAGATCCGGTTCGCCGAGACCTCGTCGACCTGCGTTCCGAGGAACACGATGCGCTGGGCGAGCAGTTGGGCGGCGAGATGGTCGTCGAACCGGGAGGGAGGGGTGTCGCCCTCCTCGGCCCGGGGCAGCAGCGCCGGCCAGGGACCGGCGGCGGTGAGTGGGGACATGGGGGCTCCTCGGCGAGTCGTCGGGTTGTCGATCGTGAGTCGTGGATTTCGTGCGGGCGGATCGCTCCGCACTCCCCACTCTCGGTCCGACCCGACGCCGTCGGCGGATTTCTCGGCCCGCAGCAGATTCGCCGACGGCAGAGGGCCCGGGCCGCCGGCGGCCCGGGCCGGCCCGTCAGGCGGGCTGCTTCTGTGCCAGGGGGGTGACGGCGATACGGTCGATGACCGGCGCGTACGGGGATCGCTGGTCGTACTGGTTGTATGTGTCGCCGTTGAAGTCGGGCAGCTCGTCGGCGGTGAACGTGAGCCGGTTGGTGCCCTTCCTCAGGGTGAGCGGGACGGTCAGCTCCCAGAAGTTGTTGAAGTGGAAGGTTGTCGGGAACAGCACCCGGTGGGCCGGTCCGCCGTTGACCGAGAGGTCGGCGTGCCGGGCGATCGGATCGGGGTTGTAGTGCGTGGCGGGCGGCTGTTCGGCGTTGGAGTAGCGGATGGTCACGGCGTGCCGCCCGCCTCTGTCGGCGACGACGTCGACCGTGAGGGCGTTCGCCGTGCCGTCGCCGATGTCGGTGACCGCCTTGCCGCCGGTGGCGAAGGTGTAGGCGGCGGTCACCTTGGCGGCGCCGGAGAGCCGGCCGTCCTCCGCCTGGTAGACCCTGGTCGTCAGGGTGCCGCCGGTCCGGGCGACCCGCAGCCGGTCGAGGAGCAGGGCGCGTGAGGCGCCGGTGACGGTGATCTTGTTGATGCCGCCGGACAGGAACATCCGTACCCGGTCGGTGCCCTTCTTGTCGCCCCCGACCTTGGACACGTCCAGTTTTTCGCCGTTGAGGGACAGGCTCGCCCTGCCGCCGCCCAAGTGGTCGACGGACACGGTCGCTTCACCGTCGGTGGGGGAGTGGACCCAGAAGGTCGCGGTGGCGCCCTTGCCCAGCGGAACCGTGCCGGGACCCGAGGCGCCGGGGCGCGTGTAGGTGGGCCGCGTTCCGGAGAGGGTGGCGTACTCGGCCTCGTAGACCGCCGGTGCGGTCACGCGCGCGTCCCGCAGTGACAGGTCGATCTTGTCGATGATGGCGTCGCCCTTGGTGACGCCCAGGTCGGGGTCCTTCGCGGCGAGGGTGATGCGGTGCCTGCCGGCGGTGAGCTTCACCGTGGTGTCGGTGTGGCCCCAGACCACCCACTTGTATCCGAGCGGCAGCCGCAGTTCCTGCGGATCGGCGCCGTCGACCCGCAGGAAGACGTTGGTGGGACCCTGCTCCTTCACCAGGTCGTACAGGTTGTAGGAGTTGGCGAACACACTCAGGTCGTACGTGCCGTCCTGCGGGACCTCCACGTCGAAGCCGAGGACCCCGTCGGAACCGGTGCGCAGACCGCCCACGTTGTACGTTCCGGAGGTGGCGAACCCGCCGACGTTGGAGGGCGTGCCCTCGGGGCCGTTCTTCGAGTAGCCGCCGCCGGTGTAGGTGGCGTTCTCCGCCTCGTACGTCCCGCGCCAGCTCACCGACGGCTCGGCCGGTACCGCGCCGTGGCCGCCGGGGGAGAGGATGACCTGGTAGGCCGACATCTCGTTCATGCCGGTCATGGGGAGGGTGACGGTGCCGTCCGCGCCTACCGCGAGCTCCTGGTCGGCGAGGCGCAGGGGCTGGGCCGAGTCGCCGACCTGGCCGGTCCAGGGGATCTCCTGCACGGTGGCGTGCACGGCGCTGCCGAACAGCTTGGGGTCGATGTTCCGGAAGACGACGTCCGCGTCACCGCTCTTGCCGCCGAAGATCGCCCGGGACTGCTGCTTGTCCTCGTCGAGGGTGGCGACGCCCTGGAGGGTGTACTGCTGGTTGGGATGCGGGGCGGTCACCTCGACCGTGTGGCCGGACATCTGGCCGTAGGCGTTGAACAGCCACCACTGGCCGTTGCCCTTGTTGGCCTCCACCGCCGAGTCGTTGAGGTTGCCGTCGATGTTCCAGTACGCGAGGTCGGCGTCGATCTTGGAGTCCTCGATCGCGGAGACCCACTGGACGACCTGACCGGGCACGGAGAGGTGGAAGTTGTGGCCGTACTCGTTGACGTTGACGGGCAGTGGGCCGACACCGACGTCCTTCTCCATCTGCCGGTACTTCGCCACGCTCGTGCGGACCGCGGCGGGCGACGACAGCTCGTGCCAGGTCATCACGTCCGGCACGACGTCGTTGGCCTTGGCGTACTGCAGGAAGCCCTTGACCTGGTCGTAGAGGACGCTGGTGTTGGGGCCCGCGATGCGGGCGCCGGGGTCGAGGCCCTTGATGAGCCGGTAGACGTCCTTCCATGCCGCGAAGTAGGCCTGCGGGTCCTTCAGCCAGGAGACCTTGTCGTAGCTCCACTCGCCGGTGCCGAACATGTTCCCCTCGGGCTCGTTGAAGGGAACGTAGACGACGTGGTCCTTGTAGGCGCCGTCCAGGGTCAGGACCTGCTGGACCTGCTTTTTGATCTTCTCCTCGAAGTCGGCGAGCCGTGCCGGGCCGTCAGCACCCGGCCACTGGTAGGGGAAGCCGCGGTAGATGTCGGTCATGTAGACGTAGACGTCCTTGCCGCCCGAGTCCACGAACGGCGGCAGCATCTCCAGGGCGTCCGCGCCAGGGTGCTGGGGACCGTCCTGTGCCTTGGTCGACACCGTACGGACGTGCATGCCCTCCAGGACGTTGCGGCTGGGCACGCCGTCGCCGTAGACGCCGTAGAGTGAGCCGGAGGCGCCGCCGTGGAAGGCGCCGGTGTCGGTGGCGAGATCGATGGTGAGCTGTTCGGGCTGCGCCGCGCGGGCCGTGCCGCCGGCGGGCACGGCGAGCAGGGCGGCGAGGGCGGTGACGGCGGTGGCGCCGGCACTGGTTCTGCTGCGGGTGGGTCGCACTGAAGTCTCCGTGGGGTGAGCCAAGATGAGTGTCGAACCGGTTCGAACGATGCGTGCCGGGAAGCTAACACTGCCGAAAAGTGCTGGGCAATACTTCAACGCGGATAGGCTGGCAGGTGATTGAAGATCTGCGTCAGCCATTGACAGGGGCGGCTGCCGCTCCTAATTTGCCCCCACGCGAACCGGTTCGACGAATTCGACGAAGGAGTGCCGTGAACATCGGGGAGATCGCCAAACGGGCCGGGGTCTCGCGGAGCACCGTGTCCTACGCGCTCAGCGGCAAGCGCTCCGTGTCGGAGGAGACCCGGCGCAGGATCCAGCAGGTCATCGACGAGCTGGGCTACCGGCCCAACGCCAGCGCACGCGCCCTGGCCAACGGCCGCACCAGCACCATCGGCCTGGTTTTCCCGCCGGCGGGAAACCACTACACCGGCATGCAACTCGACTTCATCGGCAGCGTGGTGGAGGCCGCGGCGGCGTACGACTACGACGTGCTGCTCTCTCCGAGCGGGGTGGACAGCGACCGCTCGTTCCAGCGGCTGCTGGGTGAGCGGCGGGTCGACGGCGCGATCCTCATGGAGATCAGGCTCCAGGACGACCGGGTCGACCACCTGGGCGAGGAGAACTTCCCCGCCGTCTGCATCGGCCGCACGGCACACGCGGACCGGGACTGGTGGGTCGGCCTCGACCACACCGCGCTGGCGGCGGCCTGCGTCAACCACCTCGCCGACCTGGGACACCGCCGCATCGCCCTCGTGAACCGGCCCGAGCACCTGCTGCGGGCCGGGTACGAGTCGGCGCACCGCGGCCTCGACGGCTTCACCAAGGCGGCGGCCGAACGCGGGCTCACCGTACGGACGTACTGCTGCGGAGACGACGCCCCTGCCGGCCAGGAGTGCCTGGAGCGGATCCTCCACGACGACCCGGAGACCACGGCGCTGGTCACCCTGAACGAGGCCGCGCTCGGCGGCCTCTACCGGGGCCTGGCCATGGCGGGCCGTCACATACCGCGCGACTTCTCCGTCACCGGGGTCGTGGCCGGCCGCTGGGCGGAGACGGTGACCCCGCAACTGACGGCGGCGGACGTGCCGGCCGAGCACATGGGCCGACTCGCCGTAGAACTGCTCGTCGAGCGGCTCGACCACCCCGACGCGGTGCCCCGCCACCACCTCCTCACACCGCCCATCTCCCTGCGTGCCAGTACCGGGCCCGCCCGGTTGCCCGCGACGGGCGGCTGACGGCCCGCCACTCCACGCCTCCGCCACTCCACGCCTTCGCGGCTCCGGTACGTGGTCATACGGTGATGGAGGTGAGGGCCGCCCACAGCAGAGGCGAGTGCTCGATCCGGCCGCCGGTCCGCCAGAGGCCGAGCCGCTCGCGCTGCCAGCGGCCCAACCGGCCCACGGGGTCGGGGTGTTCGTGGGCGGTGTCGACGGCGATGATCGCCTCCGTCAGCGGGCGCACGGACTCGGGCAGGGCCGCCAGCTGATGGAAGACGAAGCTGGTCGGCAGCACCCACCTGGTGGCGGTGACGAGTTCGGCACCGTTGTGGATCATCGCTGTCGCGAGGCCGAACGACTCGGCGAAGCGAAGGTCGCCGCCGCTCTCGCAGCCGATGAGGGCGACACGCGGCGGCGCGGGCCAGAGCCGGGCGCCCGGCTCGCCGTCGGCCCGCAACGGAAGCGTGCCCAGCAGAAGATCCTTCGCGGACAACGGGCGGTGACCGCGCACCGGTTCGGCCAGTCCGGCGGTTTCCGGGCCGCAGCACAGATGGAGTGTGCCGTCCTCGCTCTGCCCGCCCTCGACTGGCGCGCCGCTCACATGCCCGACGTACAGGAGCCTGCGGGCGCCCTCGCGGAGCACTCCGCTCAGCCAGTCCCGGTCCAGGTCGGTGCGGCGCAACACCTCCGCCGGGGTGGCGACGGACGGCACGACGGCGCCCTCGTCGAGACGCCTCCGCACGAAGGACAGCAGCTCCGGGTCCGATCCGGGCGGCCCCAGGACGGAGCCGAGCGGGGAGTCGGCCCGGAACCCGGGGATCCGGGGGTCGAGGACCAGAACGACCGGACCGGCGTTCGTATCCGGGTCCCGGTCCGGCGCCCGGCGCGCGGAGTCGGCCTGGCGTCGCAACGACATCGGCGTGGTGGTCACGACGTCCGCCAGCTCGATGAGCCGTTCGTCGGACGCCCCGTCGACGGCGAGCAGTTCCCAGGGGACCTGGGCGACCCGGGGCGAGGGCTGGATCCGCACCAGCGGACGGCCCGCGCGCTGCGACACCTGGCGTATCTGCGCCGTCAGTTCCGCCGGCCACAGCGCCTCGGCCAGCACCCGCGCGAGCCGGCGCTCGGCCCCCGGCTCCGCCAGAGCTCCGGAGCCGAACGCGCGCCGCACCCCCGCCGCGCCCTCTCCCGTACCCGGCAGCGCGGCGGCCAACTCCCGCACCGCACTGTCGACTTCGCCGGCGGGTCCCCGGCCGGTGCCGAAACCCCGGGCGCCGCCGGCCCATGTCCAGGTCATGAACAGGTCGCCGGCGTCGGCCAGTCGGACCTGGACCACCGGTCGGCCGGTCAGGTCGTCGGTGAACCAGAAGGGGACCTCCTCCTCGTTCACGATCCGCCGGTGATAACGGAACTCGGCCCCCGCGATGTACTCCTGGAGCGCGAAACGTCCCGGCCCCTGTGCCGCCATCCGCACTTTCGGCGGCGGCGCGACGCGCAGACCGGCGGTGGCGGCGGCCTCCGCCGCCACCCCGCCGAGGGTCATCGGGCCGTCGGCGCGCGCGTAGGTCTTCATGGCCGCACCGGGGAAGACCGACCCGGCGTCTTCGACGGACCCCGAGGGCGACGCGTGGGGCGCCGACGACGCTGGCGTACGGTCCAGGGCGAGCAAGGCGCCGGCACTGCGGTGTTCCACCAGTTCGAACAACAGCCCCTGGTCCTGGCGGCGTACGGCGAGCCTGAACACCAACTCCATGGCTTCGTCCGCCAGTTGGAGCCACTGATGGCGGGCGTGGGCGGTGGCGAAGTCGAAGCGCGCCGCCTGCAGGGTCAGGGCCGCGGGCAGCGCGAGGGAGAGCGCGTTGTCGACGGACCGCCTCTCGTGGTCGCCGTGGTCCGTGCGGTTGAGGTTGTCCTCAAGGGTGCGCGCGAGCATGAGGTCGACCTGGGCGCACCGCTCGTACACCTCCCGGGCCTGGTAGATGTCACGGGCGCTCTGGGCCAGTCGCTGCAGCTCGCTGATGTCGCCCTGATCGTAGGCGAGTTGGGCGCCCAGCAGCATGCTGTCGGCGGCGGCGACCGAGGCGCCGAGTTCTTCGAACCGGGCCAGGCTCGCCGCCATCAGCTCGCCCGCGCCGGCACTGTCGCCGCGCCGGCCGGCGAGGTAGGCACGGGCCTGTTCGCAGACCGCCAGGTCTCCGGACCACCGTTGCCGCTCGAAGAACGCCGAGGCCTCGGCGAACAGCCGCTCCGCCAGGTCGAGTTCACCCCGGTCCATCGCGACATGGGCGCGGTGCGCGAGCAGTGAGTGCTGCTCACCGACGTCTCCCAGGACGCGGTAACCCTCCTCCGCACGGGCGAGGTGGTCCTCGGCCTCGTCGTATCGCCCTGTCGAGGAGCAGATCATGCCGAGGGCGGTCAGCAGCCGTGGCACGGTCTCCAGTTCGGTCGCCTCCAGGGTGGACAGCAGCGAGGTCGCGTGTTCCTCGGCCGCTCCCCACTCGCCGCGCTCCATCAGCAGAAGCACCCGGTTCGAGCCGAGTTCGGCGGCGCGCAGCCCCTCCGGATCGTCGAACTCGGGCAGCCTGGCGGCCGCTTCGTCGAGACAGGCCAGCGCCTCGTCCAGCCGCCCCGTCCTGCGTCGCAGGTCAGCCTTGGCGAGGAGCGTCTTCAGCAGGACTTCCAGCCACAGTTGGCGGCCGCGAGGCCCCATCGGCTCGGACGCGATGCCGTCCAGCAGCGTGCGGGAGCGCTCGACGGCGTCCTCAGCTCCGGACAAGTCCGTGGCGGTGAGCCGGACGGTCGCGAGGTCGGACAGCAGGTGGGCCCGCAGAAACCGTACGTCGGGGGAGTCCTCGATGGACTCCGCCACGGTGAGCAGTTCCCCGTAGACAGCGCCGGCGGCCGTGAGGTCGGCCGCCAGCTGAAGTTCCTCGGCCAGGGCGAGGCCGCTGTCGAACGGCTCCCCGTACAGCGGCATCACGCCCGCCCTCTCGCCCTGCTCGCCCTGTTCAACCTGTTCGCTGTGTTCGACCTTGTCGTCCCGCATACGTCAGTAGTCCTCGTCGGTGGCGGCTTCGGCGGCGGCCGTCTCGGCGAGGAAAGGCGTCGAGAAGCCGTCGTGCGGGGTCGCTTCGTCCGCCGGTGGCCGGGCGGCGGCCGTCAGTCGTCGTCGGACCAGGGCACGGACGGCGTCACGCTCGGCGCGGCCGTCGGGTTCGCCCGGTGTGCCGGGGCCCGGGTCGAAGCCGGGCAGCAGGACGCCGATCTCGACACGCGGCGCCCGCATCCCCGCCGGCAGGTCCGAGGACAGGTCCGCCTGGCCGGTCCACAGGTCGTCGCGCCTGGTGAGGGGCGCTCGGTGCGGGTCGCCGCCGTTCACCCTGACTTCCGCGACGAGAGGTGTACCGGCGGCGGGCGCGGCGAGGGCGGCCAGGGCCTCGACCTCGACCAGCCGCCGAGCGCCGAGCGCGCGAGCCGTCCAGGACACCGCGTCCTCGGCGGCGTCGACGAAACCGGGCGGGTAACGGCACCAGTCGTTGACCCCTGAGCCCCGGGCGATCACCCGGCCGCCCGCTACAGCCGTTTCCCCCGCTGCGAGTGCGTAACCGGCGTGGCGGCCGAAGGGCGTACCGGAGTCGGCCGTCGTACCGGCCGGACCGTGACCCTGCAGAGCCGAGCGGAGGTGGCGCAGGGCCGGCCCGTCGAGTCCGGCGCTGTCCGCCGCGTCGTCGAGCAGCCGCAGCACACCTTCCAGCCGACGAGCGGTGTCCGTCGCCCGTGGTGCCCCCCGCCACCACTGGATCAACGGGTCGAGCGCTGCCCCGTGCTCCTCGATCAGTTCGGCCGCGCAGTCGTCGGGCTGGTCACCCCCGTCGTCGAACAGTTGCTGGCAGCGATGGGTGAGCGCGGCCGACTCCAGGCCCAGCAGGTCCGGTTCGAGGGCGGGTATCCCGTCCGAGTACGACGCCGGCCACCACCGGGCCGCCCAGTGGCCGAGGCCGAGCCGGGCGGCGGCGCCCGCGAGAGCCGTCACCTCCGCCGACACCCGTACGCCGGCCTCCCCCGCCGGACAGTCGTGGACGGCGGCGGCGACGCCCTCGCCGTACAGGGCCCACACCCACTGCTGGGCCCGCCCCGCGTCATGGATCTCCGCCGACGGCAGTGCCGGGTCGTCGAGCACCGGCCAGGTCAGCACGGCGCCCGCGACGTCCAGGACGGCCCGGGTGAACGCGGGGCCCACGGCGACGACATCCCCGTACCCCTCGACGTCACGGAGACCGGGCCCGGCGGCGATCCGGATCGTGCCGTCCGCACCGCGCACCACCCGGACGTCGACGTGTTCCGGCGCCGCCATCACGCGCTCCTCGGTTCGGCCACCGGGGCGGGCGGCACCGACAGGGCGCGCAGGGCCGCGCGGACCCGCGCGCGGTGGTCCATCATCACCGAGCGGGCGACCCCGTCGAGGACGGCCCAGGCCGACGCGAGGTCTTCCAGGGGAGCGTCGCGTACGTCGCGTCCGTGCAACCGCACCCACAGGCGCCGCATGTAGGCGGCCCACGGGGTACGGAGGTCCTGGGCGAGGGCGTCCAGGACACCGCCGTCCGGGTCCGGGCGGGCCGAGACGGTCATCCGGCGGGCGCGCAGGACCGACGCCTCCCGTCGCCAGCGGCTGTTGACGGCCCGGTGCGCGGCGGTCCGACCCGGTGCGCCTTCCCCGGTGCCCAGCGGATCGAGGCCGGCCGCGAGCCCACCGCCGAGGACCACGGCGACGCGCAGACTCTCGTCGTACAGCCCGAGCGGAGCGCAACTGCGGCCGGTCTCCCGCGCGACGAGTTCCGCCACCGTCGCCAACTCCTCCCGGTGGGCCGACGACTGCAGCACGGTGAACAGCCGCTCGAAGAGCGTGCGGTCCAGCGGCGCGGGCAGCGTGGCCGTCGAGGCGCCCCGCCCCACCTCCGGACGCGGGGGCACCTGCCGCCCCGTCAGCCCCAGATGCGTCGGCAGATTTCCGCGGCCCCAGACGCCGCTCGCGTACGCCCACAGCACCCGGCCGAACAACTCTCCGAGGCCTGCCTCGACCATGCCGGTGTACGTCGGTGACGTGCCCGCCGGGCCCGGCGTACCGCAGGCGTCGAGGACCTCGGCGGCCCGTTGGAGAGCCGCGGTCGCGGCAGCCGCGTCGGCGGGCGGGGGACGGCTCTCCCAGGCCGCGGCCAGCTCCGCGTCGAGGCGCGAGCGCCGGGCGGCATCGCCCAGATGGTCCTTCAGCGCGTCCACGGTACGTCCACCGGGGGAGTGCGCCACCTCCTCGACCAACGCCCTGGCCAGAACGTCGGCACCCTGCCGGGGCGCGCCGTGCTCGACGGCCAGCTCGAAGCAGCGCTGGAAGTACAGGTCCTGCGGGTTTCCCGCCACGACGCCCAGCGCTCGGCGAGCCTTCTTGAGCAGGGTGAACCACTGCGCCGTCGCCACCAGCCGCCCGGTGGACTCCCGGATCAGCTCATCGAGGAGCGAGGTCTCGGCCGGGGCGAGGAAGTCCGCCGCGAGTGCCGGCCGCAGCGCCGGCCTGACGATCAGCGGCAGCACGATCAGTTTGACCGTCCGGGTCAGCGGCGCCCCGCCGGGACCGCTCAGCGGTTCGAGTCCCGGGCCGAGTCCGCGCCAGGCGTGATCGATGACCAGGGCACGCGGTCGGCGCTCACCGGTCGGCGGGCTGGAGGGCGGCGGCATGTCAGGAGCGTACGCCGAGGACAAACGTGCGTACGAACCTGGGATCGGTAGGCGTCCCGGGCCGCCTAGCGTCCACTTCGTCAGCACAGCGACAGGGAAACCGACACCGTCGGAAGGGAAGAACGCCATGGGAATCTTCGGGCGCCGCAAGAGCCGCGAGGAGCGGGCCGCCGAGATCGGGGGCAAGGTGGCGAGCGGCAAGGGGTTCTACGGCCGGACCACGCGCGCGTTCCTCGGCGAGTCGGACTTCGCCAAGGTCCAGCAGTCGATCGGCGCGTACAACTCAGGCCTCGACGTACAGCAGTTGCTCGCCGCCGGGGCGCCGACCGTGCCCGCCACCGTCGTGTCGATCGGCGACACCGGCAAGCTGGTCAACTTCGATCCGGTCGTCGACCTGGTCCTCCAACCGCCCGGCGCCGCCGACCGGATCACTCTCCAGACCATCGTCTCCAAGCTGCGCATACCCCGCACCGGCGACCAGGTACTGCTGATCGCCGACCCCGCCCGACCCGGTGCCTACCTCTACGCCGGGGACGGTGTGACCCCGTGACCCGCAGAGCAACGGTGTCCGAGAGACCGGAATCCTGAGATGCCGGACGGCGCCGACGGCCCCGGGCCGAGGCAGGTGGACAGGGTCGGTCCGTTCGAAGCACTGATCCTTTACTCCTTCGGCGCGATGTTGGGCCTGTGCGGGCCGGTTCTGTTGGCCTTCACCTTCTTCGCCGATCTTGATTTCCTGCTCGGGAGCGTCCTGTGCACCGTGTTCTGCACCCCCCTGGGCCTCGCACTCTGGTTCAACGCCCAGTTCGAGAGGGAGGACAACCGGCGGCTCGACGCCGTCGGGATCGCGGTGACGGCGGAGGTCAGCAGCCTCACCGACTGGGACGACGGCGAATCGACCGGAGTAGCCGTCGGGCTGCGGATCAGCGGGCCGGGGGTGCAGCCGTTCGAAACGACCTGGAAGCACTCGTCGCACCCGGCGCTCCGCGTGGGTCTCCTGCTCCGCGCCGTGGTCGACCCGGCCCGCAGCATGTTCCGCCTGGAGCTTTGAGTGAGCGCGCACGACATGTCGCAGCTGTGGTGGGTGGTGCCGGCGGCTCTGGCATCGCTCGGCTACGGGCTCTCCCTGGCCGGGCTCACACCGGCCCAGCGAGCGGTCTGGGTGACGGCCCGGATCGTGGAAGTGGGACAGCCGGAGCACGGCGCCTCCAAGCTCCCGGGGATTCCGGTGACGGTCGCGTTCCAGGACCCGGACAGCGGGCGGGAGTTCGTCCTCCCGAACACGGGCAGGCACGGCATCGGCGTCGACGCGGCCTGGGTGGGCCTCGAACTCACGGTGCGCTATCCGCGCGGGCGGCCGGACCGGTTCCGCGTCATGCTCGGTACCGGGGACGAGAGGGGCGGCCGGGTCGTCCCGAACTGCACCGGGGCCCTGCTCGCCGTCGGACTGGTCATTCACGCGACCGTCGCCCGGGGCTACCCCTGGGCGCTGCTCGGCTTCGGCGCCCTGCTCATCGCCTGGACGGTGACCAGCGGCGATCTCCGCAGAGTGCGCACCCGTGACGCGCTGCTGTCGTCGGCCGTCGCGGTCCCGGCGCGTGTCGTGGCCGTCGCCAAGGACGTCCGCACGGACGGGGAGGGCGACGAGATCGTCAACCACGCCCCCGTCATCACCTTCACCACCCGCGAGGGCGTCCACGTCACCGCCTTGTCCTACGACGGCATCCCCGACCCCGGCAGCTCACTCGGCCGCGAACTCACCATCCACTACGCCCCCTCCGACCCCGCCTTCCACACCTCCGATCCCGCGGCCGAGCGCCGTGACAACGAGTCGGCCGTCGGCGTGATCATCATCCAGCTGATCGCCGGACTGGCGGCCGTCGTGACCGGCGCGGCCACCCTGTGACGCCTCAGGCACGGACGACCGGGAGCCCCTGCTGACCAGGCCTGACCGAGAAAACAAAAAAAGTCGGTCGCCGATGTCGAGAACCCGTACCCGGCTCCGTCCTCGAAGTGAAAGCGGCCACAATGGGCCGCACCAGCACCGAGGAGAACCACCATGGCCAAGTACCTGCTGCTCAAGCACTACCGAGGCGCCCCGGCTCCGGTCAACTGCGTCTCGATGGACAAGTGGACGCCGGAGGAGATCTCGGCGCACATCCAGTACATGCGCGACTTCGCGGCCCGGCTGGAGGAGACCGGCGAGTTCGTGGACAGCCAGGCGCTCGCCCCCGAGGGCACGTTCGTCCAGTACGGCGGTGAGGGGCGCCCCGCGGTCACCGACGGCCCGTTCGCCGAGACCAAGGACCTCATCGCCGGCTGGATGGCGATCGACGTCGACAGCTACGAACGCGCCGTCGAGCTGGCCGGAGAACTGTCGGCCGCCCCCGGAGCCGACGGTAAGCCGATCCACGAGTGGATCGAACTGCGCCCGTTCATGGCCGAGCACTGCGCCACCACGGAGTGACAGCATCGATGAACGAGGCACTCTTGCGCAGCCTCACCCCGAGCGTGCTCGCCGTCCTCGTCCGCCGCGGAGCAGACTTCGCGGCGGCCGAGGACGCCGTACAGGACGCACTGGTCGAGGCGGTCCGCGTCTGGCCGGACGACCCGCCACGGGACGCCAAGGGCTGGCTGGTCACCGTCGCCTGGCGCCGGTTCCTCGACGCGACCCGCGCGGACACGGCCCGGCGCCGGCGTGAGGACCGTGTCGACGAGGAGCCGGTGCCCGGGCCCACGCCCGCGACGGACGACACCCTTCAGCTCTACTTCCTGTGCGCCCACCCGTCACTGACCCCCTCCTCGGCGGTCGCGCTCACGCTGCGCGCCGTCGGCGGGCTGACCACCCGCCAGATCGCCCAGGCCTACCTGGTGCCCGAGGCGACCATGGCCCAGCGCATCAGCCGCGCCAAGCGCACCGTCTCCGGCATACGATTCGACCAGCCCGGCGACGTCGCCACCGTCCTGCGCGTCCTCTACCTGGTCTTCAACGAGGGCTACTCCGGCGACATCGACCTCGCCGCCGAAGCCATCCGGCTCACCCGGCAGGTCGCGGCGCGGGTCGATCACCCCGAGGTGGCGGGGCTGCTCGCCCTCATGCTGCTCCACCACGCCCGCCGTACGGCCCGCACCGCACCCGACGGCAGCCTGGTACCCCTCGCCGAGCAGGACCGCGGCCGATGGGACACCACGTCGATCGCTGAGGGCGTCGGCATTCTCCAGGCGGCCCTCTCCCGCGACCGGCTGGGTGAGTTCCAGGCACAGGCCGCCGTCGCCGCCCTTCACGCCGACGCACCCACCGCCGAGGAGACCGACTGGGTACAGATCGTCGAGTGGTACGACGAACTCGTGCGACTGACCGACAGTCCCGTCGTCCAGCTCAACCGCGCGGTGGCCGTCGGCGAGGCCGACGGACCGCGCGCCGGCCTGGCGGCGCTCGCGACGCTGGAGTACACACTGCCCCGCCACACCGCTGTGGAGGCCTACCTCCACGAGCGCGACGGTGACCTGACGACAGCGGCACGTCTCTACGCGGAGGCGGCCCTGAAAGCACCCAACCTCCCCGAACGCGACCATCTGACCCGTCAGGCGGCCCGGCTCAACGCACGCGGGGTCCGCTGACCCCCGATCCTTCTGACCGGAGCCACCCGAAGCACAGGGGGCGCCCCTCGCACGGCCGCACGCCGGGCGTGCGAGGCGGAACCCGGCGGTGTCGCACCTCTGTGCGCCATTCGTCGGCGGCCCCTCCGACGGGACGATGCTCCTGCACATCCGGAACGGGAAGCAGAGGGCGGGAAAATGGCTGTAGTGATGACGATGAGCTGGGCCGGGGTAAGCCCTGAGCAGTACGACATGGTGCGGGACACGGTCGGCTGGGAGGAGGTCGCCGCGGACGGCGGTGAAGTACACCTGGCGTGGTTCGACGACCAGGGGCTGCGGGTGATCGACGTCTGGGAGTCGGAGGAGGGCTTCCAGAGTTTCTTCGTCCAACGGCTGGCCCCCGCGATCGAGAAGGTCGGCATCGCGGGCGCCCCGGAGACGGCCTTCACACCTCTGCACCGGCGTTTCGTCGCCCCAGGGATCACCGGCGCCGCCTGACAGCCGCCCCGCGCGTGCGCCGGCCCTTCAGGCACCCGGCCCGGGATCCGGGCGTACGGCGGACTCGATCCCGGCGCGCCGCGCCTCCAGTTGGGCGGCGAAAGCGATGCCCAGGAACAGGGCGACGCCGGTGACGTTGGCCCACAGCAGCAGGGCGACGAACGCGGTGAGCGGACCGTACACGGCTCCGAACGCCGCGCTCTTGCCGACGTACAGGGCGAGCAGCCAGGTGGCCGAGAGCCACAGGACGAGATGGACGCCGCTGCCGAAGGCCAGCCAGGTGTAGCCCGGCTGCCTGCGGCGGGGCGACCACCGGAAGATCACGGCGGAGGCGATCCACGCGAGCGCCAGACCCACCGGGACCTCCAGGGTGACCCACCAGCGGGTTCCGTCGCCCGCGGAGCCCAGGGTCCGGGCGACGGCGTCGCCGACCGCCTCACCGGCGACGAGCACCATGAACCCGAGCACCATGGGCAGACCGCCCGCCACGGACAGCAGCAGGGCGCGGCCGTACTTCCGGGTGAACGGGCGGTCCCGCTCGATGCCGTAGATACGGTTGGCGCCGCGCTCGATCTGGCCCATCGCCGAGGCGAGGTTCAGCACGGCGAAGGCCAGCCCCAGCCACAGGGCGAGGGTGCTCCACACATCACCGTCGGCACTGCGCCGCGTCCCCGCGAACGCCTCGTCGAACACCCCGGCACCGGCGCCGGGGACGATGTCACCGAGAGCCCGTTCGATGACCCGGCCCACGACCTCGGTGTGCACGGACGTGGCGAGACCCACCAGGGCCAGGCTGAGGGGCACCAGGCCGAGGACGATCTGGAACGCCAGGGCGCGTGCGTTGGTGAAGCCGTCGGCGTAGCGGAACCGGGTGAACGAGTCCACCAGCAGCCGGATGCCGCCGTACCGCCGCAGCGCGGTGAGCGCCTCGTCCCCGGAGAGTTCCTCCCCGATCATGTCGCTGGTCTGCGGAACGTGAACGACGGTTCCCATCGCGTACCGGCTCCCTCCGCTCGACCCGGGTCCTCTCCCAGGTCCCCGGCGTCTGCGGTGTCGCCTGCCCCCGAACGGCCGGTTCACCGTCCGTCCCCGCGACCCGGTCCGCATTCGATCACCGATCGAGGTGACTCCTCCGCGCCCTCGGATACCCGGCGACACCGACCCCCACCCGGACGGTGGGGACGCGCCCGAAGGAGCCCATGGTCATGACGGACGTATCCAGCCCCGGCTCCACCCCCGGCGGCGGCCCCCCTCCCGGCGACGACCGGAAGGTGCTCACGAACCGGCAGGGCCACCCGGTCCACGACAACCAGAACCAGCGCACCGTCGGCTCCCGGGGCCCCGCCACACTCGAGAACTACCAGTTCCTGGAGAAGATCAGCCACTTCGACCGGGAGCGTATCCCCGAGCGGGTCGTGCACGCGCGGCGTCCTGGCGTACGGCTATTTCGAGGCGTACGGCAGCTGGGGCGACGAACCCGCCAGCCGATACACCCGGGCCAAGCTCTTCCAGGAGCGAGGGAAACGGACCGATCTGGCCGTCCGGTTCTCCACCGTGATCGGTGGCCGTGACTCCTCCGAGGCCGCCCGTGACCCGCGGGGCTTCGCGGTGAAGTTCTACACCGAGGACGGCAACTGGGACATGGTCGGCAACAACCTCGGCGTCTTCTTCATCCGCGACGCCATCAAGTTCCCGGACGTCATCCACGCGCTCAAGCCCGACCCGGTGACGTTCGAGCAGCAGCCGCGGCGCATCTTCGACTTCATGTCGCAGACGCCCGAGGCCATGCACATGCTCGTCAACCTGTTCAGCCCGCGCGGCATCCCCGCCGACTACCGCCATATGCAGGGCTTCGGCGTCAACACCTACAAGTGGGTCAACGACGAGGGCCGCACCGTGCTGGTCAAGTATCACTGGATGCCCTCGCAGGGCGTACGCAGCATGACCGAGGAAGACGCCGCGAACGTCCAGGCGGAGTCGCTCGGCCACGCGACGAAGGACCTCTACGAGGCGGTGGGCCGCGGTGACCACCCGGAGTGGGAACTCCTGGTGCAGATGATGGACGATTCCGACCACCCGGAGCTGGACTTCGACCCGCTGGACGACACCAAGACGTGGCCGGAGCAGGACTTCCCGCCCCGGCCCGTCGGCCGGATGGTGCTGGACCGCATGCCGGAGAACTTCTTCGCGGAGAACGAGCAGATCTCCTTCGGCACCGGCGTGCTCGTCGACGGCCTTGACTTCTCCGACGACAAGATGCTGGTCGGTCGCACCTTCTCCTACAGCGACACCCAGCGCTACCGGGTCGGGCCCAACTACCTCCAACTGCCCGTCAACCAGGCCAAGAACGCCGAGGTACGCACCAACCAGCGAGACGGCCTCATGGCGTACCACCAGGACGGCGGGGGCGAGAACCCGAGCGTCAACTACGAGCCGTCGATCACCGGCGGCCTGCGCGAGGCGCGGTACGCCACGGACGACGAGCAGGGCCCCGAGATCCACGGCAGGCTGGCCCGCGGGCGCATCTCGCGCACCAACGACTACCTGCAGGCCGCCCAGCGCTATCTGCTGATGGAGCAGTGGGAGCGCGACGACCTGGTCAGCAACCTCACGGCCGCGCTCGCGCAGTGCGCACGGCCGGTGCAGGAGCGCATGGTCTGGCACTTCCTGCTCGCCGAGAACGACCTCGGCCGGCGGATCGGCGACGGTCTGGGCATCAGCGCGGGCGACGTGACGGGCCTGGAGCCGCTGACGGGCCAGGACCTGACCGACGAGGACCGCAAGCGGCTCGCCGGCCTGGGTGACAATCCGCCGCGTGATGTCGAGGGCCTCACCATGACGCACTGTGTGCCCGACGAACGGCATGTGGTGACCCGGTAGAAACCTGGCACGACCGCTGACGCCCATGCGGACTCGGTGCGTTCGGCAGGGTTGTGTCGTGGTGCCGGGGTACTCGCCGCGCAACGGCGCTCACCGGGGCGCCCCGAGGGAAGGTCCGGACTCCCATGACCACGCACGCGCGTACGTCGACCACCTCTCGTTCGCCCGTACAACAGGCCTCGTTGCTGGTGGGCGTGGTGTTCCTGCTGGTGGGCATCCTGGGATTCATTCCGGGGATCACGACGCACTACGACACGATGACGTTCGCCTCGCACGAATCCGGCGCCGAACTGCTGGGGCTCTTCCAGGTCTCCGTCCTGCACAACCTCGTCCACCTGGCTTTCGGCGTCGCGGGAGTGGCCATGGCGCGCACCGCTTCCGGTGCGGGCACGTTCCTGCTGGCCGGCGGTGCCATCTATCTGGTGCTCTGGCTGTACGGCCTGTTCGTCGGCCACGACAGCGCGGCCAACTTCGTGCCGCTGAACACGGCCGACAACCGGCTGCACTTCGTTCTCGCCCTCGGCATGATCGCGCTGGGCGGGCTGCTGACCCGGCCCCGCACCACCGCCGGTGACAGGTGACGGCCGGGGGTCCGTCTGTCCCGCACAAGATGCGCTCATACGCTCATCTGCGAAGATGACAGGCTAAAGGTGCAAATCTGAGCTTATTCGTCGGTGTCCGGGGAACTCGGTGCTTGTCACAGCCGTCGCATCCTTCCGGCGAGTGACCGCACTCCCGGGACGGAAGGCATTGATGCCCTCAAGGAGTGACCGTGAGCATGTGCATCGGAGTGGAAGAAGAGTTCCACGTGCTGGAGGTGGAGAGCGGACTGCTCGTTCCGCGAGCCGATCCGATCCTGCGACGGCTTCCCCGGCGGACCTTCACCAGCGAGCTGCACCAGTCCGTCGTGGAATCCAACAGCGGAGTGCACGCATCCCTGCACGACCTGTACTGCGACCTGGCCCGCACGAGGCGGCGCCTCGACCGGGCAGCCGCCTCGCTCGGCCTCGCCGCGGTGGCCTCGGGCACGGCGCCGCTCGCGCCCGCCTCCTGCGGGCAGCCCACCGCCGACGCCCGCTACCACCACATGGTCGAGGAATACCGCCAGGTCGCCGATGAGCAGCTCATCTGCGGCGCCCAGGTCCATGTGGACATCCCGGACCGGGACACGGCGGTACGGGTGATGTGCGAGGTCTCGCCCTGGCTGCCCGTGCTCCTGGCGCTGTCCGCCAGCTCACCCTTCTGGCAGGGCTCCGACACCGGCTATGCCAGCTGGCGCACGATGCTCTGGCAGCGCTGGCCCACCGCCGGGCCGATCGGCTGCTTCCCGAGCGCGACCGAGTACGACGCCGCGGTGCGCGACCTGGTCCGGGCCGGGATCATCACCGACGCCGGGATGATCTACTACGACATACGCCCCTCCGAGCATCTGCCGACCCTCGAACTGCGGATCTGTGACGCCTGCCCGCGCGCGGAGACCGTCGTACTCATCGCCGGACTGTTCCGCGCCCTGGTGACGGAGGCCCTCGAGCGGCTGCGGCAGGACGACGCGCCGCCCTGTCAGGGCCGGCACGAGTGGCTGCGCGGCGCCTCCTGGCGGGCCGCCCGCTCCGGACTCGAAGGCACCCTCGTGGACCCCGAGACCCACCAGGACGCGCCCGCGCCCCAGGTCGTGCGCAAGCTGCTCGCCCGGCTGCGCCCCGCGCTGGAGTCCCACGGCGACTGGCGGACGGTCAGGGAGCTGACGGACGAGGCCCTCGCCGAGGGCAGCGCTGCCGAGTACATACGGCGTACGGCGCGGGACGAGGATCTGCTGGCCTGCGTCGACCTGTTGATCGCCGAGACCCGGGGCGAACGCAGAAACCCCAGATCGGCGTCGCTCGGGCGCGTGAGTCTTCCGTACTCCGGGGCCGGCACCACAGGCCCCCCGTTCGGTTCCGGCGCGCCGGAGGCCATCGGCCACTGACGGGGCGGCGAACGCCATGAGGTCGGCACAGCCCTGGGGTGTCACGGCCGCCGGGCGTGCCCTGTCCCTCACCCACCCGCACAGGAGATGTTTCGTCATGTCCAGCGACAACACCCGGATCGTGCCTCGAAGACGCGCCCCGGCCGTCCAGGCCGTGCGGCAGGGAGGCGGTACGACATGTGCGGTCTGAGCGGGGAGATCCGCTTCGACGGCCGGCGACCCGACCTCGCCGCCGTCGAGCGCATGAGCGAGCGGCTGGCCGCCCGTGGCCCTGACGGACAGGGGACGTGGACGCGGGGCGCGGTCGCGCTGGGACACCGCCGCCTGAAGATCATCGATCTGTCGGAGTTCGGCGCCCAGCCGATGACCGATGCCCGGGGCCGGATCACCGGTGTCTTCAACGGCTGCGTGTACAACTACCAGGAGCTGCGCGAAGAGCTCCAGAACCTGGGCCACCGCTTCGAGTCGACGTCCGACACCGAGGTGATGCTGAAGGGCTACCAGCAGTGGGGAACCGCCTGCGTCGAGCACTTCTACGGCATGTTCGCCTTCGCCCTCGTCGAACACCGCACCGGGCGGGTCGTGCTGGGCCGCGACCGACTCGGGATCAAGCCCCTGTACCTGGCGCGGACGCCGGGCCGCCTGCGGTTCGCCTCCACGCTGCCGGCCCTTCTCGCCGCCGGGGACGTCGACACCTCCCTCGATCCGGTGGCCGTGCACCAGTACCTGAGCTGGCACGCCACGGTGGCGGCGCCGCGCACCGTCCTCAACGGCGTCCGCAAGCTGCCGCCGGCCACCGTGCGCGTCGTCGAGCCGGACGGCACCCACCACGACCACCGCTACTGGCAGCCGTCGTACACCCGGCGGCCCGAGTACGCCGACATGGCCCCCACCGAATGGCGCGACGCCGTACTGGAGGCGCTGCGCACCGCCGTACGCCGCCGGATGGTCTCCGACGTGCCGGTCGGCGTGCTGCTCTCCGGCGGACTGGACTCCAGCCTGGTCGTCGCGCTGCTCGCCGACGAGGGCCAGCACGACCTCAAGACGTTCAGCGTGGGGTTCGAGGCCGAGGGAGGCGAGGAAGGGGACGAGTTCGCCTACTCGGACCTGGTGGCACGGGAGTTCGACACCGACCACCATCGGCTGCTGATTCCCTCCGACCGTGTGTCGGCGGCCCTGGACGGGGCCGTCGCGGCGATGAGCGAGCCGATGACCAGCCATGACACGGTCGCCTTCTATCTGCTGTCCGAGCAGGTCGCGAAGGAGGTGAAGGTCGTACAGAGCGGACAGGGCGCGGACGAGGTGTTCGCCGGCTACCACTGGTATCCGGAACTGGCGGAGGTCAGCCGGGAGGAGGAGCCGGACAGGTACGCCCAGACCTACTTCGACCGGCCGCATGCCGACCTCGCCCGGATCCTGCAGCCCCACATGCTGCCCGACGAGGACGTCTCGGACCGCTTCGTCAAGGATCACATGGCCGCCCCCGGTGCCCAGACGGCCCTGGACGCGGCCCTCCGGCTGGACACCCACGTCATGCTCGTCGACGACCCCGTCAAACGCGTCGACAACATGACCATGGCCTGGGGTCTGGAGGCCCGGGTACCGTTCCTCGACCACGAACTGGTGGAGCTGGCCGCCGCCTGCCCGCCGGAACTCAAACTGGCCGACGGAGGCAAGGGCGTACTGAAGGAAGCCGGCCGGAAGCTCCTGCCCCCGGAGATCGTCGACCGGCCCAAGGGCTACTTCCCCGTCCCGGCCGTCAAGCACATGGCGGGCCCCGTCCTGGACCGGGTGCGGGCGACGCTCGACGCGCCCGAGGCGAAGGAGCGCGGCCTGTTCCAGGAGTCGTACGTGGCCGAACTCCTGGCGGCGCCCGACGAGCACCGGACCAAGCGGGGAGCCAACGCCCTGTGGCAGGTGGCTCTGCTGGAGACATGGCTGCAGACGCACGGGATCAGGTGACCGACGAGGCGGGCGCGCGGGCGCCGTGGGCAGCGACGGCCCCGCGCCCGCCGGCCGCGGACCGCCCCGGGACGTCCGCCCTCGCGGCGCCGGCTCCCCCGCCGCCGGACCCGTGGTCGGTGGACGGGCATGAGCCCGCCCGCGCCGCCGCGCCCGTCCCGGTGCCGCTGCCCGACGCGGCAGGCCCGCGCGACGCGGTGACCCGGCTGCGCGCGCACGGCTGCTGGTACCCCTCCGCCACCGCCGACGGCACCGAGGCGGCCTTCATCTGCGACCGGGGCGGTGTCCCGCAGCTGTGGGCTGGGCCCGTGGACGGTGACGAGGTACGGCTGCTCGACTCCAGCCCGGACCCCGTCAAGGAGGTGTCCTGGTCACCGGACGGCCGCTGGATCGCGTACACCACCGCGCCCGGCGGTGGCGAGCACTCACGCGTGCTGTGCGTACGGCCCGACGGCACCGGCCGCCGCATCCTCGCCGGAGCGGATCCGGGAAGTTCCGCCTACCTGGGGTGCTGGACGCACGACGGATCGGCCGTCGCGGTCACCGTCGCCGAGACCGGCCACTCACACCCGAACCGTGGGGGACACGCGTCGACGGACCTGGACCCCACCGGTGCCCCGCTCCCACGAGACCGGCAGGACCGGGACGGCCGCGCGACGCTCCTGGGCGGGGCCCGCTACGACTCCGGACAACGGACGGCGCCGGCGCCGGCGCCGGTCGACCTCACGGCACCGGAGGCGCCGGCCGTACGGCCCGGCGGCGGACTGTCGGCCTACCTGATCGATCCCGACGGTCCGGCCTCGCCGGTACTCCTCGCCACGGAGACACACGCCGCCACCCTGCGCGTGTGCGACCTCAGCCGCGACGGCACGCTCGCACTGCTGCGCCGGGGGCCGCGCGGCCGACGCGAGGCGGTCGTACGCCGCACGGCCGACTCGGCGACCCTGTGCACGGTGCCGGTCGCCGACGGTGACCCATGGATCGGCCGGTTCTCCCCGGACGGGCGGACCCTCTGGCTGCGCAGCGACGCCGACCGGGAGTACGCGGCACTGTTCGCGCTCGCGCTCGACGCCGACGGCGAGCCGCGCGAGAGGTCGGTCGTGGCGCAGCGCGAGGACCAGGAACTGGAACTGCTGGCGATGGCTCACGACGGCCGGACAGCCGTGCTGGTGTGGAACACGCAGGGCGCCGGTGAACTCGAACTCGTCGAGACGTCCCGCGCGCGCCACGGTCCGGACGACACGGGGCCGGCGCGGCCCGTCTCCCTGCCGCACGAGGTCGTCACACGGGTGGTGGCGGCCGGGCCGGGGCGCATGCTGCTCGCGCTCTCCGGCTCGCAACGCCGCCCGGGTGTGTGGTGGGCCCACGAGGGCGTGTCCCTGCTGCGCACCCCGTGGTCCTCGCGTGACGAGGACGCCGTACCGCCGGGCCGCCCACCCGTGCGGCCCGTTCCCCTGCGCCTCGCGGCACGGGACGGGCTGCCCCTGAGCGGCTGGTACTACAGGGCGCCGGGGCGCGCCCCGGGCGAGCCGGCCCCGTGTGTGATCCATCTGCACGGCGGCCCCGAGGAACAGGAACGCCCCGTCTTCAACCCGCTGTACCACGAACTGCTCGGACGCGGTCTCGACGTCTTCGCCCCCGACGTCCGCGGCTCGTCGGGACACGGCAGGTCCTTCGTCGACGCCGACCTGGGATCCGGCCGCTTCGCCGCGCTGGACGACGTCGCGGACTGCACGGCCCACGCGGTGACGGCAGGTCCCGCCGACCCGACCCGACTGGCCGTCATGGGACGCTCGTACGGCGGCTATCTGACGTTCGCGTCCCTCGTGTGGCATCCGGATCTCTTCCGCACCGGGGTCGCCGTCTGCGGCATGTCCGACCTGCTGACCTTCTTCGCCGGTACGGAGCCGTGGATCGCCGATTCGGCGGTGCACAAGTACGGCCATCCGGAGCAGGACCGGGCACTGCTGCGCTCTCTCTCCCCGATGAGCCGCGTCGACGCGCTGCGTGTCCCGGTGCTCGCGGTCCACGGCGAACACGACAACAACGTTCCGCCGGGGGAGTCCGAGCAGTTCGTACGGGCCGCCCGGGAACGCGGCATCCCCGCCGAACTGCTCGCTCTGCGCGACGAGGGCCACGACTTCCTGCGCGCGGACAGCCGGCGCCTGTTCCGCCGTGCCGCCGCCGACTGGCTCCAACGGCACCTCGGTGACTGACGGCTGAGCCCGGACGGCGACGGCGACGACCCGGAGGCCGCCGCCGCGTGTTCGCCGTGCGGGGGAGTGGATCAGCGCTTCGTGAAGATGACGCCGAGCTTGTCGATCTCGTCGGCGGCGCGCCCGTGGAACCCGGCGAGCTGCCATCCCGACGGCGCGGTGCGCGTCACGCAGTCGGACGTGGTGCTTCCGCCGGAGAGGCTCCGGCCGAGGCTGGTGGTGAACTTGGCGTAGAAGATCCGGGTGTGGCCGTCCTTCGAGCCCTGGCACAGCTGGGCGGAGGTGACGTACTCCCCGCTGCCCAGAGTCAGGGACGAGGCCGTGCCGCCGGTGCCTCCGTGGGTCAGGACCGTGCCGTTGTCCAGGGTCAGACCGACGCTGTCGACGCGGGAACCACTGCGCAGCGAGAGGCTGACAGGGCGGGCGCCCGCCGGTACGGCGTCGATGTCGTTGTAGTAGTCGCCGTGCGGTCCGCCGGACTGGTCGCTGAGCTGGAAGTCCGCGTTGCGCGACCAGGAGAAGCCGACCGCGACCGGGTCGTGGTCGGACAGCATGAGACCGCCGTCCGTGAGGAACTTGGCGTGTTCGTTGTTGTAGGACGTGGCGTTCAGCGAGACCAGCTTGCTGCCGCGGTAGAGGATCTTGTCGACGACCTCGCAGGTGTTGGGCACGGTGGGACCGGTCTGATCGCAGACGAGGGCGTCGCTGCCCTTGATCGGCGGGGTGCCGCCACGGATCAGCTGGACCCACGCGTCGGTCAGCCCGTTGGCGGCGCCGAACTCGGCGATGGTGTCGGCGGCGCGCGTGTAGCGGGTGTTGGTGTCACCCATGACCACGACCGCGTTGCCCGCGGAGTGGGCCTTGATGAAGGCGGTGAGCTGGTTGAGATTGTCGGCGCGTGAGGCCTCGTCGCCGTCGTTGGTGCCCGCGTTGGTGTGCAGGTTGTAGAAGTCGACGTAAACGCCCTCCGCGAGGCGCTCACGCATGAAGGTGAACCCCTTGGGAGTCAGGCAGTCGCCGGAGTCCCACTGGCAGGAGTTCCAGTGGACGCGCTCGAAGTCGTCCTCGTCGTAAGGGAGTTTGGACAGCGTGTTGAGCCCGCTGCCGATAGCGGCACCGCCACTGGTGGGTGTGCGGTAGGCGTGCGCCGTGTCCCCGGCGTACAGGTTGGCGTGGTAGTTGAAGTCCTCCTCGACGTGCACGATGTCGTACGGCGCGATGCGCTGGCCGATGGCCGTGGTGCTGGTGTCGCGCGGCGTGGACGCACTGGAGAGGATCGACGGCAGACCGGCGACGTTGTAGGTGAGGGTGCTGAAGGTCCCGGAGACCGGGTCCGCGGCGGCTGCCGGGGACGCGGTCGCGACGAACCCGCCGCAGGTGACGGCCGCGGCCGTGAGGCAGGTGAGAAGACGGCGCATGAAGCTGAACTCCTGTGAAGTGGAGGGGGCAGCGGGAACGTACCGCTGGTAACCCGCTTGTGTCGCCGCCTCGGGCAGGGGAGATCGAAACTTGACCAGGTGGTCTAGGCCAGGCTCCTCGGTGGTGCGAACGACGGGATTCTCTTCAGGGAACGTTCGGTCGGACGCAAGGTCGGCGACCGTATGACTCAATGTTTCTGGCGCAGTTCCGTGAGTGCACAGCCCCACCCAGGACCCCATGCGCCGGGTCCGGCACCTGGGGCGGGGATTGTCCGTCAGCCGACGGTTCCGGTCACCGAACCTCCGGACTTCGTCACGCGGTACGTCACGGTGGCACCGCCTCCTCAGACTGCCCTCGAACGGCCTGTTCAGGCGACCGCGATCCTGCGCACCACGGGGTGGCCGCCGTCGCCCCCGGCCATCCCGTGGTGCGCTCGTTCTCCGCCGCGTACTGGCGCGGCGGCGACGAGACGGTGGAGAGCGGGCTGTTACGCCCCCAGTTCTTCGACAAGCTGGTCGCCTGGGGCGGCGAGTCCACGATCCGCGGGGCGCTGCGATATGTCGGTCCGGGGTTCGAACTCGTGTCCTTCGACCCCAGGACGTCCATCTCGCTGATCGGCCGAGAGGCCTTCGAGTCGCCCGAGTCGCTGGCCCTGGCGGCCGACGCCGGAGCCGCCGACGCCACGTTCTTCAACCAGCAGGCGTGCGTGGCCAGCCGCTTCCAGTTCGTCGAGGGCTCGGAGGAGGACGCCGACGGGTACACCGCGCTGCTGTGCGAACGCCTCGGCGTCGCCCGGGAGTTCAGCTCCGCAGACGGCCCGCGGGTCCCTGCGGAACTCCGAGAGGAGATCGACGTACTGCGCTCGCTGGCGCCCGACTACCGGGTGTGGGGCGGGTGCGACGGCCGGGGCCTGGTCATCCGCTCACCGGAGCCGGTGGACTCCCATCCTGACGGAAAAATCGTCAACGTCGTCCCGGTCGCCGCCCTTTCCGAAGCGGCCCTCCACGCGGGGGTCGCCACCCAGACGGTCGGCGTCTACCCAGGTACCCGCAAACCGGAACTCCGCGGCGCCGTCGCCTGCGCCGGAGTGCAACGAGTCGTCTCCCTCGGCGGAGCGGGTGGCATGCCGCCGGGCCTGTCCACGACGGCTTCTACCCCCTCCAACGGCTCATGCGCTGGGTGAACGACGAGTGATCGGGCGGCCGCGCGGACGGCGGGAATCTCACCAGCCGGGCCGTTCCCCCGTGCCGACGGCTCACGTAGTCGGCGAGGTGGCACATAGGTGGCCGACTGCACGGTCGAGGATCACCAGGCGAAAGCCTTACTTACCGCCTCCTACATCAGCGATGCGCCCGGGGAGTTCCTGACGGCGGTGGCCCGGCTCACCGCGGGTGAGCCGGAGACCAAGGGCACGAGAGCGGCTACCGGGACACGTGGGGCAGGCCCTTCCCTCGAACCGAACTCGAAGCCTTCAGGTGCCTCTGGCGCGCTGATGAGGCAGATGAGACTGATGACGTGGCGGGCACCGAAGCAACACCAACCTGACCCACCTTGCCAAGTGCCCCGGCCGGGGTGATCAGTCGACGAACTCCATTGCTGGGTACCGGTCTGACGGCCCGTTCAGCAGTCGGTCCGACCGCCCGCGCAACCAGTGGTCGAAATACGCGGAGATGTAGGCCTCGTTGGTACGTATCGCCGTGGCCGGATCGATGATCCCGATGTTCTGCGTCTGGGTGGCCGGCGGCAGGCCCAGCTGCGGGAGCAGCGCCTCCGCGTCCGTGAAGGACGCGTGTTCCGAGCCGCGTAGGGTCAGCTGGCGGGTCCAGCCGGGGGTGTGGGCGCGGAACGCCTGCCAGCCGGGGCCGGTGTCCGTCGTCCCGTCCTTGCCCATGAACAGGAACGGCCGTGTGAGCCCGTGTTCCGCCACTGGCATGAGGGTGCCGTCGAAGTTGGTCAGGTTGCCGTCCATGTTGATGCCGGCTTTGACTCGCGGGTCAGCATCCATGACCGTGGCCGTGGCCGTGCCACCCATCGAGTGGCCGAACATACCGACCTTGGACAGGTCGAGCGCTCCGGCGAGACCCTTCGGCAGCCGCCGGCCGTCCGTGTCGGGTTGGTGACCGGCGTTCAGCAGGCCCAACTGGTCCAGGACGAAACCGGTGTCGGTGGTCCGCACGGCGAGGGACTTCCTGATGAAGGCATCGGGGTCCGTAGGCGTGACCATGGTGGCCAGAGAACCGTCGGGGAACTGGACTTCCGGGGATTCGTAGGTGTTGTCGATCGTGACTACGACATAGCCCCGGCTGGCAAGATCCGCGACCAGGGTGGTGCCCCAGGTCCGGGGCTCGCCGAGCCCCGGGGAATAGACCAACACCGGTCGCTTCCCGCCCACTTGGGTAGCCGGAGCGCCCTGCACCACGTGGGTGGCGGTGGCCGCCCAGTTGATCTGCCCCGTCGGCAGGTTCATCCCGAGGTAGTCGTTGACGGTCACCGAGTCGAAGTGCGCCGCCGCCTTGGGAAGCATGTAGGGAGCGGCACGGTGGCCTTCCCCACGCGTCGTGGGGTAGTACACGCTGATCATCAGCTCGCGGTCTTGCCGACCGCTCTGCCAGGGGTCGGGCCTGGAGTGGTCCACGAGATGCAGGGGCACTTCGCCGACCCCGTACCTGCCCGTGGGGACGGGCAGACTCAATGGAGCGGCGTTCACGGCCGGCGCGGATTCCGTAGGTGCCGCAGCGGCTTCAGCGGGTAGCACGGCGCCCAGAGCGCTGATCACGATGACCGCGCAGGCGACGGCGGCCCGCAGGCCGCGACGCCGGTTGCTTCGTTGCTTGATCGACTGTTCCTCCGTCATGTCAACTCATGTTGCAGCCCGCCGGCCGCGCGCACCATCGGGGTGTTCCCCCATTTCGGCCTGCGGTCATCCCCTAGGGGTCATGAGAAGGGCTGGGAGGCATGTGATGTCGGGCCCGCCTTCGAGCGCGTCAGGCCGCCTGGGTGAGTTCGGCGCGGCCGAACAGCAGGGCGTAGCCGGACGGGAGTTGGGCGAGGAGACGACTGAGCAGTTCCTCGCCGGCGAGCCGACCCACGACGCGAAAGACGGTGCCGGTGTCCCAACGGGTGGTAGCCGCCGTGCGGCCCGTGCGGGACGCCAGGTCCCTGACGAAGCCCCAACCGGTGAGCGGGTCGGTGGCGGGAATCCCGGAGGTCAGGGCGACAGCGGCCTCGTACGGCATCCTCGCCGCGAGTTCCGCGCGCTCGTCGCCCGCGAGCTGGCGTCCAAGGGCACCCAGCACGGCGCGTACGGACTCCTCGGCCGCTGCACGGGTGGGGTACGCGCCTTCGTAGCGCACTCTTTCCAGCATCTGCTCGAACGTCATGGCCGCAGTGAATCGGCACAGTTCCTGCTGGGAGATCACGATGACACCGTTGCCTTTCTCGTTCGAATTGACAGTGACAGTGACGTGACTGGGACTGGGACTGGGAGTCGGTGGCTGAGGGCGTGCCCCGCCATCGACTCCGCTCGATCAGAAACGGGTTGTCGCTGCCCGGGGCTATGCGAGCTGGGTACGGCCGAACAGCAGGTCGTAGCCCGCCGGGAGCTGGAGCAGGATACGGCGGGTGACCTCTTCGCCCGCGGCGTCCGCGGCCACGCTGAACACAGCGCCCACGTCCCAGGCCGCGGTCCGTTCGGTGGCTCCCTCGATCCAGGCCGCGGTGGCCCGCACGAACCGCTCGGGGGAGAGGGGCTCGTGCGCCTGGAGCGGATTGAGAAGGATCAGCGCCAACTCCTCCGGCAGCCGCGCCGCCAGTTCTGCCCGGACCCCGCCCACCAAGTGAGCGCCCAGCAGTGCCAGCACGGTGCGGGCCGCCCGCTCGGCCTCCTCTGTGGTGTCGTACGCGCCGCGCTCCTTGACCTGGTCCAGAAACGCGCTCCATCGCATGGCCATTGCTGCTCCCTGGCGTGTGTGGCGGCGAGCGGAGGACGGGGGACGGGGAACGGGCCCCAGGCAAGGCCGGCTCCCCGTCTCCCGGGTGGCGGGGATCAGCCGCGGATCTCCTTGTGCGCGACGCTGCCGCCGATGGCGACCTTGCGGGGCTTGGCGCGCTCGGCGATCGGGATACGCAGGGTCAGCACACCTGCGTCGTAGTCCGCCCTGATGTGCTCCGTATCCAGGGTGTCGGCCAGCACGAGCTGTCGGGAGAAGACACCCAGCGGTCGCTCGGAGAGCTCCATCTGGACGTCGTCCGCCTTGGCGACGGGCCGCCGCTCGGCCTTCACGGTCAGCATGTTGCGCTCGACGTCGATGTCGATCGCGTCCTTGGAGACGCCGGGCAGGTCGAGGGCGATCACGTACTCCTCGCCCTCGCGGTAGGCGTCCATCGGCATCGCCGACGGCCGCGACCAGGTGCCGGTCGTGTTCAGGAGTTGCTGGGTGAGCCGATCGAGCTCACGGAACGGGTCGGTGCGCATCAACACTGTGAACACCTCCAATGTTCAGGTCAGGCAGTTGCTGCCAATGCGTTCACCCGTATTCGTTGTAACATGTCATCGAAGTGATGACAAGTAGAGCGTCGTTGATGCGACGACACCGCGTGTTGGAGGCCCCGTGACCACGGACGATCAGCCCGCCGCTCGGGCGCCCGGTCTCACCCCCACGTCTTTCCTCGCCGCAGCCGCGGCGCTCGACGCGATCCACGAAGCCGTTCGCGCGGCCCGGACAACGGGGGACGGAGAACACTCCGAGCCCGGCCGGGCCGGCTCGGAGGAGGCACTCGCCGCCCTCCTGCTGCTCCGCGAAGTGCGTGATCAGCTCGCCGAGTGGGAGCCGGGCCTGATCGAAGAGGCCCGGGAGGCGGGCGCCAGCTGGGCCGACCTCGCCCACCCTCTCGGCGTTTCCAGCCGGCAGGCCGCCGAACGCCGTTACCTGCGGGTACGCCCCGGGAATCCGGGGTCCACGGGCGAACAGCGGGTACGCGCCACCCGCGACCGCCGGGCCGCCGACCGCACCGTGACCACCTGGGCCCGCGCCAATGCCGCCGACCTACGCCGGCTCGCAGGCCAGATCACCGCGCTCACAGACCTCCCCGCCGACGCGCGCACTCCGCTCGCCGAACTCACCGTCGCCCTCGCCGACAACGACACCGCCGCCCTCGTCGGCCCCCTGGCGCTCACCTACGTGTATCTGACGTCCGGCCATCCCGACCTCGCCGAGCGCGTCGACGACATCGCCCGTCACACCGACCGACTCCGCCGACAAAGCGGTGACCAACGACAGCACAGAACCTGACCGCCGCACCTTCGCGGTTCACCCGGGCGCCGCCTCACCTGTTCCCGACGGATGAGACGGGGAATATCGACGGAAGATCGACACTGTGGACGAAGGGCAGTCAGTGGTGGTGGCCCTGTCGCCCGAGGGTTTCCACGGGGGTCGCGCCCGGGCGGGTCCACTGCGGCACGGGGCGGCTGGTCGGTCCCCGGTCGCTGTTCCCGTCCGCGTCCGAGCGCCAGGACCAGCACGCCTGGCGTCCCTCGGGCCAGCCCTCAGGGTTGTCCTCCCAGGCCTCGCCGCGGCCGTAGGGAGTCATGTCGAGCAGACGGAGAGACCCGTTGACCGCCTCGTTGCCACGGCCCGTCGTGGAGTAGGTGAGGAACATGCGGTCGCCGTCGCGCAGAAAGAAGGTGAGGTACCCCATGTCGCCGCCGACCGGCCCGTCCACGTCGCGCACCGAATACCAGGGCTGGGTGTAACCCATGAACTCGGTGTAGGAGGCCACCTCGTCCCACCGTCCCGTGGTCAGGACGGCGAACGAGACACCGCGAGCGTTGAGATAGGCGGCGTCCTGCAGATGCCAGGCCGTCGTCGTGCAGCCCTCGCACTGCCCCTGGTGCGGCGCTCCGTCGTACCACATGTGCTTGTAGACCACGAGCTCGTCGCGGCCCTGGAACAGATCCAGGAACGGGACCGGACCGTCGGGCCCGACGATCTCGACCGTCCCGTCGAGTTCCACCATCGGCAGCCGTCGGCGGGCCGCCGCCAGGGCGTCGCCCGCGTGGGTGTGAGCCTTCTCGCGGACCAGCAGCTCGTCACGGGCGGCCTGCCAATGGGCCAGGTCGACGACGGGTGGGCGGCCGGGCAGCGCGGTGGTCGGATCATGGGGCGTGGTCGTCATGGGGTCCTCCATGGTGTCTCGTGCCGACGACGTCGTATGACGTCCTACGACGGTCACCACAACAGACTGCCGTCCCGGCCCAAACTCATCGGCGCGCAGCCTCCGGCCGTGTCAACCGGGCGCCCATCGGTCCCAGCCCTGGCTACGCCCACTGGCCGGACGTAAGCCCCGGCCGCACGCCGATGAACGTCACCGCACTGCCGGCCCACCCGGTTCACCCAGGCCACCCGGTGCGCACAGGAACGGCTCCCCGGTGATCAGTTACGCCTCGGGCTGCTCGTCGGCCGGGGTTGCCGCGGGCGGGGTCGGGCTCTGTGTGTCGGTGGTGGTGTAGTAGACGGAGTGGCCCTGCTTGGTGCGCTGGGCGTGGCTCTTGGCGACGAGCCCTTCGACTGTCGTGCGTACGACGGTCGTCTTGATGCCACGGTCGGGGTGGGCCTCGCCGAGAGCGGTGGCGATTTCCGCCGCGGAGCGGGGCTCGTTCTGATCGGCGAGGTGGCGGCGGATCAGTTCGACGAGGGTGGGCTGGGCCGCCTTCGTGGCCGCCGACTTGGCTACGGCCGCGGTCTTCTTGGCGGCCGGCTTCCGGGCCGCCTCGCTGCCCTGAGCAGTGGCCGTCTTCTTCGCCTGTGTCCCCTTGGCCGCACTGTGCTGAGGGGTGGCTTTCTGCCGGGCCACCGCGGGTGTCCCCGCCGACTTGGGGGCACGCTGAGCGGCGGTGCCCGTGGCGCCGAGCGCGTTTCGCATGTTCGTCAGCACGGTGTTGTCGTGCTGCAGGGCGCGCAGTTGTTCCTGAAGGGCGTCGATTTCCGCGCCGATGCGGTCCTGTTCCTTGGCATTGCGGTCAAGGTCGTTGGCCACCTGTGCCATGTATTGCGATGTCAGTTCGGTGGTGGGGGTCTTGCTGTCGGGCATGCTGCCGGCCTTTCCTCGGGTGGCGTCCGCAGGCGGTGAAGCAAATCGCGGAGCAGGCGCCTGGGCTGAGCTGTGATGCGGCGGCACTTGAACGAGCCATGAGCAAGTCGCACCTGGTGAGGGCTTGCCTCGGTACAGAAATACTACGGGCGGGCGGAGTTGGTTGTTCGACGGAGTTCATGTCGGGTTCGGCTTGGGTCACAACTACGTAGTCGGATGCGACTGTTGGCGAGTGTTGTCGAGGCTTTGCGCATTTGCGAGTCAGTAGCGGGCGTTCATGACCGACGGACCGCCCCCGGAGTCAGAGGATCAGGGCCGGTGCGGTCGCCAGCGGGCGGACGGTCACGTTCGGGTGGGCACCCGCAGGGCGAGGATGGCGACGTCGTCGTCGTTGGCGACGGGGCGGACCCGGCTCAGCATCTGGTCGGTGAAGGATGACAGAGGGCGGTGGGCCAGGGCGGCGGCGTGACGGCGCAGTCGGTGCAGGCCCTCGTCGAGAGTGTGTCCGGGTTCCTCGATCAGACCGTCGGTGTACAGCAGGAGGGTGGATCCGGGCGGCAGCAAGGCGGTGGCGTCGGTGCGGGGCCTCTGGGATCCGGTGCCCAGGAGAATGCCGTGGCCGTCGCTGAGGTAGTCGGCCAGCCCGTCGTGGCTGATCAGCAGCGGCGGTGGATGGCCGGCGTTGGTCCAGGTCAGCTTCCACTGGCCGTCGTGGGTCTCTTCGACCCTGGCAAGGATCATGGTGGCCATGGCGACGTCCGTGATGTGCAGGACCGCCTCGTCGAGGCGCTCGACGATCCGGCTCGGGGGCTCCTGCAGGGCCCAGGCGTAGGCGCGGAGCATGTTGCGCACCTGTGCCATGCCGGCCGCCGCCTCCAGGTCATGGCCGACCACGTCGCCGATGGCCAGCGCGGTGGCACCGTCGGCCAGGGAGAAGGCGTCGTACCAGTCGCCGCCGACCTGTGACGCGTCGGGCGCCGGCAGGTAGCGCACTGTCATCTGCAGCCCCGGCACGCGCGGCATCTGGGGGAGCAGGTGGTTCTGCATGGTCTCGGCGACCTTGCGCTGGCGCTGGTAGAGACGCGCGTTGTCCAGAGCCAGGCCCGCGCGGCGGGCGATGTCCTCGATGAGGGGGAGGTCGACGGTGGCGAAGTCTCCCGGCTGCTTGGCGCGGCCCAGGGTCAGCGCGCCGAGGACGGCACGGGTGCTGCGGATGGGGGCGATGGCCGCCGAGTGGATGCCGGTGGCGTCGAACAGGCGGCGCTGTTCGACCGCGATACCGGAATCCGGCGGCCCCTGGTAGGTCTGCGGGCCGGCCAGGGTCGACGCGACCCCGCGCAACGCCCTGGACAGGGGCATCGGGGACTCCTCGGGGACCGGTGGCATCGGTCCCTGGAGTTCCTCGTGGTGCACCACGCCGTCATTGTCCGCCTCGGCCACGACAGTGCGCCACACCTCGTCGCGTTCGGTGATCAGGTCGATGATCGCCCAGTCCGCCAACCGGGGTACCACCAGGGTCACCAGCCGCCGTAGCGCCTCTTCGGCGTCGAGAGTGGAGGTCAGTTGTGTGGTGGTCGCGGCCAGCAGAGCGAGCCGTTCGATCTCCGGCAGCAGGGTGGCCTCCGGCTGCGGCAGCGAGGGTGCCGGCGGGTGCCGGGGATGGAAGATGACGAGCGTGCTGTGTTCGTGCTCACCGAGGTCGTGGTCGCCGAGGTCGAAGGAGGTCAAGAGCCACGAGACGGGCAGCAGAGAGCCGTCCCCGCGCGCGAGGAAGTCCTCCTCGGCCTGAGCGGTGCGCCGGGCATGGAAGGCCTGCCGCATACGGCACCGGGTCCTGGGCAGGGGCTGGCCGTGCGCGTCCCGGTGCAGCAGGTCATGCGCGTCATGGCCGAAAAGATCTCCGGCCGACCGGTCCAGAAACTGCTCGGCGCGGGAGTTGACGGCGATGATCCGGCCCTGCTCGTCCACGACGTAGGCCCCGGTCCCGATGGCTTCCAGCGTCTCGACGAGCCTGGCGGTCGGCGTCGCCACGGGCCGTTTCCCGTGGGTATCCGTATGTTCCGGTCCTGCCATGCCCTGATCTCCTTACGTGACGCGCGGCCCGCCTCCTTGACGGTATCTGCCTTTCCGACTGCCCCGCCGTCGACCGATTCAGCCCCACCCTCGCTCACAGTCGGCAAACCGACACCGACTGCTTGCGTGTGTCGACTTCGGCCGGGGTACAGGCGATACGAGCCGGGTATGCGGCCCCAGTCCATCTCGCGACCTGGGCAGCACCAGGATGTTCGGGACGGTCGCCGCCGCGAGCGTTCAGTCGTCGTCGGAGACCACGCTCGACCAGAAATCCCAGATCCCGGCGACGCCACGGCCGGTGGCCCGCAGGACCCGATGGGAGTCGTGCACAGCAACGCAAGCACCGTAGCGGGGATTGCCCGTATTGCCGCAAACTGCGAACGGCCTGATCCAAGCCAATCGATCAACGCCTCCATCACCGCGCCAGCCAAGCTCGACCGACAGTCGCGTACAGCGAGATCGGTGGGCGTTCGCCCGAGGGAAGCGCGTGGTGGCGCTACCCTGCTGTGCCATGCGGGAGACACGCCTCGACACTGCTCGGATCAGGGCGGCTCGTCGGCTGATCGATCCGGTTTTTCTCAGCACTCCGCTGTACCGCTGTGAGGCCCTGGAGCCCGACCTGGGCTGCACGGTGAGCATCAAGCTCGAAACGGCGAACCCGGTCCGTAGCTTCAAGGGCCGCGGCACCGAGCTGGTCGCGAGCCTGCTCGCCAAAGAAGGCGCACGAGCCGCGGTGTGCGCCAGCGCGGGCAACCTCGGCCAAGCCCTCGCCTGGTCCGGGCGCGGCCGGGGGCTCGACGTGACCGTCGTGGCGTCCCGCGTCGCGACTGTGGCCAAGCTTGACCGCATCCGCGCGTTGGGCGCCGCGCTGGAGCTGGTGGACGGCGATCACGAGATGGCTCGCGAGCGGGCGGCGGCCATCGCGCGGTACGACGGCATCCGGCTGGTCGAAGACAGCCTGGACATCGAGACCTGCGAGGGTGCGGCGACCATCGGCCTGGAACTGGTGGAGTCCGAGCCGTCGTTCGACGCCGTCCTGATCGCTCTCGGCGGCGGGGCGCTGGCCACCGGCGTGGGTCATGTGATGAAGGCCCTGGCACCCGAGATCGAGGTGATCTGCGTCCAGCCGCTGGGCGCACCGGCGATGACCCACTCGTGGCTCGGACGGCGTGTCGTGACCACAGACTCGACCGACACCATCGCTGACGGCGTCGCCGGGCGGCGTCCCATCCCCGCCGTCCTCGACGACCTCCTCCTGGTCGCCGACGATGCCGTCCTGGTTCAGGAGGCGTCGATCATCGCCGGTATGCGGATGCTTCTCGATCACGCAGGCCTGGTCGTCGAACCGTCGGCCGCACTCGGCGTCGCGGCGATCCTCGAAGACCGCGAGCGCTTCGCCGGCCGGCATGTGGTCACCATCGTGTGCGGCAGCAACGTCGACGTGGACACGTATCACCGGTGGGTCGGAGCGGCTGTCTGTCCACAGATCGTGGCCGGCGAGGCGGTGGGTAGCCGGTGACCGCCTTCGGGCCGGTCGCGGACACGCCGATGAGTTTTCGTGGCGCGCGCGGTCTTGTCACCGTGATCGGCAACATCATGATCGGCGACTTCAGGAGGAACACATGGCTCAGTTGCTGAGAGTCCACAACTTCGGCGTGTCGAGTGACGGGATCGGTGCCGGAGTCGAACAGAGTCTCGACCACCCGTTCGGGCACGTCGATCCGGAGCAGCTGTTCACCTGGGCGCGTGCCACGGCGAGCTGGCCAGGGCGTACCGAGCCCGGCGGGAGCCGCGGCCTCGACGACTACGTCGTACGGGACTGGGCACGCAACATCGGTGCCGAGATCATGGGCCGCAACAAGTTCGGGCCCCAGCGCGGTCCCTGGAACGACCACGAATGGCGAGGCTGGTGGGGGGACGAACCCCCTTTCCACACCCCGGTGTTCGTCATGACCCACCATGAGCGTCCCTCGTTCACACTCTCCGACACCACGTTCCACTTCGTTGACGGTGACCCGGAATCGGTGCTCGAACAGGCGCGGGTGGCGGCCCAGGGCAAGGACGTACGGCTCGGCGGCGGGGTCTCCACCGTCCGGCAGTTCCTTGACGCCGACCTCGTCGACAGTCTGCATGTGGCGGTCCTGCCGGTGAAGTTCGGGTCCGGACTTCGCCTGTGGGAGTCTCCCGACGAACTGCTCGACCGCTTCCACCTGGACGTCGTGCCCAGCCCGAGCGGCGTGGCGCACCACCTGTTCTGGCGGAAGTGACATCAGAGCCTGCCTGCTCGGAAGAGACCGAGACGGCCCCTGCCGACGCTTGAGCGGTTGCCGCACAGCGTGAAGCCCCGGCTGGACGGGGGAGCCGGCC
This sequence comes from Streptomyces sp. B21-083, assembly GCF_036898825.1. Taxonomy (GTDB): domain Bacteria; phylum Actinomycetota; class Actinomycetes; order Streptomycetales; family Streptomycetaceae; genus Streptomyces. The sequence goes on along the minus strand of NZ_JARUND010000002.1, from coordinate 203,604 downwards.
GGGGCGGTGTGGCGTGCGGAAGGGCGGTCGCCTCGCGGCGAAAGGCTCCATGGGGCTTCAGCCGAACGATCTTCCCCATGGGCTATAGGTGAGGCCCGGGGACACTGTCCCCTCCGCAGCCACATACAGATGAACGGTCAACCACCCCTGGATGTTCCGCCGTTGAGCCATTGCCGTGTGAGCTGGCGCACCTCACGGCGCCGGGGACGCGGTCAGCCGACGTAGTCGGTGACGAGGGCGGCGAACTCGTCCGGGGTGGCCAGGCGGACGCCCAGGGTTTCGGCCTTCGCGCGCTTGGAGCCGGCACCCTCGCCGGCGACGACCAGACTGGTCTTCTTCGAGACGCTGGAGGACGAGCGGCCCCCGGCCCGTTCGATGAGCTCGTTCATCTGGTTGCGGCTGAGTTTCTCCAGTACGCCGGTCATCGCTCCCGTCACCACGACGGTCATCCCGGTCAGCGGCCCGCCCGTCGCCTCAGCGCCCTCCGGGATGCCCTCGCCGCCCTCGGCCGCAGGGGCGGGCGGGGTCGCGCCGGGCTCGGTCATGTTCACCCCGGCTGCCACGAGCCTCTCGACGAGCGGCGCCAGTTCGGCGAGTTCGGCGACGATGGAAGGGGCTTTCTCCGTGCCGATGCCCTCGACCTGCCGCATCGCCTCGGCGTCCGCGGCGCGGATGTTGTCCATGGTGGCGAAGTGCCGGGCGATACGGCGGGACATGGAGCGGCCGGTGCCGCGCACCCCGAGAGCGCACAGCACCCGCGACAACGGCTGCTCCTTCGCCGCACTGATAGCGGCGAGGAGGTTGTCGGTGCTCGTCTCGCCCATCCGCTCCAGGCCCAGCAACTGCTCCCGGTTGAGAGAGAACAGGTCGGCGAGATCCTTGACCAGACCGGCGTCGACGAGTTGGACCACGCGCGTGTGCCCGAGACCTTCGACGTCGAGCTGGTCGCGGCCTGCGGCGTAGGAGAGAGCGGCCACCAGATGACAGTTGCGGCCGTTCTCGCACCGCCAGCGCTGTTCGCTGGTGTCGATTCCCGCTCCGCATCGCGGGCACACCTCGGGGAAGACGATGGGCTGCTCGTCCCCGGTGCGCAGATGGGCGACAGGGGCTTCGACGCGGGGGATGACGTCGCCGGCGCGATGGACCATGACGTGGTCGCCCAGGCGTAGGTCGCGGCGGGTGATGTCGCCGGGGTTGTGGAGGGTGGCGTAGGTGATGGTGGCACCGTCGATCTCGACCGGCTCCAGCACGCCGCGTGGGGCGATGATGCCGGTACGGCCCACGTTCCACTCGACCTCCAGCAGCCGGGTGATCTTCTCCACGGCGGGGAGTTTGTAGGCGATCGCCCAGCGCGGGGCCCTCGATCCCGCCCCGGCGGTCCGCTGGTCGGCAGCGAGGTCGGCCTTGATGACGATCCCGTCGATCCCGAAGGGCAACTCCGCCCGCAGCTCGGCGATCTGTCCGACGCGGGCCAGCACCTGCTCGACGGTGTCGGCGGTGATGCCGGGTACCGCGGTGGTCGCGGTGGTGTTCACTCCCAGTTCGCCGGCCAGTGTCATCAGCTCGCTGTGTGCGAGCTCGCCCAGCTGTCCGGCGAGCTCCGTCTCGGTTCCGGGCACGGGGAGCAGTCCGTACCCGAAGAACGTCATCGGTACGGTGTACGCGCGGTCCTTGGCCCGCAGGGTGCCGGCCGAGGCGCCGCGCGGGTTCGCGAACGGAGTGCCGCCGTGTGTCGTCCGTGCCGTGTTGGCGTACTCGAACTGGGCGGTGGTCATGAGGACTTCGCCGCGTACCTCCACCGTCACCGGTTCGGCGAGTTCGTCGGGCAGGCCCTCGACGGTGCCGATGGCGTGCGAGACGTCCTCTCCGGCCGTCCCGTCGCCGCGTGTGACCAGCCGGGTGAGGCGGCCTCGGGTGTAACGGGCGGCGATCGCGAGACCGTCGAGCTTGGGCTCGACACTGAAGAGGGTGACGTCGTGGCCGATACGTCTGGCCAGCGACGCCGTCCAGGTGGTGAACTCCTCGGGCGAGAACACGTTGTCCAGACTCAGCATCGCCACCGTGTGCGGGACATCCCCGTCCACGGCGCCGCCCGCGACCTTTCCGGTCGGCGACTCGGGCAGCACCTGCTCGGGATGAGCGGCCTCCCACTCCGCGACACCGCGCACCAGCCGGTCGTAGGCGTCGTCGTCGAGCACCGAGGTGCCGCCCGTGTAGTAGGCGGCCGACGCCTTCACCGCGTCCTCGACCGCCTGCGCGTAGGCGGCGGCATCCACGATCACTGCAGCTGGTGTTGTCATGCCGGTCATCTTGCCTGCCACCACTGACAACGCCCTGGCCGACGGAGCGGGGTGTCTGGACACGGTGACCGCTGAGGGCCACGACCGGATGTCGTGGCCCTCTTGTCAGGTCCCGGGGGAGCGGAGCCCTGTTTCTGTCGGTGTGGCCGGGAGATCAGCGGGATCCGCCGACGGTCACGCCTTGCCGAGCAGGCGCCAGATCTGGTTCTTCTTGGTGGTCAGGGCGCTTGCCGCGTCGCAGGTCCACTGGTGGACGAGGGCGCCGGTGGCGGTGGAGATGTTGCTGACGTCGACACACTTGCCGCTGTTCACGGCGACGAGCTGGTAGTCGTGGCTGTTGCCGAGTGCGGTGACGGGCTTGAGGGTGAACCGCTGGTTGGTGCCGCCGTGGCAGGTCCACTGCTGGACGGCGGCTCCGTTGGCCGTGGAGAGGGCGGAGATGTCCAGGCACTTGCCACTGGAGTGGTTGACGACGGTGTAGGTGTCGGTCGTGCCGGAGACGGGGTGGAAGTCGAAGATCTGCTCCTGGCCGCTGCCGCAGGTGTTCTGCTGGTACTGGGTGCCGTCGGTGGTGGACCTGGCCGGGTCTTCGAGGCAGAGCGCGCTGTGCTGGGCGACGGCCGTCGAGGAGAAGCCGGTCGAGGCGCCGATGTGCAGGGCGGACGGTGCGAAGGAGACCTGGTCGAGGTGGGGCGCGGAGCTGGAGCGCATGGGCTGCCCGATGTCGGTGCCGCCGCCGGAGTAGACCTTGCCGATGGTGGTGCCGTCCCAGTCGAACAGCTGTGAGGCGGTGAACTTGACGGCGTTGGCGCCCTTGGCGAGCGTGACGGGGACGGTGTAGTCCTCGAACTGGTTCCAGTGCAGGGTGCTGGCGAAATTGACGCGGGTGGAGGTGCCACCGTTGACGCTGACGTCGGCGTGCTCGGCGTACAGGTCGGGGTTGTAGTGGTTGGATGGCAGTTCCTCGGCGTTGGCGTAGCGCATGGTCATGGCGTAGGTGCCGGCCGAGGGTGCGTTGACGTCGAGGGTGAGGGAGTTGGCGGTTCCGTTGCCGATGCCGGTGACGACACCGCCGTCGGCCTGGCTGAAAGTGGTGTCGGCGGCCGCGGTGCCGGTGAGGGTGCCGTTCTCGGCCTGGTAGGTGACGACGTTGCCGGTGGTGACGGCGTCGGAGGCGCTGAACGGGGTGACGGCCAGGTCGTCCAGGGCGAGCGTGCCGCCGGCGCCGGTCACCTCGACCTTGTTGATGCCGCCGTTGAGGTACACCCGGTTGGTGGAGGTGGACCAGGCGCCGGTTGTCGCGCCGGACAGGGTCTGGTCGTCGGCGGCCTTGCCGTTGACGGTGAGGTCGGCCTGGCCGGTGTTGCGGAAGCGGGCCGTCAGGTCGACGTAGCCGTCCCGCGCCGAGTAGACCCAGAAGGTCGCGGACTTGCCGGAGGTGAGGGTCACCGCGCCCGCGCCGGACTGGCCCTGGGCGGTGTAGGTGGCCGTGCCGCTGTCCGAGAGGTTGGCCTGCTCGGCCTCGTAGAGCGTGGTGCCCTGGACGGCGGCGTCCTTGTAGTGGAGGTCGATCTTGTCGATAAGGGCGTCGCCGGTGGTCTTCGCGCCGTTGTCGCCGGTGGTGGCCAGGGTGATGGTGTGACTGCCGGCGGTCAGGTGCACGGTGGCGTCGCTGTGCCCCCACACCACCCACTGGAAGCCCACGGGGACGTCGATCCTGGTGGAGGCGCCGCCGTCGACTCGCGCGTACACGTCCGTCGGGCCCTTGACGTCGGCGTCCTTGGCGTAGCTGTTGCCGAACACCGACAGGTCGTAGTCGCCGGTGGTGGGAACGTTGACGGGGAAGGAGATCACCGTGGTCGAGCCGGTGCGCAGGCCCCCGACGTCCTTGGTGCCCGAGGTGGCGAACTTGCCGACATTGCCGGTGGTGCCCTCGGTGTTGATGTTGTAGCCGGTGCCGCTGAGTGTGGCGTTCTCGGCCTCGTACGTGCCTGTCCAGGTGTTGTCGGAGGCGGTGGTGCTGCCGGTGCCTCCGGGGGAGACGATCACCTCGTACGCCGACATCGCGTCGAGGGTGATGGGCAGGGTGATCGAGCCGTCGGAGCCCACGGCGATGTCGGCGTCGGAGAGCCGGGTAGGGGTGGCCGCCGCGCCGAGGTAGCCGCTGTAGCGGTCCTGGAACACGCTGACGTGCACGGTGCTGCCGAAGACCGCCGGGTCGATGTTCTTGATGACCGTGTTCGAGTCACCGCTGGTGCCGCCGCCGGCGAGGATGACGCGGGCCTGCTTCTTGGCCGTGTCCAGGCTCGCCAGGCCCTGGAGGGTGTACGCGGCGTTGGACGCGGCGCCGTCGACCTTGACGGTGTTGCCACTCATGGAGCTGTACCAGTTGTAAAGCCACCACTGGGCGTTGGGCGTGTTCTGCGCCGCGGCCGAGTCGCCGAGGTTGCCGTTGATGTTCCAGTACGGCAGGTTGCCGTCGACCTTCTCGTCCTCCAGGGCCGCGATCCACTGAACCATCTGGCCGGGGTCGGTCAGATGGTAGCGGTGGGCGTACTCGTTGAGGTTGACGGTGATCGGGGAGGTGATCCCCGCGGCCGTCTCCGCCGCGCGGTAGGCGTTGACGGTGTTGCGGACGTCCGCCGGGCTGCCCAGGGTGTGCCAGGTCACGACGTCGGGCAGGCAGTTGTTGGCCTTGCAGTAGGTGAGGAAGCCGCTGAGAGCGGAGTTGGAGTAGCTGGAGAGGTTGGGGCCCGCCAGCCGTGCCTCAGGCCAGATGCCCTTGACGAAGTTGTAGGTCTGACGCCATTCGGAGTTGAAGTTGGCCAGCGCGGTCGAGTTGGTGCGCATGCCGCTGAACCAGTTCAGGTCGGGCTCGTTGTAGGGGATGAAGACGATGTGGCTCGCGTAGGGGCTGGCCTCCGCCTGCTCGACCTGGGTCTTCATGGTCGCCTGGTAGGCCGAGTAGCTGGTGCGTTCGTAGCCCGCGCGGTACACGTCCGTCATGTAGATGAAGACGTCCCCGCCGCCGCTGTCCACGAAGGGCTTGGCGATCTCCAGGGCGTCCGAGCCCGGGTGCTGCTGGCCGTCCTGGTACTTGGTGTTGGTGGTCTTCAGCCCCATCCCCTCGATGAGGTTGTTCGTCGGCACGTCCTGGCCGTACAGGCCGTACAGCGCCCCGGAGGCGCCGCCGCGGAAGGCCCCGGTGGTGGTGCCGAGGTCGACGGCGAGGGTGGGGGTGGCGGCGGCGGCCGGCGTTGCCGTCGCGGTGGTGACGCCGGCTATGACGGTCAGCGGGAGCAGCGCCTTGGTGATGCCGTGGAGAAGGCGTCTCGTGGTCGAGCGTCTTTGCCCGAGTGGTGGCATGTGCTTACGTCCCTTCAGGGGTGCGGCTGGGTTGTTGCTGCGCCGGCCCCCGCGCCGGACGTCTGGATGGGTTGTCGCTCGCGGGTCGGGCGAGGGTGGAGGCCGCGTCGGTGGTCGCGGGTCGGCAGCACATGGGCGCCGGCGGTCCAGGTGTAGGCGGGGTCCCGTAGCCCTGGCTGGTCAGGGCTACGAAGTTCTCGGCGGACCCGGGTCTCACAGCGAGCCCGGAAGCGGGTGCTGATCTTGTCCGCGGGGCGTTCGTGACCGGCGCGCGCAGGATCGGGCTGTCGTCGGCCGTGGGGCAGCGAACGGTTCATGAGCCTGGCCGGCCCGGGGTGGGGGCTCCCAGCCGTGGGAGCCCCCACCCGTGCTCAAGGGACTGGTCAGGCCTTGCCCTGGAGGCGCCAGATCTGGTTCTTCTTGGTGCTCAGTGCGCTCGCGGGGTCACAGGTCCACTGATGGATCTTGGCTCCGGCCGTTTTCGAGACATCGCTGACGTCGACACACTTGCCGCTGTGGACCGCGACCAGTTGGTAGTCCTGGCTGTTGCCGAGCGCGGTGACGGGGTTGAGGGTGAACATCTGGTTGGTGGCGCCGTTGCAGGTGTACTGGATGACGGCGGCGTCGTCGGCGGTGGAAGCGCTCGCGACGTCCAGGCACTTGCCGCTGAGCTCGTTGACGACCGTGTAGGTGTCGGTCCGGCCGGCGACCGGCTTGAGGTCGAGCATCTGCTGGTAGCCGCCCTCGCAGTAGTACTGCTGGTACTGGGTGCCGTTGGCGGTGCTCAGGCCGGTGTCGTCCAGGCACTGGCCGCTGTTCTCGCTGACGGCGACCGTGGAGATGGTGGTGTTGGACGGCGGGAGCAGGGTGATGGTGTAGCCGTCCGTGGCGTTGGTGTAGGGGACGGTCACCGAGGCGCCATCGCTGCTCACGGTCAGGTTGGTGTCGGCGATGGTGGTGGGTCCGGCGGCGCCGTTGCTGTTGGCGACGCGCTGGACGACGGCGCGGACGTGGCCGTTCTCCACGACCGAGGTGGTGTCGAGCCGGTCGAGGTTGACCGTGACGTTGCCGGTGTTGCCGTTGCTGCCGAGGAGGATCTTGGCGTTCCTGGCGGTGTTGTCTTTGGTGGCCACGCCGTCGGTGTTGGTGCCGGGGGTCAGGTTGACGACGTTGCCCGTCTGGGAGCCGTAGTAGCGGTACATGAACCACTCGCCGCGTGGCAGGTACTGGCCGGCGCTGTTCTTGGTGAGCAGGTTGGCCTCGTAGTCGTGCAGGGCGGTGCCCGACGCCCAGTTGCCGCGCAGACCGTCAGCGCCGGCCCGCTCCAGACGGCTGATGTACCAGGCGCCGCCGCCGGGACTCTGCTGGGCGCGCGTGGCGTATTCGTTGATCTCGTACGGCCGGTGGTTGGTGAGGCCGTAGGAGGAGAGCAGGCCGTCCATGACGCCGGCGTCGGCGACCGGGTCACCGGCCTCGGCGTGCCAGCTCCAGATGTCGGGGACGGCGTTGTTGGTCTTGACGTAGGGCAGGAACGCCGACCACCAGGTGTTGTTCTCGGGATGCTGGGAGTAGCTGGGGCCGACGATGAGCTGGCCGGGGAAGTTGGCGCGGACGGCGGCGTAGAAGCGGGACCACATCTGGAGGTACTGGGTTTCCGGCCGGGGCCAGAAACCCTGGCCGTTGGGCTCGTTCCAGAGGTCCCACTGGACCGTCATGTGGTTGGACTTGACGTCGGAGAAGAGCTGGTTGACGAAGTTGTCGAACTGGGTCCAGTCGCCGTTGTCGCCGGGGAAGGCCTGGCTGGTGGTGCTGTCGGCGCCCCACAGGTCGTGCGGGAGCAGCTCGAAGGTGCCGCCGAGGGCGGCGGTGCGCTTGTACTGCGCGAGGGTGGCGTTCCAGCGGGTCTGGTAGGCGGCGAGGCTGGTGCCGTAGCCGCCGCTGTTGAGCTGGGCGCCACCGGCCCGCTCGAAGTGCCACTTGATGTCTTTGTAGAAGTGGTCCTGCGGCAGTGAGCCGTCGGGGCTCATCCCGTACAGGGTGCCTGAGGCGCGGTAGGTGGGGGCGCCTCCGGCGGTGGCGAAGTCGACGGTGACGCTGGTGTCCGCGGCCTGTGACGGGACGGCGGGCAGCAGGGTCGTGCCCAGGGCGGCCAGGAGGACGGCTATGGACGAGGTCGCTCGGCGACCGGTGCGGGTGGTGGGCCGGGGAAGGGTCCAGGGCGATTTCATGGTGCGGCTCCTGCGTGAGCGGGGAGGGGTACCCGGACCGGAAGGGTCCCGGGGCGGTGGGTGGACCGTGGGGTCAGTGGCTGTCTCGCTGGGCGTGTGCTTCGGCGAGGAGGAGGTAGCTGCTCGCGGTCCAGGTGTAGGCGCGGTCGCGCAGGCCCTTGCCAGTCAGTGCGTCGAAGTTCTCGGCGAAGCCGGAGATCTCGCACAGGGCGCGGAAGCGGGCGCTGATCTCGTCCGCGAGCCGGTGGTGGCCGGCGCGGCGCAGTCCGTCCTCGATGAGGACGGTGGCGGGGGCCCAGATCGGGCCGCGCCAGTAACCGTCGGACTCGTAGTGAGGGGAGTCGGGGTGTTCGGTCGCCAGGCCGAACGCGGTGAGGTGGGCTTCGATCTGTTCGGCCAGCCGGTCGCGGACCTTGGCGGGCAGGCGGTCACCGAGCACGATCGGCATCAGGTCGAGCAGGCTCGCGCTCCGGGCGAGGGCCCCGCCGTGGGCCGGGCGGCTCAGGAACCGTTCGCCGTCCCACAGCTCGTCCAGCAGTGCGTCCTGGAGGGCGTCGGCCGTCTCGGTGCGGCGTCGGGCGTCGTCCGCGAAGCCGACTTCGCCGGCCAGCCGGGCCAGTTCGTCGAGCTGGAGGATCAGCGTCGCGGTGAGGTCGGAGGTGACGGCCACGCGGTCGGGGTCGAAGGTGGTGGCGTTGTCCCAGCCGCTGTCGTTTCCGTGCTGGTAGTGGGGCAGCGTGGCGCCGGGTGCGCGTCGTGCGGTGAGCCAGAAGTCCGTCCAGCGGGTCAACCTGTCGTACGCCTCCGCCAGTTGGGCCGGGTCGAGAGGTTCGGGGAGCCGCGTGCGCAGGTGACCCAGGGCCCAGCCGTGGATGGGCGGTTTGACGAAGTTGTAGAGGACCTCCGAATGGGTGACGGAGTCGGGCAGGGCCCCGCTCTCGTCCTGGTGGTCGAAGGGCAGCGAGAACTGGTCCCAGGCGAGGCCGGGGGATCCGGGGGCCAGCGCGAGGGCGTTGAAGCAGTGGTCCCAGCTCCACACCTTGTCCATCCAGTGCTTGGACATCAGCACACCGGGCCGGGTGACCAGGCCGGCCGGGCGCACGGTCGCCGACCACACCACGTACGCGGCGAGTTCGGCTGCCGGAGTGTCGGCCGAGCGCCATGGGGCGACCGTGTCGGCGAACTCGGCGAACGATCGCCGGGCGGCCTCCTTGACCTCGCCGAACGCCGCCGACGGACGGTAGGGCCGGCGCGCACTGTCGAGTTCCTCGACCGCGACCTCCCAGGAGCCGTCCGCCCCGGCGGCGACCGTGAGTCCACGCTCCCCGGCGCCCAGCGCCTGGGATCCGTACACCTCGTCGACCGTGCCGGACAGCACGGTGATCCGATAGCGGCGGCCGGTCTGGTAGGAGGTGAACGTGTGGGCGCCGTCCACCGGGTCGCGATAGAAGTAGGTCCCGCTGAACGGGGTCAGGGCCTGAGCCGCGGCGCTGATACCGAACCCGAGACCGGTGCCTTGTAGGCGTACGGTGTCCGGCGACTCGTAGGCGAGGTCGACGCGTCCGCCCGTGCCGCCCCAGCTGAGCAGGCCCGGTGTCGCCTCGACGCGGGTCTCGGCGCGATCGCCCGTCGCCGCGTCGAGGGGGACGAGGCGCAGGACGGCGTGCATGCCGTTCTGGTGCGAGACGAGATGCAGGTCCTCGGCGCGCGTCTTCTCCGCCAGGACGGGTGAGATGCCGAACCAGGAGCCGTGCGCGCTGAAGGGTATGTCGTGGACGGAGAAGGGCGGGCCGGTCGGGGCGGCGGTCATGAGGTGGGCACTCGTTTCTTGAGCGGAAGGGGGCGGCGTTCCGCCGGGTGGGGGCGGCGGGGCTCGCACGGCGGCACATGGAGAGCCGGGCTGTGTGCGGACGGTCCGGCGTCAGTCCTTGACGGCACCCGCGGTCACGCCGGCGGCGACGTAGCGCTGAGCCAGGACGAGGATCACCGCGGCCGGCAGCGACGCCACGACGGCCGTCGCCATGATGGCGTTCCACTGCTGGTTGTTGTTGCCGATGTAGTGGTAGATGCCGAGGGTGATCGGCTCGTGTGCGCCGCCGCCTGCGAGGGTGCTGGCGAAGATGAAGTCGGACCAGGACCACAGGAACGCGAACAGGGACACGGTGACGATCGAGTTGCGGCTCATCGGCAGGACGATCGACCAGAAGGTACGCAGGGGGCCCGCCCCGTCCGTCTTGGCGGCCTGGAGGAGTTCGCCGGGGATGCCGGACATGAACGCGGTGAAGATGAGTACGGCGAAGGGGACGGCCAGGGTGGAGTCGGCGACGATCAGGCCGGGCACGGACTGGAGCAGTCCGAGGCTGAGGTAGATGGCGTAGAAGCCCATCGCCATGATGATGCCGGGGATCATCTGGGCTGCCAGGAGGACGAAGTTGAGTATGCCGCCGCCCCGTGGGCGCAGTTTGGCCAGCGCGTAGCCGGCGGGCGCGGCCAGCGCCACGGTCAGGGCCACGGTGCCCAGGCCGATGACGAGGCTGGTGCCGAGGTAGGGCAACTGCTGTTCGACGACGGCCCGGTAGCCCTCCAGGGTGGCGTGGGCGGGGAACAGACCGGGCGGGCTCTTGCGCATGTCCTGGTCGCGGGTCAGCGACACGTTGAGCATCCAGTAGACCGGGAAGAGCATGACCGCGGTGAGGAGGACGCCGATGGCCGTCTTCACCCAGGTGCGGCGGGGCCTGTTGAGGCCCGTCTGTGCACTCGTCATGACAGCGCCTGCTTTCGCTGGACCCGGACGTAGATGAGGCCGAAGACGAGGGCGGCGACGACGAGCAGGTTGCCGACGGCCGCTCCGGGGCCGAAGGCGGGTAGCAGGTTGCCGAAGCCGAGCTGGTAGGACCAGGTGGCGAAGGTGGTGGAGGAGTCGGCAGGGCCGCCCTTGGTCATGATCCAGATGATGTCGAAGACCTTGAGCGTGTAGACGAGGCCCAGCAGCAGGGTGATGGCGGACACCGGTCGCAGGAGCGGGAACGTGATGCGCCAGAAGCGCTGCCAGGCGTTCGCGCCGTCGAGGGCGGCGGCCTCGTACAGGCTGGTGGGGATGGACTGCAGGCCGCTGTAGAGCACGACCAGATTGAAGGGGACGCCGATCCAGATGTTCGCGATGATCACCGAGGTCAGCGACCAGGTGGGCGAGGTCAGCCAGTTCACCGGGCCGATGCCGACGGCGTGCAGGGTGGCGTTGACGATGCCGGAGTCGCTGTTGAGCATCCACGACCAGGTCGAGGCCGACACGATCAGCGGCAGCAGCCACGGTGCGAGGAACAGGGCGCGCAGGGTCGCGGAGAGCCGGAAGTGCTGGTTGAAGAAGACGGCGAGTGCCAGGCCGATCGCGTACTGGAAGACCAGGCACACGGCGGTGAACACCACGGTGTGCAGCAGGGCCGGGGCGAACGTCGGGTCGTCGAGGACGGTCCGGTAGTTCTTCAGGCCCGTGAACGGGGCGTCACCCTGGACGAAGGAGCGCACCGTGTAGTTGCGCAGGCTCAGGTCGATGTTGCGGTAGAGGGGATAGGCGTAGAAGAGAGCGAGGTAGAGGGTGACCGGGGCGAGGAACGCCCAGGCGGCCCACTGCTGGGAGGCGGGACGGCGCCGGGTCGCGGTGCGGGCCGGGGGCGGGGCGGCGGTCGCCGCCCCGTTCCGGTTCCGCACCGTCCGGCGGTCCGGCGACTGTGTCGGGTGCTTCATCGGCTGGCCGGAGTCCTCATCACGTGTCGATTACTTGACGGCGGACTGCGCCGAGCCGAGCGCGTCCTTCGGAGACGCCGACCCGCTGAGAGCGGACTGGATCGCCTTCCACAACTGCTCGGAGATCTTGGGGTACTTGGTGCCCAGGTCGTCACTGGTGCGTCCCTTGGCCGCCTTGACCGCGTCGGCCCACGGCTTCAGCTTGGCGTTCGCGGCCACCTGCTTGTCCTGCACCTCGGTGGTGGGGGCCACGTAGGACAGCGTCGTGTCGGTCTCGAGCAGGTTCTGACTGTTGGTCAGACAGGACACGAGCTTCTGCGAGGTGGCGTAGCGGCCGGTGTCACTCTTCACCGGCATCGTCACGAACTCACCGCCCGTCGGGGCGGCGGCGTCGCCTCCCGTGGCGGCGGGGACGGGGATGACGCCGTAGTCGAAGCCGGCCTTGTCGGCGTTGCCGAGCTGCCAGGTGCCGTTCTCGCTGAACGCGTAGTCACCGCTGGCGAACTCCTGCCAGCTCGTCGTCTGGGTGTTGTTGATCACCGAGTTGGGGGCATAACCCTTGTCCAGCCAGTTCTTCCACAGCGACAGCGCGGACACGGCCTGGTCGGAGTCGATTGCGGTCAGCTTGGCGCCCGAGCCCCAGAACCAGGGCAGGAACTGGAAGCTGCCCTCCTCCGTTCCGATCGCGGAGAACGTGATGCCCTTCTTGCCCGCCGCCTTGACCTTCGCGAGCGCCGCGGTCAGCGATGTCCAGTCCTTGACCGAGGAGATGTCGACCCCGGCCTTCTTGAGCACCGCCTTGTTGTAGTACAGGGCGAGGGTGTTCGCGCCGATCGGCGTGCCGTACGTCTTCCCGCCCGACTGGCCGGCCGCGAGGAGGTTGGGGCTGACCTTCGAGGTGTCCAGCTTGGTCTCGTCGGTCGTGGTCAGGACACCCGCCTCCGCCAGCGTCGACACCACCGGATTGTCGACGATCAGGACATCGGCGGAGTTGTCCTGCTGCGCCGCCAGCAGCACCTTGTTCGTCAGGTCACTGGTGTCGAACGAGGTCCGCTTGATCTTCACCCCGGCCTCCGTGCCGCAGCCGTCCAGGAGCTTCGCCCACGCCGAGGTCTTGTCGAACTGCGGGTACGGGTCCCAGATCGTGTACGTGCCGCCGTCCGCGGCCTTCGAGGAGGTGTCGCCCGAGCCGGAGGAACAGGCTGTGGCGCCGCTGGTGACGGCGACGACGGTCAGAACTGCGGCGGTGAGACGCCGTCTGGCAGATCGGTTCATGATGTGTTCCTCATGGCTCTTGGCACAGGTGTGCCCTGGGATCGGCACAGGCGTGCCGTAGGAGGGTGATGGTGATACGGGGCTGCCGGGAATCGCCGAACCCGGTCAGTGCGTTGCTCGGCGGCCGTCAGGGGGCGCGGAGGGTGAAGGGGAGCGCGCGGGGTGGATGGTCAGGGGCGGGTCGGGGTGCCGGAGTCCGGAGCCGGGTCGGTGGGCCTGATGCCGGCCGGCGCGGTACTCGCTCGCAACGAGATCGGCGGCGCGAGCAGGTGACAGCGGGCCGGTGTGTCGGGGTGGTCGAGTTGCTGGACCAGGAGATCGACGGCGAGCCGGCCCATCTGCTCCGCCGGCACGTCAGCGGCGGTGAGCTGCGGGGTCACCGTCTCCGCCCACCTGCTGGCCACGACTCCGGTGACGGAGAAGTCGCGGGGCACATGGCGGCCGGCCTGGGCCAGCCCCCGGTAGAGGCCGCCGAGCGCGGCCTCGTTGAGCGTTACCAGTGCTGTGGTTCCGGGGTCGTCGTGCAGGATCTGTTCCAGACAGGTCAGGCCCGAGGCGGCGTCGTCCCCACAGCAGTACGTGCGTACGGTGAGGCCACGTTCCGCCGCCGCCTTGGTGAACCCGTCCAGCCCGCGCTGGGCCGACTCGTACCCGGCCCGAAGCAGTTGCTCGGGCCGGTTGACGAAGGCGACCCGCCGGTGACCCAGATCGGCGAGGTGGTGCACGCAGGCCGCCGCCAGCGCCGTGTGGTCCAGGCCCACCCACCAGCTGCCCTCCGGCCGGGCGGTGCGGCCGATGGCGACGGAGGGGAAATCCACCGCCGTGAGATGGTCGATCCGGTCGTCCTCAAGCCTGATCTCCATCAGGATCGCGCCGTCGACCCGCCGCTCGCCCAGCAGCCGCTGGAACGAGCGGTCGCTGTCCACCCCGCTCGGAGAGAGCAGCACGTCGTAGTCGTACGCCGCGGCGGCCTCGGTGACGCTGCCGATGAAGTCCAGCTGCATGCCGGTGTAGTGGTTGCCCGCCGGCGGGAAGACCAGACCGATGGTGTTGGTCCGGCCGTTCGCCAGGGCCCGCGCACTCGCGTTGGGCTGGTAGCCCAGCTCGTCGATGACCCGCTGGATCTTCTGCCGGGTCTCCTCGGACACGGGCCGTTTCCCGCTCAGGGCATACGACACGGTGCTCCGGGAGACACCGGCCCGCTTGGCGATCTCACCGATGTTCACGGAGGCTCCTTGCCGAGGTGGGTCGAACCGGTTCGATGATTCCGAGGAGCGAAACCGGCCAGGCAGTCGATCGTCGAACCGGTTCGCGTGAAGTGAAGGTAGGAGCAACCGGGGTGAGTGTCAACGCCTTGCGCCACATTTCCCGTAACGGCCCGGAAACGTTGGTGTGGGAGTCATGGTGCCTCATATACCTGGGTGTGTGCCTGATCGAGGTCGGGTCGGACGGGGTCTTCGGCGGGCGGGAACACCCTGCCCCTGCGAGGCGGCCCGGCCGTAGGTGGTGCAGGGGGCGGCTGTCGGGGGATTGCTGGCCGGTTTCCGCGCTGCTAACTTCGTCGAACCGGTTCGACGAAACTGGACGAACCTGAGGGTATGGAAGGTATGGAGGGTCGAGGCGAGCCGGGTTGCCCGTGGGGGAAGTTGCCGGGGTGTCGGCGCGGCCCGGTGCAGAGGTGGAGGGGGAGGGGAGGGGTCCATGTGCGACTGGGCGTTCGGACCCGATCGTCGGGACCATCCGGCTTTTCACTGCTGCCCCGTTGAGCCCGGGCCGCCGTGAGGCTGGGGTCGGCGGCGGGGTGGGCCGCCGGGGAAGGCACCGCGTGAAAACCGGTATGGGCATTCATGTCAGGGCCTGGCCCGGCTCGGCCTGGCCTGGCCCGGCTCGGCCTGGCCTGGCCCGGCTCGGCCTGGCCTGGCCCGGCTCGGCCTGGCCCGGCTCGGCCTGGCCCAGCGCGGCTCGGCCCAGCCCAGCCCGGCCTGGCACGGCATCGGCGCTGAGCGAACGAGCGGGCTCGTAGCCCGGTGTTTGAGGTGTCAAGTCGGTCGGGCGCCGCCTGGCCGACCGGCCGGCCGGACAAAGTCGCCTTGGCGAGACACCCCTGTCTCACAGGGGGATCCGCGCCTTCGCCCGTGCCGATGAGTTGGGTCAAGAGCCGCTGTGTGTTTGGTAGAAAGCCCTTCCAATGATCGCTCGGCCTGCCAGTCTCCTTCCCGACCCGGATGTCATGTCCGGGATGAACGGACCCGAGACTGGAGCACCCCTTGCCCCGAGCCGCCCGCAGTGGAAGAACCTTCCGCATCGCCAGAGTTGCCGCCGTCGCCGGCAGCGCTGTCGTCCTGACCGTCGCCCTGCCCTTCAGCGCCTCCGCAGGTGTCCTGCAGAACCTGCCCGAGAACGCGACCACCTTCCAGAAATACTTCGAGCCCCTGTACGACTACGACACGGACAGCTGCTACCCGGCCGCCGCCATCGACCCGGACGGCAACCTCAACGGCGGTCTCAAGCCGACCGGCCCGATCACCGGCGAGTGCCGCGACAACCACCTCGGGCACGCCAACACCTACTCGCGGGCCAAGTGCAACAACGGCTGGTGCGGAATCATCTACGCCAGCTACTTCGAGAAGGACGAGGCATCGCCGGGCATAGGGCACCGGCACGACTGGGAGTGCGTCGTCGTCTGGGCCCGGCAGGGCGCGGACACGCCGTCCTACCTGTCGGCCTCCCGGCACGGTGGCTTCAGCACCCACCCGATCGCCGACGTGCCGATGAGCAGCCAGCGCGTCGAGATCGTCTACCACAAGGACGGCGCGAGCACCCACGCCTTCCGCTTCGCCGAGTGGGGCGAGACCGCGGAGAACGACACCGGCGCCTGGCACCAGGAGAACCTGCTCACCTGGGACAACCTGGCGTCCAACCTGCGCGACACCCTGAACGCCTCCGACTGGGGAAGCGCGAACTTCCCACTGCAGGACTCCAAGTTCGCCGACCACCTCAACAAGGCCAAGCCGAGCGACATCACGTTCGACCCTTACGCCTGACCGAGACACCTGGGGATGGATCGCCCTGTGGAACAGAGGGGAGACCGATCCATTCCCCGGTTCCCGGTTCCCGGTCTCGGTCCGGTTCCGCTGAGTCTCTGCGGAATCCGGGCCGGACAAGAGCCGGATGTCCCGAACGCCGTTCGGTGAACCGGTGGACAAGCAAGGCGTGGCCATGTGCGCGCGAATCGTCTCGTCCGTCATCGGAAACTGTGCGCACAGCCCACGCCCGCGTCGGCCGCTCAGCGCTGGGTGAGACGAAGCCGATCGTCTCGACCTCGTCACCGGCGCGCCCGTGGAATCCGGCGATCTGCCACCCGTAGAAGATCCGTGTGTGGCTAGGTCCTTGACGCCCTGGCACAGGTACGCCGTCGCGTACTCGCCGCCGGCCAGCGTCAATGAGGACGCGGTGCCGCCCGTTCCGCCGTGGGCGAGTGTGGTCCCGTTCTCCAGGGTCACGCTCATCTGGTCGACCCGGGAGCCGGAGCGCAAAGCGAGGGTGGTGGCGCGGGCGCCGGCGGCGACGCTGCCGATGTCGTTGTAATAGTCGCCGTGCGGGCCGCCGAACCTCAGTCGGTTTGGCGACATTCACCGGCACATACGGCGCGCGGATCCACGGCCCGCCAGCGCCCCTGAGCAGGTGCAACGAGCTTGCACCGTACGGAGATCGGTGGCCGTGAGGGGTGTGACGGCAAGTCGTTCACAATCTCGTCGCCTAATCTCGTGCGGGGAGACGGCGGATGCCGTGCATCCACATTGAGGAGACGATGATGCTCGGAAGGGGCGCGCGGTTGTTCACGGGCGTACTGATCGTGGGCTGCGTGGTGCTCGTCGGGTCCAGAGCACCGGGCGATGAACGCCCCGGAAGGTCACTGCCCGTCGAAGCCGTCAGGGACGTGGTACCGAACCGGGTCATGACGTGGAACATCTGCAACCCCTGCAAGGAAAGCAACGTCGACCGGGCAGCGGAGATCGCCAGGTACGCGCCCCAGGTCATCGGTCTGCAGGAGGCGTGCGTGCGTGACGTCGAGGGGATCCGGGAGTATCTGGAGAATCTGCACGGGCTCGTCTACCACGTCGAGTACGGCTCGGTTCTCAAGAGTTGGGGCCGCTGCAGGGGAGTGCCGTGGAATCCGGGAGGCTTCGGTCAGGCGATCCTCTCCGCGGCACCGATGACCGATCGCGTCAAAGTCGAATATCCCGACGGAGGATCCGAGGACCGTGGCTACCTGGCCGTCACCACCATGGTGGGCGGCCAGCGCGTCCGGGTCTTCGACACGCACCTCGCGCAACGACGCCAGGAAGCGGTCCGGGCGGGCCAGACGCGGGTACTTGCCGCAGAGGTTGCCCGGCACAAGCGTGCGATCGTTCTCGGCGACTTCAACGCGGTGGCGGACGCTCCCGAACTCACCCGGATGTGGGCGCTGGCAGTGGACGCTGACCCCAAGTGTCACCCCTCGCCCGCTGCCACCTGCGAACCGACCACCGACTGGAACAGCAAGTTCGACTACATCTTCCTGCGAGGCATCGCCCCGCTCAGGCAACGGGTGCAACCCACTGCGTACTCGGACCACCATCTGGTGTACAGCGATCTGGACCTGACCTGAAGCGCTCCAAGGCCTCCGGCCGGAGGAAGCGCATTGGGCGGTGTTCGCCCGTACAACGTGGTTGCGCGCGGTCGAGCAGCGGAATATCACGTGCGCAGCCATCGGCGGAGGTAGCAGACTCCCCGGCATGGGCGACATGGGTGTGTTCCGGGACGAGGTCGCGGGCTGGGCGCGGGGTGGCTCCGGCGGTCCGGCGAAAGAGCTGGCGGAGCGGCTCGGGGTGCGTACGGCGGTGCTGCTGGAGGGGCTGAGCGACCTCGCGGCCGTCGAGGCGCTGGCCACGGGACGGAGCCGGGCCTTGGCGGCCGAGGGGGTGTGCGTGATGTCGATGGGCGGGGCGATGAGCGTCGGCCGCTACGCGGCGCTCCTCGGTCCGGCCGGTCTGGGCCTGCGCCTGGTCGGTCTGTGCGACGAGCGCGAGAAGCCCTTCTTCGACCGAGGGATAGGTTCGGCGTCGGCCCCGCACCCGAACGTCTTCGTCTGCGCGGCGGACCTGGAGGACGAACTCATCCGGGCGCTGGGCCCGGCGCGGGTGGAGGAAATCGTCCAGGCAGAGGACGAACTGCGGCCTTGGCAGACCTTCTTGCAGCAGCCCGCCCAACAAGGCCGGCCGCGACACCAGCAACTGCGGCGCTTCATCGGCACGAAGAAGGGCCGCAAGATCCGCTACGGCCGCCTTCTGGTCGAAGCCCTCGGCCCCGACCAGGTGCCCGCCCCGTTGGACGACCTCTTCGCCGCGCTCTGAACCGAGCAGGCTTGTCCGTCCCGCGGACTCGGCGGACTCGGTCGTAGACGACGGCCGATGTACCGTGCTCGCCCGCGGTCTGGCGCTGCCGTCGGTGAACAGAACGCCTGCGCGGGGCCGTCGGGCAGGGCATGCATGGCGCGCTCGTGCTCGGACCGGCCGTGTCCGATGATCAGACTCTCCTCCTCTCCTCCTCTCCCCTCTCCTCCTCTGCTCTCGCCAAGAAGGCCGTCGCCGCGTGTGAGGATGCGGCCATGGTGTGGCTGAGGAAACGCGGCAGACGGACCGTCGGGCTCTTGGCGAGTGCGGCGTTGGCGCTGACCGCCTGCGGTCACGGTGGCTCCGGCGGGGGAAAGCCCGAGGACCGGGAGGCGAAGTACAAGCGCGTCATCGAAGATCCTCACCCGCGCCCCGCCGAGGTGATCGAGATGGCCGGCGCGCCTCTCGGTGTGAGCCGCGCGGACGACGGCTCGCTGCTTCTGGCGTACGAGGCCGGCAACGTCGAGGACGACGAGGGGCCGGCCGCCACCGCCTGGCGCATCGTCGGCCCCGACGGCCGCACGGTCGCCGAACACGCGGAGCACGGGGACGCGGAGGCGGCGCCGCCCGCGTTCAAGGGAGCGGGCGGGGGCTTCGTGCGGGTGCCGCAGGCGGACGGGGCGGAGGGAGCGTGGAGTCTCGACGTACGTGGCAGGCGGCACAAGGCAGTCATCACCGGGACCCCGCTGCACGCCCGCCCCGGCGATGTTCTGCTCGCCGAACCGGAGCCGACGCTCATCTACCGCCCCGCCACGCGCACCGTGGCGCCCCCGGCCGGTGTACCCGACAGCGCCGTCCGCCTCGCCGTCGACGAGCGGGGCACGGTCTGGAGCCTGGACCAGCCGTTGACCGACGACCCGAATCGCGTCGTATGGCAGCGCGACGGTCGCACTGTCGGCTCCACGGCCGTCCCCAGGCCTTACCTGGGAGGTGTCCTTGCCGCGCGGGGTGGCATCGCGGCGCTGTCCCTCGTTCAGGGCGAGGGCGTGCGGGGCCTGTTGGTGACGACGGACGGTGGCAGGCACTGGCGGAAGGTCCTCGCCGGCGGAATCGCCTGGAGGGATTTGAAGCGTGGCCCGGACGCGCTGGTCCTGCGACTGCTCGCGGACGGTCGGCTGCTCGTCGGCGAGGAAGGCGGCCGTTACTGGCTCGCCGCCGACCGCACCAACAGCGCCTTCCGCGAACTGAGGACACCGGTGAACTTCACGTCGTTCACCGTCGGCGGCACCACCCTCTACGGCATCGCCGACGCGACGACGTCGACGTACGACCTGGTGAAGGGCGAAGGGCTGTGGATCTCTCGCGACAACGGACGCGAGTGGCGGCGTTACGGGCAGCGCGGGTAGTGGCGGTGGAGAGAGCCCACGGGGCCCCGTCTGTGTGACGGAGATCACGTTGGGAGGAAAACCTGTCGCCCGGCCCGGGCGTCTAGCGGGCGTGAGATCAATGAGGGCAGCGCCGCACCAGTTGGACGAGGAGCGTCTCGTCCGGCTGGTGGCGAAGGGCGACCGTGCCGCGTTCGAGGAGTTGTACCGGCGTACGTCGCCGTGGATGGCGGTGCGGTTGCGCCGCCGGTGCGGGGACGAGCAGATCGTCGCGGAGGTCATGCAGGAGACGTATCTGGCGGTGTGGCGTGCGGCGGATGCGTTCGCCGGGGCCGCCGTCGGAGGGACGGCCACCGGTTGGCTGTGGACGATCGCGGCGCGCCGTCTGGTCGACGCGTTCCGGCGACGAGCCCACCACGCGGAGCCACCGCGGGCCGCCGCCGTCCCCGACGCGGCGCCCGCCGCCGAGGAGGAGGCGCTCGCGGGAGCCGTCGGCGGTGATGTCGGGGACGCGCTGCGATGCCTGGCACCGGAGTTGAGACAGATATTGCAGGCCATGGTGCTCGACGGGCTGTCCGTCCGCGAGACCGCGGTCCTGCTCGGGCTGCCCGAGGGCACGGTCAAGACCCGTGCGCGCCGGGCCCGGATCGCGATGCGGAGGGCACTGGCGTGAGTGGGGAACATGCGTCGATGCGGATCATCGAGGGTTACGCGCGTGGCGGCACGGACCTCGCCGCCGACGAGGTGTGGGCCGTGGAGGCGCATCTGGAAACGTGCCGGGTGTGCCGTGACCGGCTGTCGGCCGCTGTCGATGCCGAGGTGCCCGCCGTGGCGTCGCTGGTCGACACCGTGTGGTCAGACCTGGAGCACCGGTTGGCGGTCACTCCCACGATGCCGCGCGGACGGCACTGGTCGGCACGGCTGGCGAGGTGGATGACGCCCACCATGGTGCCGTGGCTGGCCATGGTCGTGGCCGTGACACTGCTGGCCCTGCTGCTCGACAGGGTCGGCACCGGTACCGGGGACGTGTCGCTGGTGCTGCTGTTCGCACCGGTTCTGCCCGTGCTCGGTGTCGCGGCGTCCTGGTCGCGCGGTCTTGACCCGGCGTACGAACTGACGGCCTCGGTGCCCAGGGCAGGGCTCTACCTGGTGCTGCGGCGCACCGCCTCCGTGCTCGGTGTGGTCGTCCCCGCCCTGCTGGTGGGCGGATGGATGACGGGGGTGATGGTGGCTCAGTGGCTGCTGCCCTGTCTGGCGTTCACGGCGGCGACGCTGGCGTTCGGCGGTGTCGTCGGGGTGACCCGCGCCGCCGTCGTACTGGGCGCCGTGTGGGCCGCCGTGGTCGTGGCGCCGACCCTCGCCACCAGCCGTACGACCTTCGCCCTGCAGGCCGGCGGTCTGCCCGCGTGGGCGCTGATTCTCGCTCTCGGCAGCGGTGTCGTGATCGCCCGCAGGGGTGCGTACTCCGTGCTGGGAGCCCATCGATGAACATCGGAAAGGAACATGACATGACGTCCGCGGTGAGCGCGGCCGACATCGCGCCGACGGCCTACGCCTGGGAGATCCAGGCCACCGGGCTGAAGGTCAGGGTCGGCGGGAAACGGATGGCCGTCGACGGCCTGGACCTGTCGCTGGGTACCGGCGTACACGGTCTCCTCGGCCCCAACGGGGCGGGCAAGACCACCCTCATCCGTGCTCTGGCCACTGTGCTGCGCCCCACCGAGGGCACCCTCGAGATGCTCGGCGAGTCCGTGGGCGGCGGGGGCGGGCACCGTGCGCTGCGGCGCCGGATCGGTTACCTGCCGCAGGAGTTCGGCTACTACAAGCGGTTCACGGTGCGCGAGTTCGTCGAGTACATGGCGTGGCTCAAGGAGGTGCCGAAGGCGGAGATCCCCGGGGCGGTGCAGCGGGCCGTCGAGAGGGTGGGGCTGGCGGACCGCGCCGACGAGAAGATGAAAGCCCTGTCGGGCGGCATGGTGCGCCGGGTCGGGATCGCCCAGGCCATCGTCAACGACCCGACGATCCTGCTGCTGGACGAGCCGACGGTCGGCCTGGACCCGGCGCAGCGGCTGCGGTTCCGCGAACTGCTGAAGGAGTTGGGTACGGACACCTGCGTGCTCGTCTCGACGCATCTGGTCGAGGACGTCGCCATCGCCTGCACCGACGTGGTGCTCTTCGCCGAGGGACGCCTGGTCTTCCAGGGCTCTCCGGACGAGCTGGCGGCGGCGGGCGGCCCGAAGGACGTGGGGGACAGCCCGCTGGAACGCGGCTACTCGGCGCTGCTGCAGAGCCCCGGCCGGACAGGGGGTACCTGGTGAACACCGGTGTCCTGCGCATCGAGCTGAAACGCTCCGTCGCCCCGTGGGCCGGCGCTCTCGTCCTGACGACGGCACTGGCGTTCCTGTACCTGCTGAACGGCGACTGGTCGTGGGGCACCACGGCGTGGACGGCTCAGTGGACGTCCATGGCTCTGGTGACCCGCAGCATGCTGTTCTACTTGTGGCCGGTCGCCGTGGGGCTCGGAGCGCTGCAGGGCCTGCGCGACCACCGCTCGAAGATGTCCGAGCTGCTGACAAGCACGCCGCGGCCCGCCTGGCATCGGGCGGCCACGTCGGCGGGCACGACGGCGATCACGCTGGCCTCGGCCTTCGCGCTCCTCGTCCTCGTGGGCGCGGTCCAGGTGCTCCCCAACACCGAGTACACGCACCTCGGGTGGCTGCCGATCTCGATAGTGGGGGCGCTTTTCCTCGTGGCGGGGGCCGTGCTGGGCATGGGGGCCGGGAGGGCTCTGCCCTCGGTGCTCACTCCGCCCGCGCTGGCCATGACCGCCTTCGTGTTCACGGCCCTCATGCACATGTCTTTGGGCCGGACGGAGACGATTACGGGGCCGGGGATCTCCAGCACGGAGCCGAACCGGGTGTCGCTGCTGTCACCTGCGGTGGAGGAGGTGCGCAATGTGCTCGTCACGCTCTCCGCGTCCGTCCACGTCGGGCAGACGATCTGGCTGCTCGGCATGGCCGGGACCGGCTTCGCGCTGCTCGTCGCCGCGACCTGGCGCGCCAGGCTGACCGCCCTGACGCCCGTACTGGCGGGCGCGGTGATCGCCCTGCTCGTCCTCCCTTCCGATCCGCACCGGATCTACGTCGTCGACAAGGCCGCCGCGGAGATGGTGTGCGACGGCCCGGTGTGCGTGACGAAGACGCACCAGGACCGGCTCGCCGGTCTCGCGGGCCCCGGCAAGGAGGCACTGCGCCTGCTGCACGGTGCCCTTGGCGGCCGGGCGCCGGTCGCGATCCGTGAGAACACCGCTCTACTGCCGAACGGCTCCACGCCGCAGTGGTCCAGCGAGACCTTGCTCCTCGACTTCGACGACGACATCGTCGCCACCTCGAAGGGCGACGAGCTGACCAGGGCCCTGATCGCCAAAGGCATGGTGCCTGGGTGCACCCCCGTCGGCTGGAGCGGCTTCGGGGGAGACGAGTACGCGCAGGCCGTCGCGGCGGGCTGGGTCCTCGGCGACTTCAAACCGTTTGCCGGCACACCGGCCGGCATGCGCGGCAAGGTCGACACCGAGGGCCGCCCGGTGTGGGAAGAACTCATGTCGCTTCCGCGCGCGGAGCAGCTGTCGCGGATCAACGCGATGCGCGCCGCCGCACTCTCCTGCGAGGGCGACCCGTTCGACGTGCTGTCCGGCGGTGCGTCCGGGTGAGATGGCTGACGCTGTACGCACGCTCGCGGCAGGTGCCCGCGTCGCTCGCCGTGATGGTGATCAGCACGGTAGCGGTATGGGCGCTCGCCCGGGACGGAGGTGAGGCGCCCGGTGATCCGCGAATGCCGGTCCTCGTCCTGGCCACGGGGGTGATGGCGGCCTCGATCGGGCTCAGCGGGCAGGACCTCGCGCTGGACCGGACGGCCTCCATCCGCTGGGTGCCGCGCAGAGCGGCGCACGTGCTGCTCGCCGGCGCGGTCGTCGCGGCGGCGTTGCTGACAGTGCGGACATCGGGCCAGCCCCTGGCCACCACCTCGTTCGTCGTCCGGGACAGCGCGGGCCTGATGGGACTGGCCGCTCTGGGCGCGACGCTCTCGGGGGGCCAGTACGCATGGACCCTGCCCTTCGCCTGGCTCTCCTTCGCGTTCTTCGCCCCGCTCCCGACGAGCGAGCCCATGCGGGTGGCGACCTGGATGCTGCTGCCACCCGGCTCGACAACGGGCACCTGTACGGCCCTGGTCCTCGCGATCACCGGCACCGTGTCCTACGCCGTGGCGGGACCGAACGCTTCGGTGCGCTTCCCTCGGTCCGCTTCCTTCAGGCGCCCGACAGGTGAGTAATTCCCCTTTTGGGAAGATAGTCCGCTTGAGTGGCCCAGCCGTGGGTACGGGGCAGAGAAGCTCAGTGGTGTGGGAGGTGAAAGTGATGGCGGCAGGCAAGAAGGTCAGGAACGTGGCCAAGAAGACCAAGGGCAGGATGAAGGAAACCACCGGTGAGGCTGTCGGCAACGAAAGCCTGGCGGCGAAGGGCGCCCGCGAGCAGATGGCTGGCGACGCGAAGCAGACCGTTCAGAAGGCCAAGGACACGCTGAAGCACTGATTCCCAGCCGCGGAGATCTTCAGAGGTGCTGTAGCTGTTGAGAGGGGCCGACGTCTACGTCGGCCCCTCTTCGGCGACACCGAGCTGTGCGCCCAGCACGGCTACGTGCTGGAGGACCTCCATCTCGACCTCGTCCCACTGGGGCCTCTCCTTCCGCCCCGGACCTGACGATCCGTGAGCGTTCGCCCGAGGTCCCGCAGAGCCCGCCCGCCTCCCCAGTTCGGCGGGTCCATGCCATGCTTTCGACCTGGAGAGTTCGGTCTGCCGGAAGGACATCGTGCCCGCCTACGCCAAGCCCCACACCCGGAGATCGCCGAGTACATGGAACGTATCCCCGCCACCTTCGAGCCGTACGGCGGCCGCTTCCTCGTGCACGTCACGCAGCACGAGGTGAAAGAGGGCAGCTGGCCCGGAAGCGTCGTGATGATCGGCTTCCCCGGCATCGTCGAGGCGCGGGCCTGGTGGGACTCGCCCGCGTACCAGGACATCGCCCCGTTGCGCTCGCGGCACATCCAGGGCGACATCATCCTTGTCGAAGGTGTTCCCGAGGGCTATGACCCGGCCACCTCCGCGAAGGCGCTGCGGGAGGCCCTGGACGCCGGGTGACCCGCGCGCGTCCTGGACGTCGGCTGCTTCGGTCGGCCATCTGACGGCGACGACCTGTCCCTGGTGTGTCGCTTGCCGGGGACACGGTCTCCTGGTGTCGCAGGGGTCGGTGGGCGGCACCGTGCGTACGGTCGACGGGCGACCGGGAGGGCTCGGCCGGTGTCAGTGCCGGAGCAGTGCGCACACGAAGTTCTCCTCGATCTCGCGCAGCCGCTCCAGCAGTTGTGGCTTCGTCGCCTCGTTCACCTGGGTGGTGAGCGAGAACGTCAGCGACCGTTCTCCGTCCGGTGTCGCGGCGATCAGCTGGGTGTACCCGGGTGTGTTCCCGGTGTGGCCGAGCACCACTCCGCATCTCGTGGTGTAGCGGAAGATCGCCGCCCCTGCCTCGTTCGTACCCGGGCCCGCCGGTTCGGAGGCGCCGTCGACCCAGCGCCGCTGCTCGCGCAGGGTCGCCCGGGAGATCAGCGCGCCGCCCGCGTAACCGCGGATGAACCTGGTCATGTCCCTCGGAGTGGAGATGACGCCGCCCGACGCCCACACCCCGGAGGCGCCGATCAGCTCACTGACGTCCTCCGGCGCGGCCGGCGGCTGGACCGGGACGTCGTAGCCGTGCATGTACGGTTCCGGCATCTCGAAACCCTGCGGAAGGCTCGTGTCGCGCAGCCCGAGCGGACGGTAGACCAACCACCGCAGCAGCTCCTCGTAGCGTTTCCCGGTCGCCGCCTCGGCCATCAGGGCCACGGCGATGTTGTCGGAGTTGGAGTACTGGTACCGCGAACCGGGAGGGAACAGCAGTGGCTCGCCGGCCACGAAGTCGAGCAGCCGCCGGGAGTCGAAGTGATGGTGCGGATCGGCCCTGAGGATGCTGAGGAACTCCTCACTCCGGCTGAAGTCGGGCAGGCCGCTGGTGTGGGTCAGAAGCTGGCGCAGAGTCACCGCGTGCCAGGCCCGGGGCAATGCGGGCAGCCGTCGGCCGATGGTGTCTTCGAGCCGGAGCGCGCCCCGGTCCACGAGCCGTAGTGCCACGGCGCCGCTGAACGCCTTCGCCGTACTGGCGATACGCATGTGGTCGGTCGGTTCGATCGGCCTGCCGGTGTCGAGGTCGGCGACTCCGGCCCGGATGACCCGGCGTGAGTTCCCTCGCTGGAGCACGGTGATGACGCCCGGCGGGCCACCTGGAGCGTGCACCAGTTCTTCGAGCTGACTCCGCAGTGCGCGGTCCGTGGTGGAGCCTGACGTGTCGGCCTCGGCAGGCGCGTACACCAGGGCTGCGAGACAGGCGCAGGCCAGCGCGGCGCCGACCGGCAGACGCAGGCGGGGGAGAGAGGGCAGCGGCACAGGAACTCCTCGGGCGGGCTGGGAGGGCGGAGCACGGCACGCCCAGCATCGGCCGCACGGCATCCGGCCGCCCGGGCCGCTGCTGCATACGGCCGAGTGGGTCGTTCGCCCCGGGGCGGGGACGATGTCCTCCGCGAGAGGACGAGCGCGTACCCGGATTCGACAGGGCTCTGGCCGCCCACCGGCCCCGTCTCCTGAGCCTGCGGTCACTCGCCGCGCGAATCCGCTCCGGGCCGTCGCGGAAGCCCCCTGCGCGTAGTGACCACCTCGTGCCGATGACGGCGTCCACGCCGAGGGCCCGCCTCTGGCCAGGCAAAATCGCCGGGTCAGGTGAGGATGCGCATAGTTGGGGAAGAAGTTGCGGCAGCCGATAGGAGGTTGTCGTGGAGGGTGGAGATCTGGAACTGGGCGAGTTGCTGGCCGCTGCGGAAGCGGCGCCGCCCAGTGAGTCCGTCGATGTGGTGGCACACGACCTGCGGAAGCGGTTCGGTGCCGAGCAGGTGTCCTTCCTGTTCGTCGACCTGATCGGCCAGCGGCTGGTACGCCTCGCCGCGACCGACAGCGAGGCGGCCGACAACGCCGAGCCGATCGACCTGCAAGGCAGCGTCTACGACGGTGTTCTGCAGAGCCAGCGCCAGCATGTGGAACCGGACGACGAGGGCGGAGAACGCGTCATCACGCCGGTCACCAACCGTGGCGACTGCATCGGCGTCCTGGAGGTGACCCTGCAGACCGCCGACGACACCGTGCGGCGGCAGGTCCGCGAGGCGGCACACGCGCTGGCGTACATCATCGTCACGGACCGCCGGTTCACCGACCTGTACCACCTGGGCCGGCGGACCACCGTGACCAGCCTGGCGGCGGAGATCCAGCATCAACTGCTTCCCTCGTCCTCCTGTTGCGAGGCCGACCAGTTCACCCTCGCCGCCGGACTGGTCCCGGCCGACGACATCGGCGGCGACACCTACGACTACACCCTCGACCACGGCACCCTCCACCTGTCCATCACCGACGCCATGGGGCACGACACGGACTCCGCGCTGCTGGCCACCCTGCTGGTCGGGGCACTGCGCCAGGCGCGCCGCAGCGGATGCGACGCACTCAAGCAGGCCCGCCACGCCCACGAGGCCCTGCTCAGCCACAACCACGGTCTGGCCACCGGGCAGTTGCTGTGCGTGGACCTCGAAACAGGCCTGTGCGAACTGGTCAACGCCGGCCATCCTCGGCCGCTGAGGCTGCGGGACGGCATCGTCGAAGAGGTCGAGCTCGCCGTCAATCTGCCCTTCGGCGTGACGGCCCCGACCACCTACCGCCTGCAGGAACTCCAACTGCTCCCCGGAGACCGTCTGATCCTGCTCACCGACGGAATGCAGGAACGCGGTGCGGCTGCCGTCGACCTGGCCTCGGTCATTCTGGACACCCGCGCGCTGCACCCGCGAGAAGCTGTCCGGAGCCTGACGGCCGCAGTCCTCAAGGTCTGCCACGGCAGCCTCCAGGACGACGCCACGGTCCTGATACTGGACTGGCACGGCAACCGACGCCGACCTGCCGAAAAGAGACCCGACCGGCAGCGATGACCCACGACGGCCCGCTAGACGTCATCTCCATCAGCCCGTGTCGGACGACAGTCACCCTTCCTCCCGATACGGCGCGCGGCGACCCGCTCCCGCTCGTCCTGGGGGGTGGGCCTGCGCATCGGGGACACGTGTGGTGGCATGTATGGCGCAGGTGCGGGTACCGGCGCACGTGAACGGGGGGAGTGAGGGCGAACAGGTGGAATCCCATGCCGACGGTGACGGCTGTACGACGCCGAATGTGTACCTGATGCGTGCCGGCTACGCCCTGGGCGGGGACGACGGCTGTATCGCCGACGCCCGTCACCATGCCGTCGCCTTCCTCGACCAGGCCCACGCCGACCATCAGCTGTCCGTGCCCGCACGCGCGCGGGACCTCGTCCAGTTGGTGGTGAGCGAGCTGGTGACCAACGCCCGCAAGTACGCCCCCGGCCCCGTCCTCCTGGAGCTGCGCGTCAACGCGCGCGCCGTGGACGTCGTCGTGTGGGACAGCGAGCCCACGGTTCCCGCGGCCCGGTCCACCGACCCCGGCAGGGTCGGCCAGCACGGCCTGGAGATCGTCAAGGCCGTCGCCGAGTCGCTCTTCATCGAGCAGGAGCCGGTCGGCAAGCGCATCACGGCCCGCATCCCCCTGTCGCCGTCCTAGGGCACTGGAGGGCGGGCTCGGCTCGAGGGTGCGAGGCGGTGGCGAACACCGATGATTATTCAGTCGCCCACACAGGAAATCTATGGTGACAAGATTAGACATCGGATGGTGGCCTAGTTAAGGTTTCTCCTGTCCGCCGGAGGGGCAGAGGGTACTCGC
This sequence comes from Streptomyces sp. B21-083, assembly GCF_036898825.1. Taxonomy (GTDB): domain Bacteria; phylum Actinomycetota; class Actinomycetes; order Streptomycetales; family Streptomycetaceae; genus Streptomyces. Next base: position 175,020 of record NZ_JARUND010000002.1, on the reverse strand, counting down.
AGACACGAGCTGCCGGGCGGCGGTAGCGCGGTTGTAGTGCCCGGCGGTGAAGCGGTTTTCTCGGGCCGTGGCGCCTACCGGTGTCAGGGCCCCGCCACGCGTTCGACGGAGAGGTGTCAGTGACAGTAGAGGATTCCTACGACCGGCTCGACGACGATGACTACCCCGCCTACACCATGGGCCGGGCCGCCGAGATGCTCGGCACCACGCAGGGCTTCCTCCGCGCCATCGGCGAAGCCCGCCTCATCACCCCGCTGCGCTCCTCAGGAGGGCACCGCCGCTACTCCCGCTACCAGCTGCGGATCGCCGCCCGGGCCCGCGAACTCGTAGATCAGGGAACCCCTGTCGAGGCCGCCTGTCGCATCATCATCCTCGAAGATCAATTGGAGGAAGCCCAGCGCATCAACGCCGAGCACCGCCGCGCCACATCCCGCCACACGGTCAGTCTCTGACCGATTTTCAAGAACACGAGTGCATGATCGCCGACAACATTCAGCCGGCACCCGGAGGGAAGTCCCAGTCCGGCCCCGGTCCCACGCCCGACGCCCCGCGCTCCCGGGCGGTCGACACGCCTCCCGGCGCACCCCGCCTGCCAGCTGACGGACAGCCGGCCGTCGGCCACAGAGGCGGTGCGGAGCGCGCGGCCGCCGCACTGAAGCCGAGAATGCGCGGCTGGCTCCACGCCGGTGTGTTCCCGCTCTCGCTGATCGGCGGCCTCGTCCTGGTCGCCATATCGCGCTCGGCCGCGGCAGCGGCGGCCTGCTCGGTGTACGCGCTGTCGTCCTGCCTGCTGTTCGGCACCAGCGCGGTCTACCACCGCGGAACGTGGGGTCCGCGCGGGGAAGCGGTCCTGCGGCGCCTGGACCACGCGAACATCTTCCTGATCATCGCCGGCACCTACACCCCGCTGGCGGTTCTCCTGCTCCCCGCGCGTCGGCAACCGGTGTTGCTGGCCGTGGTGTGGGCGGGCGCCCTGGCCGGCATCGCCTTCCGCATCCTGTGGATCGGGGCTCCCCGCTGGCTGTACACCCCGTGCTACATCGTCCTGGGGTGGGTGGCCGTCTTCTACCTGCCCGACTTCGCGCACGCCGGCGGCACCGCGGTCGTCGTGCTCGTCATCGCCGGCGGTCTCCTCTACACCGCGGGCGCCGTCGTCTACGGACTCAAGCGCCCCGACCCCTCACCGGCCTGGTTCGGCTTCCACGAGGTCTTCCACGCCCTGACCATCGCGGCCTTCACCTCGCACTACACCGCCATCCTCCTGGCAGCGACATGAGCGCGTGCGTGGCATGCCGAGACGCGGCACCCGGGGCGGCTTCCGGGGGCCGTGGTGGAATGTGACCTGTTCGGCACCGGGTCAGGCACAGGTCTTTCGGGCATCCGGGGTGGGGTGGGTCCCGAGCATCATCGAGGATGAGGAGTCGTTGTGACCGCACAAGGGCCTGACGGCGGGCGGGCCTCTCGTCCGCCCAGGGGCGTAGGCCGTCGAGGCATGACATTGGCGGGGACGCTGGAGGCGGCGGAGGCCGCGGCGCCCGTGGAGTCGCTCGATGTGGTCGCCCGCGTTCTCAAGGAGCACCTCGGGGCCGCGTCGGTGTCGTTCCTCATCACCGACTTCACCGGCAGCTCAGTCGTACGGCTGGGGGCCGCGGGCAGCGTCGACACGGACGAACCCGCCCGGCGGATCATGCTGCGGGGCAGCCTGTACGACGACGTGATCCGCACCCAGCGGCTGAGCGTGGAGGACAAGGGCGAGGGCGCGCTGGTGCGGATCGTCGCTCCGGTGACCAACCGCGGGGACGCCATCGGGCTCCTCGAACTGTTCCTGCCCTCGGCGCCGGACGCGGAGGTGATGCGGGAGATCGGCGAGACCGCGCACGCTCTGGCGTACATCGTCATCGCGAACCGGTCCTTCACCGATGTGTACCAGTGGGGCCGCCGTACCATCCCGCTGAGCCTGGCCGCGGAGATCCAGCACCGACTGCTGCCCGCGTCGCTCGCGTGCGAGGCCGCACAGTTCGCTGTAGCCGGGTCACTGGAGCCGGCCGACCACGTCGGCGGTGACACCTTCGACTACGTGATCGACCGGGACACCGTCCAGCTCTCCGTCACCGACGCCATGGGGCATGACGTCCAGGCCGCGCTGCTGGCCACCCTCCTGGTGGGCGCTCTGCGACGGGCGCGGCGAGCCGGCGAGGACCTCGCCGAACAGGCCCGCCAGGCCGACCAGGCCGTGCGCGAACACGGCCGGCAGGGCTACGTCACCGGCCAGCTCCTGCGGATCAGCCTGTTCGACGGCACGACCGAATTCATCAACGCCGGCCACCCCTGGCCGTTGCGGATGAGGGACGGCAAGGTTCAGGAAATAACTCCGAAGATCGACACGCCGTTCGGCTTCCCCGCCCCGCACACCTACCAGGTCCAGTCGCTGGACCTGCGGCCGGGCGACCGCCTGGTGATGCTGACCGACGGCATGCTGGAGCGCAACGCGGGCAGCGTCGATCTGGCCGACCTGATCGTGCGCACCCGCGCGCTGCATCCCCGTGAGGCCTCTCGCGCCCTCGTCGCGGCGATCGTCGACGCCAACCAGGGCCACCTGCAGGATGACGCGACCGTCATGTGCCTGGACTGGCGTGGCACCACTCACTCCCAGCGTGACGCCGCGACCGGGGCCGACCTCACCGACGCCTCACGCCCGTCAAGGACGGGACGGACCGCTCCTGAGCACTGACTCCGGCCGCCGAGGGGTCATCTCGTCGGCCGGCGAGCCGCGTAGGCCAGTTCCGCCGAGCGCGCCGCATTCTGAGAGGGATCGGTGGTCAGCGGCTCGGGAAACCACGGCCCGACGTACTCCTCCCGCCTCACCCGTGCGGAGCGCAGCACGTCGATCGAGATCCGCGTCACGGTGGCGGACAGAAAGGCCTTTGGTCGACGTGGGCCGGGTCGCCGAACTGTCGAAGCGCGGCCCGGTCTCCTGCACGGAGTCCTCAGCCTCGCCCACGCTGCCCAGAATCCGGTAGGCGACCGAGAACAGCACGGACCGCAGCGGTTCGCAGAAGCCGTCCTCGCCGCCGGCGGGCGCATGGTCGCCGTCGTCCCCTCCCGGGACTGCCGTCGGCGCCATGTCCACACCGATCACGCGTCGCTGTTCGACCGCTTGGCCGACGCAGCCGACGAAGCGGTGTGCTGCCCCTACGAGTCCGGCGGCCGGGAAGCCTTCGAGGCGGCCGACGCCGTTCTCCTGAAGCGTGCCGAGCGTCTTGTCGCCGTCTGGAACGGGGAGGGCCCGAGCGGCAAGGGCGGCGGCACCGCCGGCGCGGTCCTCGCCGCCCGCGAGCAGGGCATTCCCGTGGACGTGGTACGGCCGGCCGGCGCCGCACGCGGGTGAGTGCGACGGCGCCGACAGCCGTGACCGGACCGGTCGTCGGCGGCGCGACCGCTGTGCGTCACAGCGTCGCGGTGGTGTCCTCCCCGGAGGCGCTGCCCGCGAGCCACTGGTCCCATCCCAGGTTGAAGTCCGCGTAGCCGTTGTCGGGAGAGGCCTTGGCACGGGGCGAGCCGGTGACGGTGACGGGATCGCCCTGCTTGACCTGGCCGTAGAACCACTTGGCGTCCGACATGGACAGATGGACGCAGCCGTGCGACCCACGGGCGCTGCCGCTGCCCGGATCGGGGTCGCCGGTCGAGTAGTGCACGTAGGTGCCGGACTGGGTCAGGTGGACGTCCCACGGCAGCGTCAGGTCGTAGTAGTCGGGGCTGCCCTTGTCGCAGCTGATCCCGACACTGCAGGAGGTCATGTGGACCTTCTCCTGCTTGTCGATGACGGCCATCGTGCCGTTCCACGTCGGATACTGGGCGCTGCCCGCGTTGATCGACAGGGTGCGCACCGGCGCGCCGTTCCGGGTCACCTTCATGGTGTGGCCGGTCACCGAGACATCCGCGCGGACGTCGTCACCGATCTTGAAGGTGTGCGTGTAGCCGTGCACGCCGAAGCGTCCGTTGCCGTTGCTGACGCCCGTCATGTCGGCGTCGATCTTCACCGTGGTGCCGGAGGGCCAGTACGTCTTCGGGCGCCAGTCGGCGCGCTGGTCGCCGAACCAGTGCCAGGCGCCGGCCACCGGCTGCGAGGCGCTCACCTTCATGTGCTTCTCCACCATGGCCCGCGCCTTGGCCGCCACCGGGTTGGTGAAGACCACCGAGATCGGCATGGCCACGCCTACCGTAATTCCCGTCTGGGGGGTGATGGTCTCCAGCAGCATCGGAGGGCCCGCGGGCTTCGTCGGTGACGGCGAGGAACTCGCACTCGGCTTTCCCGACACCTTCGCGTCGTCGCCGCCGCTCGCCTTGTCACTGCCGCCCCCGCCGCAGGCACTCGCGCCCACCAGCATCACACCTGTGACGAGTGCGATCCCTATGCCGCCTTTGCGCCGTCGCACGAACTGCCCCGATCTCTCGCTTTCGGCCCTGACGGGCCCGACACATTGTCAGACAACGGCGGCGAGTCTCGCGGTTGCGTATGCCACGTAAAACGTGTCTCAAGACTCAGGCACGCACCGCCTGACCGGGGACTTCGAGCAGCCGACGTCCCGGCTCGCCGCCGCACTCACCGCGCCCCGACGCCGTCGCACCGGCCACCGCGCATGCCGACCGTTGACGCAAGGCATACGGTCCTTCCGGCCAGCCCGGCGCTGTGCCCGACGTCTCGGCGGCCGAGGATGCCTTCCTCGAACGCTCCGGCGAGTACGTGCCGATCCGCTCCGACGGCGGACTGGCGCACGACGGACAGGTGGCCCCGTCGCCGGCGATGGGCGTCGACCTCGTCATGATGGGGCGCTCCTTCACCCGCCTCGACCAGGCGGGCGGCGCGAAACCGCAAGCCGCCGAGCCCCGATGTGGAGTCACAACGACGGGCTCCCGCAGGGAATTTACCTGCGGGAGCCCGTCGCCGACTCGGCGTAGCCGGGTGTCAGACAGCGGGCGCCGCCGACAGTACGTGGTCGCCGACCTTGTCGGTGCTCAGGCACAGGGAGCAGACGGCGGCGCCATGCGTCTGGCAGGCGGCCACGTCAGGGCGCTCGAACTCCTGCCGGCACACGTGGCACTCGTACGGGACGGCGCTGGGGTTGCCGTCCGTGTCGAGCAGCGGCTCCTCGATGCCGTCGTCGGTGCGGCGCAGGTAGTACTTGCCCTTGGTGACGACCGCCATCAGCGGGGTGAGGACGAAGGCGATGACGGCCGCGGCCACGGGGGAGTACGGCTGGAGCGTGTCGCCGAGTGCGTGGAAGTACATGGCGATGGACAGCCCGGACGCGGCGACGAAGGCCACCACCCCTACCGGGTTGACGGCGTAGAGCATGCCGCGGCGGAACTCGGGCTGGAGCGGGGACAGCTTCAGCAGGTACTTGTTGACGCCGATGTCGGTGGCGACGGTGACGACCCAGGCGATGGCACAGTTCGAGTAGAAGCCGAGGATGTCGTTGAGGAAGCTGAACATGTCGGCTTCCATCAGGGCGAGCGCGAAACCTAGGTTGACCAGGACGAACACCATGCGGCCCGGGTAGTGCTTGGTGACGCGGGTGAAGGAGTTGGTCCAGGCGAGCGACCCGGAGTAGGCATTCGTCACGTTGATCTTGATCTGGCTGATCACGACGAGAGCCACGGCCAGCGGGAGGACCAGCCAGGACGGCATCATCGCGTCGAAGGCGCCCTTGAACTGCTGGATCGGCTCGGGGGCCGCGTCCGCGCCGACCTTGGCGAGGATGTAGACCGCGAGGAAGACACCGATGGCCTGCTTCAGCGCACCGAGCACCACCCAGCCGGGGCCTGCCATGATCACGGCGGTCCACCAGGTGCGCTTGTTCGCCTCGGTCTTGGGTGGCATGAAGCGCAGGTAGTCGATCTGCTCGCCGATCTGCGCGATGAGCGACAGACACACTCCCGCGCCCAGGAGCACGGACGCGGTGTTGATGCCGCCCTCGCCGTCCGTGCCGGCGTAGGAGAGGAAGCGGTCGATCGTGCCGGGGTCGGTGGAGATGAGGTAGACGAGCGGGGCGACCATCAGGACCAGCCAGACGGGGGTGGTCCACACCTGGAGCTTGCTGAGCGCCTTCATGCCGTAGATGACCAGCGGGATCACCATCAGCGTAGAGACGGCGTAGCCCAGCCAGAGCGGTAGTCCGAGGCCCAGTTTCAGGCCCTGGGCCATGATCGAGCCTTCGAGGGCGAAGAAGATGAACGTGAAGCTGGCGAAGATGACGCTGGTGAGGACCGAGCCGTAGTAGCCGAAGCCGGAACCGCGGGTGATCAGGTCCAGGTCGATGTTGTAGCGCGCGCCGTAGTAGGCGAGCGGGAAACCGGTGACGAAGATGACGACCGCGGCGACGGCGATCGCGATCAACGCGTTACCGGTGCCGTGCGCCAGGCCGATGCCGGCGCCGATGGAGAAGTCGGCCATGTAGGCGATACCGCCGAGCGCGGTCGTCGCCACCACCATCGGCGTCCAGCGGCGGTAACTGCGCGGCGCGAAGCGGAGGGTGTAGTCCTCCAGGGTCTCCTTGACGGCCTGGTCGGCGCTCGACGCTGCCTTCTGCGCCGGTCCCGGCTCGGTCACTTCTGCCAGTTTTGGCTCGGTACTCATACCGTGCCTCCTTGCTGCGGGTTGGGGACAGCCGTGGGGGCGCCTCATATCGGAGGCGGAGGTGAGTGGTGGGGAGCGGGGCGGGAAAACCGAGCGGGGCCCGTGGGGCGGGTGATCCGCTCGCTTCAGAAACGACGCACGCGAGATCGCGTGGACCCGCGCGCGGTGGGGGCTTTGCTGGGGTTCCGGCGGGAGGCCGGGCGCGTAGAGACCCTCGTGTCCATGACCGGGGACGGTAGGAGCCAGTCGTTGCCGCTGATTACTTCCCAGATGAAGGAGATGTTTCGGAAATTGCGCGGGGCGCGGCGGTGGGGCCCCGCAGGCCAAGTGAGAAGGCGATTTGCCGGCCCGCAGCCCGTCGGCCTGTAGGCGACCGGGGACGCCACGGACCACAGCTACGTGTTGTCGAAGCCGGCCTGCCATGAACCGACGAGGGTCTCGACGGCTGGGTCGGGGGCGACCGTCACCAGGTCGGCGACGGCGTCGCCCGCCACCCGGCGCAGCGTGTCCAGCATTTCGGCGACCGTGACGGTGAGCGCCGGCAGATTGACCGGAAGCCCGCCTTCGAGCCCGCCGGGACCGTGCTCGGCCCCGGTCATGCGGAGGATGCCCTCGACGGTACGCCGCGGCGAGGCCAGGGCGCCCCGTAGATCGGGGCTGACCGGGCAGGTTGCCGGGGAACCCGCGAGCGGTTCGCGGACCGATTCACCCGTCGAGCCCGGCTCGTCGACGGTTGCCGCAGTAGGTTGTGCCGGTGACCGAATCCCTGCTGGCCGGTGGCGTTGTGCTCCGCGCGGACGAACTGGAAGCCCGGTGGGCGGACGCATGGCGGCCGGAACAGGTCGCGGAGCGCTTGGAAGGGGTCGCGGCGCCCTGGTGCATCGCGGCCGGGTGGGCCCTGGACCTGTTCCGAGGGAGGCAGTCGCGACCCCACGGCGACGTGGAGATCGCGGTGCCCGCTGCGGAATTCTCAGAGATCCAAGACCGCTTCCCCGAGGGTGTGTTCGACGCGGTGGGCTCGGGGCGCGTCTGGGCGGAGGCGGGCGCGCCGCTCCGCCTCCGCGGTGGCCGCGCTGCTCCTGCCGGTCACGGTGTGGCTGAACCTCTTCGGCGGCCTGCTCAGTGACAAGTCCCACCCGGGCGGCGACCTCACCGTGGCCAGCCACAACGTCGGCGCCGACAACCCCGACCCGGTCGGCACCGCCCGCGAACTCGCCGCCTCCGGTGCGGACGTGCTGGCACTGGAGGAGCTTGCCCAGCAGGCCAGGGGCATTTACGAGAAGGAGCTGGCGGACACGTATCGGTACCACACGGTCCAGGGCACGGTCGGGCTGTGGAGCAAGCTGCCGCTGTCGGACACCGAACCGGTCGACATCAAGATGGACTACGGGCCGCTGGCGAACACCAAACCGGCTGACCTGAAGATGACCTACAACCGGGCGCTACGTACCACCGTGGCCACGGACCACGGACCACTGGCGGTCTACGTGGCTCACCTGGGGTCCGTACGTGTGAATCCCCGGGCCGGCTTCTGGACGGACTCGCGGGACAGAAACGCGCAGGCACTGGGCGAGGCCGTCGCCGCCGAGCGGAACAAGCGGGTGGTGCTGCTCGGCGACCTGAACGGCACCCTGGACGACCGCGCGTTCGCCGGCATCACCTCGCAGCTGCACTCGGCCCAGGAAGCGGCCGGGGACGGCTTCGGCTTCACCTGGCCGGCGAAGTTCCCGGTGGCGCGGATCGACCAGATTTTGGTGCGCGGCGTGAAGCCGGAGAGCTCGCGGGTGCTGCCCGCCACCGGCAGCGACCACCTGCCGGTGGCTGCCGGAATCAGCTGGTGAACTCCGGCTGCATCGCGCCGATGCTCCACCCGGTTCCGGAACTGCCCAAGACCGATAGACCGATCGCGCGCGTTGCCTCTGCCGGTCCCCCGGCCCCGTCCGTCGACCGTCCGCCGGAGGCGCGGGCCCCTAACGTATGCCGATCACCAGATACGTCTCGCCGTCCTTCGGCGGCCGGGTCCACGAACGAGTGGTGAAGGTGTGCAGTCGCCCGTTCACGATGGCGTGCCGCGGCAGCGACGCACCGAACTGCCCGGCCACCGCTCCCAGCAACGACCGTTCCGCCTCGGCCCCGTCCTCCAGGGCCTCGAAGAACCGGCTCGGATCCAGCGCCTGCGGTACCTTTCCGCTCTGCCTGATCTCTCCGCCCGCATACGTGAACGCGTACTGCTCGATGCCGTCCTGTGCCACTGACAGGTGGAAGAACGGCTCCCCGTGCTGTGCCCTCAGGCCGCTCCACACCACCACCGCACGGGTGCCCTCGCTGGCGGCCCCGGCCGGGGAGACGAACCGCTGCCGGTCGAACGGGGCGGGATCGCCGTCGAACGCGAAACTCCAGCCGGCGCCTGCCCGACCGACCGCCATGAGCGCCCTGTCGTCGAAGGACGAGAAGTCCCTCTTGTCGTGCAGCGAACCCTGGCGCGCCTCCCACGAGGTCATGGGCTCCTTCAGCACAGTGCCGTCCCTGTCCCTGTCCCTGTCCCTGGCCTCGCCCCTGTCCCCGTCAGCGAGACGTCCTGGCAACTCCTCCGGCCCCACCCCCTCCACCAGGACGAACCGGTAGGACGTGCGGTTGTGGCCCGGGGCCGGGTCCGCGAGCCACGCCAGACCGCCCGGGTCGAGCCCCGCTGTCGGCCCCGGCGCCCCACCCGCCTGCCCGCCCCTCGGCGTGGACAGCAGCTCCCGGCCCCGCTCCGGGGTCAGCAGTGGCCCGAGCAAGGGGTCGGCCACCCATCCCAGCGGTGCCAGGTGGTCCGGTCCAAGCGGCTCCCACAAGGGCAGCGCGTCAGTCAATGTCCGCCATGCCCGGTCGGTGTCTCCCCACCGCGCCAGCTGCCGCGCCCGCTCGACCGCTTCACCGAACGGTCCGGCCGCCGAGTACCGGTACGTGCCGTTGCGTACCTGATCCAGCGTCCCGTAAGCCAGGGACACCAGGCCGTCATCGGCGCCCCGCAGGTGGAACATCAACGTGGAGTCGTCCCAGTACGAGTGCGCCGCGTGCTCGGCTACCAGCGGTGGCAGTAGTTCGAAGGCGTATCGCGGGTCCGTCACCAGGCCGTCGAAGTACACCATGGAGGTCTGCCCGAGCAGGCGGCGTATCTGGTCGCCCAGCCCGGCGGCCCGCGGTCTGCCGTACCCCTTGGCCTCGTCCAGCGTCTTCACGGCGCGCTCCCAGCCACCGCGCAGCGCCTTCAGCCGAGCCTCCTCCACCAGGGCGTCCAGCTTTCGCGTCGTGTCGTTGGCGAACACCGGTTCTCCGTCGCTCCGGCCCGATCGCAGGCTGTGGAACTCCCGGTGCATGTCCTGCATGAACTCAAGGAAGTTCGCGTACCGCTCGGGCGCCGAGGCCCGCCAGCTCGCCCAGGTGTACACGGCCCACTCACCGTCTTCGTCCACGTCCTCGGGATCCAGGAGGACGTAGATGGCGTCGCCCTCGACGTCGAGCTGCAGCCCGCGCCGCCAGAGGTCCACCTCCTGCCGCTCCTCGGGGCCTGCGTCCTCGTCCAGATACTCCTCGAACATTTCCGCGAGTCCCGACTCGTCGTTGTGCCAGCGCGTGTCCTCGGTCCCGGCCAGCAACCACACGAACCCGCCCGCGTGCCGCCACCCGTCGCTGACCTTGAGGAACTCCCGGTACGACGGGGGCATCCGTCGGCCGAGGCGCTCCTCCATGGCCGCGATCCGCTCCTCGGAGGCGGCCGGGAACCCCAGCCAGCCCGCCCGCCGCGCGGCCTCGTCGACCTCGCCCCGCGCCTCCCTGCTCGGCAGATGATGCGCCCACTCCTCGCTCCACCTGAGCAGGAAGGACCGCCAGTCGAATGCCGTGGTGTCAGTCATACGCCCGATGCTGCCACCCACCACTGACAACGCCCCGCTGCTCCCCACTGCCCCCAGAACCCTCCCGCACGGGACCGCCCGGGCCGACAACGCCGGCCTGCTCGCGCCCCCTCGGGCGGGCGAGGGCCACCAGGTGAGGCGATCCCTCTCCGATCCCCGCCGGAGCGTAGAACGCGAGGGCAAGGGCACACGAAGGTGGTTCGTTCGACGAGGTTCGCCCAGGAGGGAGCCCATGTCCAGCGCCAGCGCTTCGGCCGGATCCGGCCGCACCATCACCAGTTCGATCCCTGCCCGCCTCGACCGCCTCCCGTGGTCACGCTGGCACTGGACGATCGTGATCGGTCTCGGCACCGTATGGATCCTCGACGGCCTGGAGGTCACGGTCGTCGGTAACATCTCCTCCCGGCTCTCGGAGCCCGGCAGCGGTCTGCCGATCACCTCCGGTCAGGTCACCGGTCTCGCTGCTGCCCTGTACGTCGCCGGCGCCTGTGTCGGCGCCCTCTTCTGGGGCCGCATGACCGACCGCTTCGGCCGCAAGAAGCTGTTCATGATCACCCTGGCGGTCTATCTGGTCGCCACCGCGCTGACCGCGGTGTCCTTCTCGACCTGGTGGTTCTTCGCGTTCCGCTTCCTCACCGGCTTCGGTATCGGCGGCGAGTACGCGGCCATCAACTCCGCGATCGACGAACTCATCCCGTCGTTCTACCGCGGCCGGGTCGATCTCATCATCAACGGCAGCTTCTGGATCGGCGCGGTCGGCGGCTCGCTGCTGTCGATCGTCGCGCTGAACACCGACATTCTGGCACCGGACGTGGGCTGGCGGCTCACCTTCGCCCTGGGCGTGGTCCTCGGCCTGGTCATCCTCGTCGTACGACGGCACGTCCCCGAGAGTCCACGCTGGCTGCTGATCCACGGCAGGGAACGCGAGGCGGAGGAGATCGTCTCCTCCATCGAGCGGAAGATCGAGTCCGAGAAGGGCGAACCGCTTCCCGAACCCGAGAACGAGATCACCATCCAGCAGCGCAAAACGGTGGGCTTCGGTGAGATCGCCCGCACGGTCTTCGCGACCTACCGCAAGCGCAGTGTGCTGGGCTTCTCCCTCTTCGTCGGCCAGGCGTTCCTCTACAACGCGATCACTTTCGGCTTCGGCGCGATCCTCACGACGTTCTTCGACGTCCCGAGCGGCAACACGGGCTACTACTTCGCCGTGATCGCGGTCGGAAACTTCTTCGGCCCGCTGCTGCTCGGCAAGCTGTTCGACACGGTGGGCCGCCGGGTGATGATCTCCTCGACGTATCTGCTCTCCGGGGTGCTGCTCTTCGGCACGGCCTGGCTGTTCGACCGGGGATCGCTGACCGCGACCACCCTGACGGCCTGCTGGTGCGCGGTCCTGTTCTTCGCCTCGGCGGGCGCCTCCAGCGCCTACCTGACGGTCTCCGAGATCTTCCCGATGGAGACGCGGGCCATGTCCATCGCCTTCTTCTACGCCATCGGCACCGCCGCCGGTGGCATCACCGGCCCGCTGGTCTTCGCCGACCTCACCGCGTCCGGCGTGGTCGGGGACACGGTGCTCGCGTTCCAGATCGGCGCCGGCCTGATGTGCGCGGCGGGGATCGTCGCCGCGCTCCTCGCGGTGAACGCCGAGCGCCGTTCGCTGGAGGACATCGCCAAACCGCTGTCGGCGGTGGCGTCGGCCTCGGCGAAGGTCAAGGGCAAGGTGACGGGCAAGGTGGCTGGTGGGGCCTCGGAGAACGTCACGGGCGAGGGGGCGAACCCGGCTCCCTCGGCTCCGGCGTAGGGGTCGCTCGGGCAGGAGGCAGGAGGCAGGGAGTCCGGCCGGTGGTCGCCGGACCCCCTGCCTCGTGGTCTCCCACCTGGCTAGGCGGCGTCGGCGTCCCACCGGTGCTCAGGTTCGTTGCCGCCCGGCCTCGTCCGGGAGTCCGTGCGGAGGACCAGGGACAGATGGTGCCTGGCCACGGCGTGCCGTGCCGACCGCATGGGTGCGGACTGCCCCAGCAGCCACTCCTCATAGCGACCCAACGCCAGTACCAGGCACAGCATCCCCGGGGGCAGCAGGAAAGCGGCGAACACCACGACAACTCCTCTTGCGGACGTCCCTTTCCGCTCGGGTGGCCCACCCGGCGAGGAGGAAAGCCGGGAAGCGTGGTCGTCATGCGTGGAGGGCGTGTCTGGCGGCGAACCGGGCCTGGCCGTAGAGATCGCCGGCGCGTCCTGTGCTGTGCGGTGCGGTGCGGGAAACCGTCGTAGGAGCCGGTGAGCCGCGGACCGGGGTGTCAGGTGTGGGAGAGGGCGAAGGAGACCAGGAAGCCGCTGACGGTGATCAGCCCGATGGCCAGATGAGCCTCGTCGAACGCTTCGGGGATCATCGTGTCGGCGATCATCGCGAGGATCGCCCCGGCCGCCACCGCGGTCACCGCGGCGATCACGGTGGGGGAGAAGGAACCGACCACCGTGTAACCGAGGACGGCCGACACCGTGCTGGCCGCGGCGATCGCCGCCCAGACACCGTAGACGTACCCCTTGGTGCGGCCGGCCTTCTTCATCCCCGCGGAACTGGACAGTCCCTCGGGAACGTTACTGATGAACACCGCCGCCACCGTCACCAGGCTGACCGCGCCGCCGTCCAGCAGGCTGACGCCGATGACCGCGGACTCCGGCACGCCGTCGAGCAGCGCGCCGAGCGCGAGCGCGGTCCCGGAGCCCCCCTGCTCGGCCTCCGAGGGCTGTGCCTGGGCCCGTCGGTGACCGGAGCGCTTGCGGTGGCGCGCTCCATGCCGGGCCAGCCACACGTTGCCCCCGGTGTAGGCGAAGGCACCGATGAGGGTGCCGACGACCGCGGGCGCGAGCCCTGCCTCCTTGTACGCCTCCCCGACCAGTTCGAAGGACACCGCTGAGATCAGCACGCCGGCCCCGAAGGCCATCACGGTCGCGATCACCTTCTGCGGCACCCGCAGCCCGTACCCCAGCGCGGCACCGAGCAGCAGCGCCGAGCCCGCCACCAGCCCCCACAGTCCAGCCTGTACGCCGTCAGCCATGCCGACCCGTCTACCCGCCACGGCCGGGGATCAACCGGCGCTGTCGGGCGAGGACATCGCATGCAGTAACCGTTGACGGACCTCCGGGGACCGAGATCGCCCGCATCGTCGTCGGCCACCGGGGTACGCGCACCTCGCACCACCCCTGCCCGAGGAAGCGACAACACCGTGAGCGAGCGCAGCCCGGAAGCCCGTGCGGCTGCCGCTCCGCGCGCCACGGGAGCGGAGGCGGGCGAGAGTGGGAGAGGTCCCGAGGAGCTGGAGACCTGTCCCGGCACCGCTGAACGGGCGACGGTCTTTCACCGGCGCCCCTACCCGAAGGAGAACAACGACGATGGCAACCGTGTCTCTCACCGGAGCGTCCAAGGAGGACTCCGCCACCGTCTTCGAGGTGCTGCGCACGGCATTCCCCACCGACCGACCCGCCGATGACGTGCCCCAGGAACAGCCGGGCGACCGCTCCGCCGTGTGGACGGCGGAGTTCGAGCCGACCCAGGAGTGGATCCCGACCGGGCCCACCCCGCTGGAGGGTTCGGTCGCCGCCACGATCCAGGGCGGCTATCTGGCCGTGGACCGACTCCGTGAGGCGCTGAGCGCCGCGTTCGACGTGCAGGAGCGGGGCACGGCGTCGGGAGACCAGGAGAAGGAGGTCGACCTGCGGCTCGGGACGAAGAGGTGATGAGCCGGGAAACCGTAATCGCGTAGTCGACCCACGAGGAGAAGAGCGGCATGGTGCAGATCGGGTACACGATGATGACGGAGCAGGCCGGCCCACGCGAGCTCGTCGGCCATGTGGTCGGCGCCGAACGCGCCGGCTTCGACTTCTCGGTCACGTCCGACCACTACTTCCCCTGGCTGAGGTCCCAGGGACACGCCCCCTACGCGTGGAGCGTGCTCGGTGCCGCCGCGCAGGCCACCGAACGCATTCCCCTGATGACCTACGTGACATGCCCGACGACCCGCTACCACCCGGCGGTCGTCGCCCAGAAGGCCGCCACGGTGCAACTCCTCTCGCAGGGGCGGTTCCGCCTGGGACTCGGCTCCGGGGAGAACCTCAACGAGCATGTGGTGGGCGGCGGTTGGCCGGCCCCGCACGTCCGGCTGGAAAGGCTGGAAGAGGCGGTGGAGATCATCCGCTCGCTCTTCGCGGGGGAGAACGTCAACCACCACGGTGACCATTTCGACGTCGAGAACGCCACCTTGTGGGATCTGCCCGACGCGCCCCCGCCGATCGGTGTCGCCGTCTCGGGCGACCGCTCCTGCGAACTCGCCGGCCGTCTCGCCGACCTCGTGATCGCCACCGAACCCGAGCCGGACCTGATCTCCGCGTTCGACCGGCACGGCGGCGCGGGAAAGCCCAAAGTCGGCCAGCTGCCGATCTGCTACGACACCGACCGTGACGCGGCGATCGCCCGCGCCCACGACCAGTTCCGCTGGTTCGGCGGTGGCTGGCCGGTCAACTCCGAACTGCCCGGACCCGCCGCGTTCGAGGGTGCCACCCAGTTCGTACGGCCTGAGGACGTGGCCCGATCCATTCCCTGCGGGGACGACGTGGACGCCGTCGTCGAGGCGGTACGCCCCTATGTCGACGCGGGGTTCACCGAGGTCGCCCTGGTCCAGATCGGCGGCGACCACCAGGAACCGTACATGGAGTGGGCCGAGCGGAAGTTGCTGCCCGCCCTGCGTGAACTTTGAGAGGGCGAGGACACCCGGGATGACCACCAAACGCGCTGCGATCTTCGACGTCGACGGGACGCTGGTCGACACCAATCACCTGCACGTCGTCACCTGGTGGGAGGCGTTCCGCCAGGCGGGACACCGTGTCCCCATGCGGCGGATCCACCGTGCCGTGGGCCTCAGCGGCGGCGACCTGCTGGCCCACCTGCTCGGCGACGACCGCGCCCCCGACGAGGACGAACAGCTCGTCGCGGCCCATCACGCCCTCTACGCCACGTACTTCGAGCGGCTGCCCGCGCTGGACGCGGCGGGCGACCTGTTGCGCGCACTGGCCGGGCGGGGCTGGGGAATCGTCCTGGCGACATCGGCCGGCGGAGCGGAACTCGCCGCGCTGCGACGGGCCATCGGCGCGGACGACGTCATTCTCGGAGCGGCCAGCGCGGACGACGTGGCCGAGGGCAAACCCGCCCCCGACCCCGTCCGGCTGGCCAGGGAACTGGCCGGGGTGCCGAGTGAACGGGCGGTGTTCGTCGGCGACACCGTGTGGGACATGAAGTCCGCCGTACGGGACGGGGTGGCCCCCGTGGCGGTGCTGTCCGGCGGGATCCCGCGCGTCGACCTGGAGGCGGCGGGCGCCCGCGAGGTGTACCGGGATCCCGCCGATCTCCTCGGCCACCTGGACTCGAGCGTCTTCGCCGACCTGGAGTGACCTGACCCTGGGGTTCTACGGGATCAGCCGGTGCTGAGGGCGGGGTCGCCCGGCCTTGTCACGACGGGGGAGGCGCGGGTCCGGCGGCGGGCCGGACGAAGTCGATCTCCTTCGCTGTGGTGATCCGGGCGTCCATGTTGCGCTCCATCATCTCCAGGGCGGCGGACTCCAGGTGCGGATGGATGGAGGCGACGGCGTCCCTGGGCACCGTGACCCCGAGATGGCGGATGTGCGCGTCCAGCGCGGAGTAGAGGACACACTGCTCGGTGACCTGACCGCTCAGCACCACGTGCCCGACGCCCAGTCGCCACAGGAGGTAGGACAGCGGTGTCTCGTAGAAGGCGGAATGGCGGGCCTTGACCACGAAGAGCGACTCGGCGTCCGGCGTTATCGGCTCGATCAGCTCGGCGTGGGGTCCGGACAGCGCGGTGTCCACGAGCTCTCCGTGGTGGGAACGCCACAGCCCGAAGTTGTCGTTCGCGTAGATCACGGGCGCGTCAGCGCTGCGGGCCCGGCCGATCAGTTCCGCCAGGACGGGTACGACACGTTCGGCGGACCGTACGAGCAGCTCGGCGTCCTCGTGTTCGTATGTGTTGATCATGTCGATCACGACGAGAGCGAGTCCAGCCGTCGTCGTATCTGTGGGCCGGTCCATGGTTTCGCCGCCTGTCCGGTGCTGTGGCAGAGCTGCTCGTGTACGCGCCGCCGAGTACCCGGTGCGCCGAGGGGTTTAACAAGGTCGCGAGCGGAGTGAGGACGGCACCGGGCGTCTGTCCGGCCCGGCGGCCCTCCGCGCGCACGCCGACGAGCACGACGCGCCCGAGTCAGCCAGGTACGGCGGTCGCGCCGGGCTGCGGCGGGACAAAAGCCGAGCCGAGGCCGCGGAAGGCGGGAAGGCGGCTTGGACCGGCACCCGGAAAGGTTCGTCACCGCGGGAGGCCGGCTCAGTGACTGGCGAGTTCGCCGGTGAGCTTGCCGTGCAGGTGCGCGCTGGGGTCGTTCAGGCCGGTGATCTCGACAGTCTTTCCGCGCTGGCCGTACTTCGTCTCGATCGCGTCCAGGGCGGCCACGGAGGAGGCGTCCCAGATGTGGGCGGCGGACAGGTCGACGACCACGTGGTCGGCGTCGGTGGCGTAGTCGAACCGGCCTACGAGGTCGTTGGACGAGGCGAAGAACAACTCGCCGGTGACCCGGTAGACCACGGTCGTACCGTCGGGGCCGGTCACCGCGGTGACGTCGGCGAGGTGCGCGACCCGCTTGGCGAAGATGACCATCGCGGTGACCGAGCCGACGACGACACCGATGGCGAGGTTGTGGGTGGCGACGACGAAGCCGACGGTGACGACCATGACGGTGATCTCGCCGACGGGCATCCGCTTGAGGGTCTTGGGGGCCAGGGAGTGCCAGTCGAAGGTCGCGAAGGACACCATGACCATGACGGCGACCAGTGCGGCCATGGGGATGTCGGAGACGACCGGGCCGAAGACGATGCACAGCACCATGAGAAACGCGCCGGCGAGGAAGGTGGACAGACGGGTGCGGGCGCCCGACACCTTCACATTGATCATCGTCTGCCCGATCATGGCGCAGCCGCCCATGCCTCCGAAGAAGCCGGTGACGATGTTGGCGATGCCCTGGCCGATGGACTCGCGGGTCTTGGAGGAGCGGGTGTCGGTGATGTCGTCCACCAGCTTGGCGGTCATCAGTGACTCCATCAGCCCGACCAGCGCCATGGCGAAGGCGTACGGCGCGATCGTGGTCAGCGTGTCGAACGTGAACGGTACGTCCGGCAGGCCCGGCACGGGCAGCGAGGACGGCAGTGCGCCCTTGTCGCCCACGGTCGGCACCGCGATCCCCGCCGCGACGGTGATGACGGTGAGGATGACGATGGACACCAGTGGTGCCGGGATCACCTTCGTGACCTTCGGGAAGTACACCATCAGGGCGAGGCCGCTGATGATCAGCGGATACACGGCCCATGGCACGTTCCGCATCTCCGGCACCTGCGCCATGAAGATCAGGATGGCGAGGGAGTTCACGAAGCCGACCATCACGGAGCGGGGGATGAACCGCATCAGCTTCGCCACCCCGAGTGCGCCGAGCGCGATCTGGAAGGCGCCGGCGAGGATGACCGCCGCGACCAGGTAACCGAAGCCGTGTTCACGGTTCAGCGGTGCGATCACCAGCGCCACGGCCCCCGTCGCGGCCGAGATCATCGCCGGGCGCCCGCCCACGACGGAGATCACCACAGCCATGGTGAACGAGGCGAACAGGCCGATCGCCGGATCCACTCCGGCGATGACCGAGAACGAGATCGCCTCGGGAATCAGCGCGAGCGCGACGACGAGGCCCGCCAGGACCTCGGTTCGCCACACCTTCGGGTCGGACAACCAGTCGGGGCGCAGGCCACGCAGGCGCGCGGCGGAAGACAGAGCGGAAGAGGACAAGGAAGCAGGTACCTGTCGTACTCGGGCACGCCCTGTCTCAGCAGTTCGGGGCGGGCGGGAACGGGGCGGGCGGGCCAAGTCGGCATCCCACGGGTGACCCGAGGAAGGCGGACCGGAGTCATCGGCGAGGCGGACCCAGACGGCGGCTGGACCTGCCTTCCACGCGGCACGCGGCCGGGCGCGTCTTGAGGGGCGGAGCGTTCGGATCCTCGCCGGGGGCGTCATCGACCCCGACACGGCAGCGGTGCGGCCAGCCGATCTCACCGTCGGAGACTCTACCCTAACGTTAGAGTAGGGATGGAAAGTCTCGTAGGTGCGGCAGCACCAGGCACACCACGAAGGGCCAGGCCACGGGCGTGGACGACAAGCACATGCAAATCGGGGAAGTAGCCTCGCGCACCGAGTTGTCCCTGCGCACCATCCGCCACTACGAGGAAGCCGGCCTCGTCGCCCCCTCCGCCCGTTCCCAGGGCGGCTTCCGCCTCTACACCGAGACCGACGTCGCCCGGCTGATGGTCATCCGCCGTATGAAACCCCTCGGCTTCACCCTCGACCAGATGCGCGACCTGCTCGACGCCACCGACCGCCTCGACTCGGACAGCGCGCTCGCCGGTGCCGAGAGGGAGGCGTTGCTGGACCGCGTACGAATGTACGAGCAGGCTGCCACCGAGCAGGTGGAGAGGCTTCGCGTCCAACTCGCCCGGGCAGAGGACTTCGCGGCCACGCTCAACGCCCGTCTGGAACACGACGCGGCGCCGAGCACCTCTGCCGAGCGTGCCTGACCGGTCACGAGCCGGCCCAGTTGGGTTCGACACAGGCCCGCATCGTGTCTGCGGGCCAGAGGTTCGGCCTGGCGGAGCGTCACGTCGTCGACACCGAACGCCTCGTGTGCGACGACCACGCCCGGCCAGGACCCTGGGCCCGCAGGCCGGGCGAGGTACCCCTTCAGCCTCTGCGAGCCCCCGGCCGGAGCGCTCAGGCTGCGTCCTTGTGCAGCAGGGCGGGCAGCAGGACGTCGTCGACGAGCATCGGGAGCTTGCCGGGTGCCGGTCCGGAAGTGGATGACATGCGTGTGGGTCTCTCTGTGGTGGAAATCCGCAGGTCGTCGACCTGCCTCGGCGGTATGACGCAGATGGCCGCCGCCGACGGGCCGGAGTGGACGCGGGCAGCGGGAAATCAGGAGGCGTCGTCGATGGTGATGGTGGTGACAGCGAACTCGTCGTTGTCGGCGAGTTGTCTCTCCCCTGCGAAGGCGATCGAGGTGCCCGCACGGTCGGGATGCGCGCGCGTACTCGGCATGGCGGGTGCTCATGAACTCCCGGTGCACGCAGGGGGATCGGTAGCCGTTGAGGCAGTTCGGGCAGGAGTGGTCCGAGACGCACATCGCCGGGGGGTGAATGACCGTTCCGCGCATGATGGTGCTTTCTCCGGTATGAGGGGCGGTACGTCGCAGCCATGTCGGGAATTGCTGCTCACGATCGAGCCTCACATGCGTGGGCAATCGTGAGAAGCGGAGCGATCTGTCCGGGGAGGGGAACATCCAGGGAGGAAATTCACCCCCCTTCCCCGGGTGCGATCGATGCAATGCTGAGAATTCCTCAAGCGGCGACGCTCGGAGCTCAGCCCGCGCACGGTCGGCCTGCCCGAGACGGGTCGGCCCCGCAGAGTGGACGGTCTGCGCCGTGAGGAGGTCGCCCAGCTCGCCTCGATCAGCACCGACTACTACACCCCGGCTTGAGCAAGGACGTATGCAGGCGTTCGCTCCGGTGCTGGACACTCTGGCCTGCGTCCTGCATCTGGACGACGACGAGCGGGGCTATCTCTTCCAGCCCGCCGGGAAACCGACGGCCCGTACCGCGCGTCGCGGCAGACAGAAGGTCCAGCCGCACGGCATCGCCACCGGCAAGATGATGGACTGCTGTGAGAGTAGTAGGCCCGGGTCTGTGGAGATGCTGCGCCACACTGCTGCCGATCGCCCGAGATGTGCTGGAGCAGGTCAACTCCATTCCGTGGCGGCATCAGGGCAGAGGGCTCAAATCGGTCCTGTGGAAGGCGGCGGTCGTTGTCACAATGAGTGGCTCATCGACGTATCCACGGAGCTGACCATGCGTAGACCCGTTGTTCTGCTGGCCGTGGACCCCGATCACGCCGGGCTATGTCTACCGGGCGAGTTTCACGCTCATTTCCTGACGCACGTCGAGGCGGTGATGGTGCCGGGGGATAAAGCTCCAGCACCCCGCTCGGGCCGGCCGTCACTGCGGGCGGAAGAATCCTCCGCATGCAACAGGCTCTGCAGGTCATCGCCGTCGTCGCCGCCACCTTCGGCACCGCGGCCCTCTCGGCGGTGGCCGGATTCGGCGGCGGGGTGCTCCTGCTGCCGGTGTTCCTTGCCGTCCTGGGCACCCGCGACGCGGTCGCGGTCCTCACCGTCGCGCAGCTGGCCAGCAATGGCAGTCGGGTGTGGTTCAACCGCCGCGACGTCGACCGGCGCCTGGTCGGCATCTTCGCGATCGGCGCCGTGCCGGCCGCGGCCGGCGGCGCGCTGCTGTTCGCCACGGCGCCCCTGCCTGCCCTGACCCGCCTCATCGGTGTGTTCCTGCTGGCCATGGTCGTCTGGCGGCGCTGGAAGCCACACGCCGCCCGACTGGACGACACCGCGTTCGCCGCTGTCGGCGCCGCCTCCGGCTTCGGCTCCGCGCTGGTCGGCTCGGTCGGCCCGATGGTCGCCCCGTTCTTCCTCGCCCGCGGCCTGCTGCGCGGCGCCTACATCGGCACCGAGGCCGCCTCCGCCGTGGTGATGCACCTGACCAAGCTGATCGTCTTCGGCGCCGCCGCGGTGCTGACCGCCTCCAGCGCGCTCATCGGCCTGGCCCTGACCCCCGCAAGCATGGCGGGCGCCTGGGCCGGCAAGAACATCGTCGACCGGCTGCCCACGCACGTCTTCGTCCTCGTGGTGGAGACCGGCCTGATCACCTCTGGCCTCCTGCTGCTCGTCACCGGCGGCTGATCACCCCGGACGACGACCTACAGCAGTCCGCCCAGCGGCAGAACGCGCTCGGTGAGCCGGCCGCGCAGCTTTCCCTGGTCAGTGTCGGCTTCGGTGAACCAGTCGGCGGTGACCAGTAGTTGGGCGTGTTCGGCGACCTGCTCGGGTGACAGTGCGGTGAACGCGGCGGCCTGGTCCAGATGGATTCCGTCGTCCTCGGCGTTTCCGAGGCGGCCGTCTGGGCGGGTGTGGGCTGCGGCGTACAGGGCCAGGAGCCGGGTGGCGGCGCCCAGCTTCTTCTTGCGGATCTTCCGGTCACCCACGATTTTCTGCGCCCAGCCGGACACCTTCGCGCGGGTGGTCTTACCGAAGGTGAACGGGCGGTCCTGCTCGGGCAGCAACGCGGGGACGGTGACCGCGGCCGGGTTCTCTGAACGGGAGGCCATCACCTCGGCGACGGTGCCGGGCAGGATCATCCAGTCGGCCTCGACCAGTTGCTGAAGCACCTGTTCGGCGTCGTTCGGCAGCCAGCCGGTGAGGTCCTGGCCGGTGACGTTCCCGGTGCCGGCGCGCGCGGACCGGAGCGTGAGCATCAGCACGGCCAGTCGCGCCTCGGCCGCTGGAAGCGGGCAGTGGGCGGCGACGTAGTCCAGCACGGAACGTGCGTGCACGGCCTGTTGCCGGGTCAGCAGCCGCTCCACGACCGGTTGGTCGCCGACGGGCGGGCCACCGCGGTTGGCGTGCATCTCGCGGGTGGTCTGCGCGGCCGTCTCAGCCCGGTGCGCCTCCTGGCGCAGGGAATCGTCGCCACTCACATCGGCCCACAGAGCGAAGGCGCGGGCCTTGCGCTCGTGGAGTTCGGCGAGGACGGCGAGGTCGGGCTCGGGGCGCTGCTGGTAAGCGCGGAACGCGTCCCCGAGTTCGATGAGTTCCAGCCGCAGGACGTCGGGCCCGAGGTCCTGCGGCACGATCCGCTGTGCGATCTTCCCCCACCGCTTCGGCCGCCGGGATGTCCCGCGCGGGGAGGCCGTGCGGGCAGGCGGCACCGACGCGGGTGTGGTGGCCGGTGCGGACGAGGTACCGGTCGTGGGGGAGGGGGCGTGGTCGGAGAAGACCGCCGCCACGCCGTCCCCCGCCGTGCCGCCGGCCGGCTTCCGCGCCGCCGGGTCCGGCCGGGCCGGGGTGGTGCGGGCAGGGGACGGCGCGGTGTCCAGGACGCGGCAGTCGGGAGTGGTGGCCGCGCACCGGGCGCACATTTCCGCGACTCGCCACAGCCTCCCCGCCCGGTCCGCGTACACCGTCAGGACCACCGGCCCTCCGCACCGCCCCGGACCCGGAGTCGGCCGTGCTCCGCCGCGCGGCACGGCGGTGGGGTCGGGGGTGTGCCAGGCGCAGTCGGCGGCGCGGCAGGCGCACCATGCCTCGGCGCGCGGTCCGCCGCCCGCGCGGACGTGGGCCAGGTGCATGTTGATGTGTTCGACCGCGGCCTTGCGTCCCGTGGCGGCGCCGCCGGGAAGGCGTTGATCGGCGCAGGTCTGGCGGGAGCAGGAGAGCCGGACCGCGCCGGCGGCAGGGCGGCCGTCCGGGTCCAGACGTACCGTCCACACCCGCCCCGCGACGCGCTCATCCTGCTGAGTGCCGGCCTCCACTGCCATGTGCGTACTCCCAGTGTTCCTTGATCCGTTGCCTCAGGCAGTCCCCATCATCGGGGATAGCGGACGATCAGTCCCGGTAAAGGAAGTTTCTGACCGGAGTGCGCGTGTCGGCCGCACGGGACGGTCGCGCGGTCGTCGCTCCGGGTACGCGTGCCGGCGTCCACCGGCACGGACACGGACATGGGGCGCTGCGGGCTCCTGTGCGCGGCTGCGGCGGTTGGCCAGGGGCTCGGAAGGGGGAGGGTCGCGGAATCTGACGCGTCTGGTGCGGGGCGACGGACTACGGCACGTCGCGGGGAAGGCGGGAAATGCGGGAGTTGCGGACTGGATGTGTCCCCGGCTCCGGCTGTGACCGGAACCGGGGATCGTGCTGCCGGGCTGTGGGTCAGGCGTCGATGATGACGGGGATGATGAGAGGTTTGCGGCGGTGGGTGCGGAAGGCCCAGTTCGCCACGGCGCGGGCGATGAGCTTTTCGAGCTGGTGTGCGTCCCCGATGCCTTCCTGGGCCGCGGTGGCCAGCGTCTTCTCGATGACGGGGATGACGGACTCGAAGGTGGTGTCGTCGTGGACGAAGCCCCGGGCCAGGAAGTCGGGGGTTTCGGCCAGGGCGCCGGTGTCGGCGTCGACGATGGCCACGACCGTGACGACACCTTCCTCGGCGAGGGTCAGGCGGTCCTTGAGGGAGGCTTCGGTGGCGCCACCGACTTCCATGCCGTCCACATAGACGTTGCCCGCGGGCACCTTGCCGGTGATCGAGGCACGCCCGTCGACGAGGTCGACGACGACCCCGTCCTCGGCGATGACGACCCGCTCGGGATCGACACCGGTACGGATGGCGAGGTCGCCGTTGGCCCGCAGGTGACGCCATTCGCCGTGCACGGGCATGACGTTGCGGGGTTTGACGATGTTGTAGCAGTAGACGAGTTCACCGGCGCTCGCGTGCCCGGAGACATGCACCTTGGCGTTGCCCTTGTGGACCACGTGGGCGCCCCAACGGGTGAGCCCGTTGATCACCCGGTAGATGGCGTTCTCGTTGCCGGGGATGAGTGAACTGGCGAGCAGGACGGTGTCGCCCTTGCCGATGCGGATCATGTGGTCGCGGTTGGCCATTCGTGACAGCGCGGCCATCGGTTCGCCCTGGGAGCCGGTGCACACCAGCGTGATCTTGTGGTCCGGGAGCTTCTCCAGCTCCTTCGTGCTCACGACCAAGCCGGACGGCACCTTCAGATAGCCCAGGTCACGGGCGATGCCCATGTTGCGGACCATGGAGCGGCCGACGAAGGCGACCTTGCGGCCGTGCTGGTGGGCGGCGTCCAGGACCTGCTGGATGCGGTGCACATGGCTGGCGAAGCTGGAGACGATGACCCGGCGCGGCGCGGTGCGCATCACCTGCTCGATCGCCGGGTTCAGTTCGCGCTCGGAGGTTGTGAAGCCGGGTACTTCGGCGTTGGTGGAGTCGGTGAGGAACAGGTCCACGCCCTCCTCGCCGAGGCGGGCGAAGGCGCGCAGGTCGGTGATGCGGTCGTCGAGGGGGAACTGGTCCATCTTGAAGTCGCCGGTGTGCAGCACCATGCCGGCACGGGTACGGATCGCGACCGCGAGACTGTCCGGGATGGAGTGATTGACGGCCACGAACTCGCAGTTGAAGGGTCCGAAGCCACGCCGGTCGCTCTCGCGCACGCGCACCGTGCGCGGCCGGATGCCGTGCTCCTTGAGCTTGGCCTCCAGGAACGCCAGCGTCAGCTTGGAGCCGACGACGGGGATGTCGGACCGCTCGCGCAGCAGGTACGGTACGCCGCCGATGTGGTCCTCGTGGCCGTGGGTGAGCACGATGGCCACGATGTCGTCCAGGCGGTCCCGGATCGAGGTGAAGTCCGGCAGGATCACGTCCACGCCGGGCTGGGTCTCCTCGGGGAACAGCACGCCGCAGTCGACGATGAGCAGTTTGCCGGCGTGCTCGAAGACGGTCATGTTGCGGCCGATCTCACCCAGGCCGCCCAGGGCAATGACCCGCAGCCCTCCCTCGGGAAGGGGCGGGGCGGCTTTCAGGTCGGGATGCGGATGACTCATACCCTGACGGTACCCGGAGCGGGGGACGGGTTGATCCATTGGCTGGGTGATCTCTCACCATGATGCGGCTCCGCGGCAGTGTCCGGCGGGGGGACCGTGCCGCCCGGGGCGGCCTCCTCGCGAGGTGCGCGAGATCTGCCGTACAACCCTTTCAGGGACCAACGGGTCTCAGCTTGTGTCCGAAGTGTTCCGGGGAATCCGGAAGTGCTCGCTTCGTGCCACGGGGACCCGCGCCGACCACGCATGCCTTTTCGGTGTCTCCCACTTCGGAGCACGTCTCGGCACATGTCCTGACACCGGTCATGGCATGTGGCTCAACCACGACGAGCAGGGGGAAACACCACATGCGTCATCTCAAGACCACCACCGCGGCACTGGCCTGCGCCTTCGCTCTCATCCCGGCCGGGATCGCCACCGCCGGAACAGGCCCTGCGCCCGCACCGACCGCACGCACCACCACTGCGGCGGCCTCCACCGCGCCGTCCGCCGACGGTAACCCGGCGAGTCTGCGGGCGAGGGCGGCCGGGGTGTGCTCGGACGCCTATCAGATCGGTTCCACCGGGTACATCACACGGGCGGGCAAGACCGCCGCGTCCGTCAAGCAGTTCTACTCGCCGTCCTGTGCCAAGAACTACGGCTACGTCTGGGTCTGGCAGAGCTTCCGTGACGCAGTCGGGGACTACGACGTGACCGCCGCTGTCTACAGCTACTCCCAGGACGAGGTTCTCGGCAAGCACTCCTGGACCAACACCGACGGCCAGGAGTTCTGGTCCAGCGGCACCAGCACCGTGAACGAATGCACGGCCGCGTCGGGCACCGTACGTGCCGCCGGTGACCCCGCACCTGCGGGGGGTTACTCCAGCAAGCGCTGCTGATCACACGCCCACGGCGGGGGAGGAGGCCGACAGCTTCCCCCGCCGGAGGGCCTGGCAGGCGCGTGACAGGTGGCGGCGATGAATCTCGGCCCGGCGGTCCTGCGCCACTGACACAGGGATCGGACGGTACGTCAACTCACCACGAGGTGAGCGTCGTCCGCTCCGGCAGCAGGTCATAAAATTTCGTACTGGAGTGCGAGCGGATCAGTACGCTTGCGCGGTGAAGACGATCTCAGGAAAGTCAGCGGCTCCGGCGGCCCCTCCAGCCCCAGCCGCCCCCCGCCGGGGTCGGCCTCGGTGGCGGTCCGCCACTGTCTCCTTCGGCCTCGCTCTCGGTCTGGCGGGAACCCCCGGCGTGGCGCCCGAGGCCGTGGCAGCCGGCGTCGCCAACTCCACGAAGGCCTCCTCCATCGGCGACATGCCGCAGCAGATCCTCTTCCAGGCGGGAACGGGCGGCTACGGCTGCTACCGCATACCCGCGCTGGTCCGTACGGGAGACGGCTCGCTCCTCGCCTTCGCCGAGGGCCGTAAGACGCAGTCCTGCGGCGACCGCGGCGACAACGACATCGTCATGCGGCGGTCCACCAACGACGGCCGTACCTGGGGGCCGATCAAGGTCGTCCCCGGCGGCGCCACCGCGCCCGGGGCGTACGGAACCGGCGCGGTCCCGGCCGGCACCGAGGCCGGGTCGCCGGTCACCCGGACCAACCCCGCGCCGGTGGTCGACGAGGTCAACCACCGTGTCTACCTTCTCTCCACCTCCAATCCGGTCAACCACAGCTACCCCCGGATTCCCTGGGTGCAGGAAAGCAGTGACGACGGGCTCACCTGGAGCGCTCCCGCCGCGCTGAACGTCAGCCTCGCTCCCTCGCCCATGGCGTCGGACTGGTTCGCGACCGGCCCCGGTCACGGTGTGCAGCTCACCCAAGGGGCGCACAGGAACCGACTCGTCGTGGGTGCGCACCAGCAGTCAGCAGGCGGCGTCTACGCCGGTTACCTGTATCTCGACCCGGGTGCCGGGACTCCGCAGTGGAAAGCCGCGCCGGCCGAGAACTCGTACGTGGACGGTGAGAAAAAGCCGTCCGAGGTGAGCGTGACCGAGGTGGCAGGCGGAGAGATCTTTCTGGCAGCCCGCAACGAAGGTGCCGCCGGCAAGCAGAGGCTCGGCTACACCACCGCCGAAAAGCCCGCGGACAACGGGGTCCCGGGGGGCGGAGTCTTCGGCAACCCGTCCATGCCCTCGCCCGGCGACATCCAGGGCTCTGTCCTGACGGTGCAGCAGGCGGACGCCTCCAAGAACCTGAAGGAGGAAGTCCTGCTGTCCGCCCCGGCCGACCTGAACGCGAGCAACCAGCCCGCGAAGACCACGATGACCGTCTGGTCGCGCTGCGCAGGCAGCTGGAACCCCGCAGGGAAGGTGGTCAGTTCCGCCGACCGGGCGGGCTACTCCGACCTGGCCCTGATGGCGGACAACGAGATCGGTCTGCTCTACGAGGCCGGACCGGGCTCCTCCGGCTACTCCGCCAACGAGATCCGCTTCACCCGCTTCTCCCAGGTGCAACTCGCCACCGGTTGCAACGCGTCACCGCCCGCGAGTACGTCGACGCAGCCGACTCCCACCCTCGACGCCACCACCCCGGACGCCTCCCCGCAGGCGAACGACGGCTATCTCAGCTCCACCACGGCGGCTCTGAGCAGCACCGACCCGCTCCGAGCGTCGACCGACCCGACCCGCAACAACAACAGCCTCGCCCTCACCGCGGGTGGCTACGCCGAGGTTCCGTACGCCCGCTCGCTGCGTACGGGGACAGGCGACTTCACCTACTCGATGTGGTTCAAGTACCAGGCGCAGACGCAGGACCCCGGGTCCGAGCCCGACCACATCCTGTTCTGGTCCAACGGCACCGGATCAGCGGAACCCCAGGTCTGGCTCAGAACCCAGCGGCTAAACAACCAGTTGTACGCGTGGGCGCAGAGCAGCAGTGGCACCGACCGGGCCCGCGCGACACTCGAGGACAAGTCGGGGTGCGAGTGCGCCTTCGGCGACAGCAAGTGGCACTTCGTCACGGTCACCCGGACCGGATCCCGGCTCGACGTCCAGGTCGACAGCGGTCCCGCCGGGGCGTCGACCGGTGCCGTCACAGGCGATGTCTCAGCCGCTCCCACCGGCGGCGTCACCGGTGTCCGCATCGGCGCCAAGCCCGTCGACGCCTCCAGCCCCTTCGCCGGGAAGATCGACGAGTTCCGCCTGTACCGCAGTGCGCTGACCCCCTCGCAGCGG
Source organism: Streptomyces sp. B21-083 (assembly GCF_036898825.1). Classification (GTDB taxonomy): domain Bacteria; phylum Actinomycetota; class Actinomycetes; order Streptomycetales; family Streptomycetaceae; genus Streptomyces. The sequence goes on along the minus strand of NZ_JARUND010000002.1, from coordinate 146,727 downwards.
ACCTCACTGGCCACTCCCGCCGCCAGCCGCGACAAGGTGAGCGGGTCCACCGACCCGGCGGCGGACAGCGCCGCCAACGCCGGCCTCGTACTGCGCCTGCCCTTCCAGGCCCTCGACCGGACCACCGCGGTGAGCATCACCAGCATCACGGGTACCGACGACGAGTCGGGCAACTGCACCGACGGCACCCTCCTGGGCGCCAGAGCCACAACGGGCGGCAGGTTCACGGACGCACTGCCGGTGAGTTCCGCACTTCCCGGCGTCACCTCGGAGCTCACGCCGGCCCTGGACGTCGCCGATCGCGACTTCACCTACGCGATGTGGTTCAGGTTCTCCGGCTCCGCCACGGGCACCAGCCCGCGCGCACTTCTGTGGGCCTACGGGCCGAACGGGACGAGACAGGCACAACTCTGGGTCCAGGCGGTGTACAAGAACGGAAGGACAACGCTGCTGGCCACGGTCGAGCCGGACACGGGCCCCGGCGCACAGGTGGCGACCGATGCCGACGGACAGGACTTCGGCGACGGACAGTGGCACGTGTTCATGCTGCAACGTCACGGCAGTGACGTGCGGTTCGACGTCTGGGGCACGCAGGGCGACGGGGTCGCCCTCCAGGCGTCGGAGACCGTCTCCGGTGCTCTGAGCGGTTCCCTCACCGGCACCAGGGCCAGCGGTGTGACCGGTGTCAGAGTGGGATCCAAGCCCGACGGCACCAAGGTTCTCGACGGCGACCTCGACGAGTTCCGTCTCTACGACCACGCCCTCGGTCCCGCCGAACGCAGCGCGGTCGCCACCGGCGGAGCGATCTCACCGACATCCGGTCTCGCGGTGCGCTGGAGCTTCGACAGCAAGTACATGTACGCGATCCCGGCACACCGGGCCGCGCCCGAGACCACTCCCGCGACCCCCGATAACTCCGGCTTGTGCAACAACGCCTACGTGCTCAACGGCGGAAGCATCGACACCGCAGGCAGGCTCGGCACCGGGCTGCGCCTGAACGGCACGGCCGGAACCGCCGCCCTGGTGCCGTACAGCCCCAGCCTCGCGCTGGCACCCGAGGCGGTAGCCCCCTCGACGCGACCGCGCAGACAGGGCGAGACCTCCGACTTCACCCTCTCACTGTGGTTCAGGTACGCGGCCACGGCCACCGCCACGACCACCACGCCGGATCAAGTGCTTTTGTGGGCCTACGGCGCCGGCAGCGCGGAGCGCCAGGTCTGGCTGCGCGCCAGCCCGTTGAACCACGGCATCTACGCGGACATCGAAACCGGTGCCTCAGGAGCCCGCGTCCTGGCCCCGGACGCGGATGTGAGCCGGGCCGCCTTCGGGGACAACGCGTGGCACCACGTCACCCTGGTCCGCGCCGGAGACACCCTGACACTCACGGTGGACAACCAGGCATCCCAGAGCGCCACGACCAACCTCGGCGACGGCGCCCTGACCGCCACCGACACCTTCGCGGTCGACGGATTCCGCCTGGGCGGCAAGCCCGACGGCACCCAGACCCTGGACGGTTCTCTCGACGAGGTCCGTATCTACCGGCAGGCTCTCGGCGCCACGGACCTGGACGCCCTCCAGACGACACCTGACAGCCCGCCGGCCGCGACCCCCGTACTCTGGCTGCCCTTCGACACGATCACCGCCCGGAGCTACTCCCGGATGTGACCCCCGCACCACTGGCGCCGACCAGCACACCGCGAACGCCCTGTCCGTGGCTGACCGGCCACTGTCCGGCCGGTCAGAACTGATGTACAAGTGAAGGCTGTGCGACGTCCGGTCGGCCCGTGCCTGGGGAGGGCACAGCGGTCTGCCGAGCAGTGTTCGTTTCCGTCGACCGTTTCAGGGGGGATCATGCGCATACGTTTACGTGCCTGGATTCTGGTGGGTGCGGGTCTGCTGGCCGTGAGCTCCGGCCCGGCGTACGGGGCCGACGCGTCGTCGGCCGAGCCGGGGGCGGGGTCCGTGCGGTACACCGTGCGGGACCTCGGCACCCTGGGTGGCACCCGCAGCGAGGCGACCGCCATCGACGGCAACACGGTCGTCGGGAGTTCACTCACGGGCGGCGACGCCGCCGAACACGCATTCGCGTACGACCTGCGCAGACACACCATGACCGATCTCGGCACACTGGGGGGTTCCAGCCGGGCGACGGGCGTGGAGGGGGACTACGTCGTCGGTAGGTCGGGCCTCTCCACCGGCGGTCCCGCTCATGGGTTCGCCTACAACCTCCGGACCCGCCGGCTCGTGGACATCGGCACCCTCGGCGGCGGCAGCACCGACATCACCGGCCTCAGCGGCGACACCGTGGTGGGGACGTCGTCACTGCCCGGCGACGTCACCACCCACGCGTTCGCGTACAGCCTGCGCACCCGGACGATGACCGATCTCGGGAGCCTCGCCGGACCGTCGGGCACCAGCACCGCGGCGGCCGTCAACGGAGCGATCGTCGTGGGCAGTTCGTCCCTGCCGAACACGCCCGCCACCACCCTGCACGGGTTCGCGTACAACCTGCGCACCGGGTTGATGACCGATCTCGGCACCCTCGGCGGACGCTCCAGCACAGCCAACGACGTGAGCGGTTCAACCGTGGTCGGTCAGTCCCGAACGGCCGGCGACGGCCTGACCGGATACGCCTACGACCTGCGCACCGGTATCCGCACCGACCTGGGGTCCCGCTTCCTGACCGCGCAGTTGATCAGCGGGACCACCGTGGTCGGCGGCGACGGCCTGCTCTCCAGCTCGTTCGACCTCACGACGCACACGAGTGCCGTGATCGGTTCCGGGCGTGGTGTCACCGAGGTCGACCAGCTCGCCGGGAACGTCGTGGTCGGTGACAACTTCGCCCCCAACTCCTTCGCCTTCGTCGCCCGCGTCGACAACGGCGACTTCACCTACCTGCCCTCCCTCGGCGGTCTCAACTCCTCCGCGACGCAGATCAGTCGCCGCGGCGTCGTCGCGGGCAGCGCGGCACTTCCGTCCGCTGACCCGGTCACCGCCAACGGCCCTTTCCACGCCGCCGTCTGGGTTCCGCGCGCGGTCGCGTAGTGGAGTGGCGCTCGGTGCCGCCGCCGGCACAACCGTCCGGCGGGGAGGAAGGTCTTACGAGTGAGCAGGCGATGACGGGGGCGAACAGGCAGGACCTCCGCAACGCGTTCGTAGACAGCGGGGAGATGTCATGAAGACAGGTATGCACCTCAAGATCGCGATCGTCGCGGCGCTCACGGCGGCCACCGTGACCGTCGCCCCGGCCGCGGTCTCAGTGGCGGACAGCGCGGCTCCCGCCGTAGCGGCCCCGAAGCAGATCTCGGCTCCGGCTTGGCGCACCTCTCTGGCGGGGACGCTCTCCGACAACTCGGCGCTCTTCGACATAGCGTCGGTCGGTCCTGACGCCGCCTGGGCGGTGGGAGTCCAGTACGTCGATGGCGTCGGCCAGGGTGTGATCCTGCGCTGGAACGGCAGCAGCTGGCAGCAGCAGTCCACCCCCGATGTGCCGGAGACCGGCGTGTGGCACGCCGTGGACGCGGTGTCCGCGCACGACGTCTGGGCGTACGGCTGGGACCAGGAAGGCGAGACGCTCGCCCATTACGACGGCAAGCAGTGGACGCGGACGCCACTGCCCGCGGAGCAGGGCTTCGGCTTCGCGAAGCTCGCCGCCGTCCGCGGCAAGGTCTGGCTGGTGAGCGACACCGCGATCAACACGTACGCCCACGGCGTCTGGCAGAGCACACCCCTGAAGAGCGGCGTTTCGATCAACGCCGTCGAGGCGCGGAACTCCCACGACGTCTGGGCGGTCGGGCAGTTCGCGTATGCCGGCCGGCCGGGCCGGTCCGTGCTCATGCACTGGGACGGCCGTTCCTGGACCGAAACCGCTCCGGCCGGCAGCAACCTCGTGGTCTCGGCCGTGTACCAGGAGTCCGCCCGCAGCGTCTGGATCACCGCACTCACTCCGTACCACGAGGACGAACCACAGCAGACCAAGGTGCTGCACTGGAACGGCCGCACCTGGCGCGACGTCACCGGGCCGGTCGACGGGCTGTGGGCCGACGCCATCACCGGCGACGGCAAGGGCACCGTCTGGGTCTCGGGCGACCCCTACGGCTACGAGGGCACCGCCCTCTACTGGCGCCTGCGCGGCGGCGTCTGGACCTCCGTACAGGGCGACGCCGTCCCCGGCGGCCAGACCCAGTCGTACGAGATCGACGCACTCGCGCCCACCGGCCGCACCGGACAGTTCTGGTCCGTCGGCACCTACGGACTCATCACCGGGGAGTCCACCTCCGCGCAGTACGAGCTGATCCAGCGGTCGACCCGCTGACCCGTCCCCAGGAGCAACGCCCTGATCCGCAGGCGATGTCGGCCCGGCGCCGACGACCGGGCCGACATCACCTGCGACGCGGAACGACAGTGTCGGTCAGGCGGATCAGACGGCCAGTGTCTGTAACTCGCTGGGCAGGTCCGCGCGGCTGGCGACGTTGAGCTTGCGGTACACGCGGGTCAGGTGCTGCTCCACCGTGCTCACCGTGATGCACAGCTGGTCCGAGATCTCACGGTTGGAGTTGCCGAGCGCGGCCAGGGAAGCGACCCGGCGCTCCGCCGCGCTGAGCGGATCCTTCGGAAGAACGGGCGGACAGGCCGGACCCTCCTCGCTGCTGCGGTGCAGCAGGGATCGCTGCAGCCGCCGCGCTCCGCACAGATCGGCCAGTTGCAGCGCCTGGTACAGCGCCCGCCGTGCCTGCTCGGCCTCGCCGGTCGCCCTCTGTGCGGAACTCAACGCGGCCAGTGCCCGGGCGAGTTCAAGCCGGTCCCCGGCGAGCCGCAGGATGCCGACGGCCTCCAGCAGCAGACTTGTCCGTCGGTGCGGCTCGGCGATCTCGGCGAGCAGGCACAGGGCGACACCACGGTTGCGGGACTTGGCGCTGCCGGGCCGGGCGAGTTCCGCCTCCGCGAGGCGGCGAACCTGGTCGCGCTGCCCCAGGCGCAGATGGGCGGCCGCCGCACCGCTGCGCCAAGGGAGGATCGCGGGCAGGTCCATGTCCCAGGCGCGGGCCTGATCACCGCAGCGCAGGAAGTCGTCCAGGGCCATGTGCACCCGGTTGGCGGCAAGGTGGTGGTGGCCCCGGGCATACAGGTACTGCAGGCCGTACCGGGACTGGAAAATCGCGTCCGGTACCGAGTGACGCAGATGTTCCTCGGCGGCGTCGTCCGCCCCCACGGCGGTCGCGGCCAGGACGAGGACGCTCAGCGGGGCGCCGACGGCGACTCCCCAGCTGCGAGGCGACAGGTGTGTCATGGCCGAGCGGGCTAGACCGTACGCCTCGTTCAAGTCGCCCTGACGCAGGGCGACTTCGGCGCGTATCGCGGTGAGCTTCGCCTGCCATGTAGGCACCCGCCGGGCGGTGGCCTCCTGGAGGAGCTTGCCCGTCCACAGGGCGGCCCGGTCGAGCCTGTCCGCGTAGACGAGCGCGAGCAGCGCGGACTCCAGCGCGCACAGGTTCGAGTCGTCCAGGTGGCAGGAACGCAGCAGCTGCTCCGCGCTCCGGGCGCTGGACTCGTCACCCCCGCCGCGCAGGGTCGATCCGAAGATCGTTTCGGCGAGCAAAGCGGACTTGTTGGCGGCTGGTTCCCGGATGCCGTGGGCACCGGAGCTGTCCGGGACGGGGGCCAGGAGCGTGAGCATCGCCGGATACCGGTTCCGCAGCCATTCGCGGGATTCCGAGAGCAGGCCGTGGGAGCCAGGTGTGTCCGGGCCGAGCTGCCGGATCACCCTGGCGGCCTCGCTGGGACGGCCGTGCCACAGCAGGGCCCGGAAGAGCGGGACGGCGAGCTGGATCGGCAGGATGCCGGCCAGCAGCGCGTCGGTCAGCCATGCGAGTCGGGGAGCCGCGGTGGAGGGATTGAGCTGCCACTCGAGCCGGGTGATCATCATCGTCATGACTGCTTGCTCGCGGATGTCCTCGCAGCCGGTCAGCGCCAGTTCCAGGCACTGCAGGGCGAAGGTGAGGTCGCCGCACTGACGCGCGTGTTCGGAGGCGTCCGTCAGAACCGGAACGGCCCAGCGCTGTGGCGGGTGTCCTTCCGCGACAAGGTGGCGGGCGACGGTGGGTGCCGGGGCTCCTTCGTGGTGGAGCAGCTCCGCCGAATCGAGCCGCAGTTCCCTGAGTACGTCGGACGGGGTGTCCTCCAGGACGGCCGAGCGGGCCGCCGGATGACGGAAGTGGTGACCCTTGGCGAGCCCGGCGGCCTCCAACTGCCGCAGCGCTTCAGCCACCGCGGCGGGACTCATCCGGAGGAGACGGCCGATGCGAGCGGGGGAAGCGCAGTCGTCCAGCACGGCCATCGTGCGGGCCACGCCGAGGACCTGCTGCTCACCCCTGCGCACGCAGGCGAGCACCGCCTGCCCGAACTGCTCTCCCATGAACGGTGTCGCGGACTGGGTGCCGTCGTGATCCACCGGCCGGTCACGCCGGTCCCCCAGCAACGCGCGGATCAGCAGGGGGTTGCCGCCGCTGGCGGAGTGGTAGACGTGGCCGAAGATCTGTGCCTCCTCGGCGCCCAGTGCCTGCTCCGCCAACGCGGTCGTCCCCCTCGGCGACAGGGGAGTGAGCCGGAAGCGCCGGTAACGCGGATGGCGCAGCAGCTCGGCGCTCAGCTGCGGAGGACAGTGGCGGGCGCTGTCCGGTCGGCTGAACACCAGCATCACGGGGGCGGACCGCGTGTGCGGAACGAGATGCAGCAGACAGCCCAGAGAAGCGGAGTCGACGTGCTGGATGTCGTCGATGCTGATCAGCAGACCGCCCGCTCCGGCGGCGAGCAGCAGCGTCCGGCACAGGTCGTGCGCGACCCGGGCCTGCAGAGCGAGTGACACCTGGTGGGCGTCCGGGCCGGCCGCCAGGCTGCTCTCCAGCAGGGCCATCCGCGTGCGTAGCGGCTCAGGGAGTAAGAGGTCCCGGGCGAGCTGCCGGACGAGCCCGAGGGGGACGTCGCGCTCCTCCTCCCGGCCGACGGCTCCGAGGACGAGGGAACCGGCCGTGGACGCCTCCTCGGCGAAGGCGTACAGCAGTTCGGACTTGCCGTTGCCCGCCGCGCCGTGGACAAGGGCGACCTGTCCATTGCCGCAGCGGCTTTCGGAGAGCAGGTCGTGTAGGGCGGACAGCTCTTCTTGACGCTCGATCAGTATCATGCATGTATTCTTTTGCAGCGTGGGGGAACTCTATTCGCGAACACACGGAGGTATCGTGGACGGGACGCTAATTAATCGTTAAGTCGTGGATTAATAGAGGCCCTCGGGTGACGCGGAAGTGGTTTGCAGTGGAGTTACATTGGCAACTCCATCGGATGGCCATTTCTCGCCGGTCCTGTAACGCAGGGCCTGGTCGCGCTCGAGAATGTTGGGGATGAACAGGTCTTCGTGCAGGACGGTTAGTCGAACCTGTCCTATCGTGCCGTATTCGACGGTCGCTGACCAGTCTTCTTTGTGCACGACCGTCATGGTTACGTGAGGATAATTCGGGATGTATGGCATCAGCTCGGCATTTTGCTCGACAGGAAGCCCCGCCGCGTTGCCGAAGGTGTTGCCGTAGCTGCGGCCGACGATCCCGCCGCCCATCGCGGCCACGAAGTCCCGGTACATGTCCGGGCTCATCTGTGTGCCGCTCAGCCGCACACCCCGCAGAGGTGCGGCCAGTTCGGGGAACCGGCGTACCAGCGCCTGGAAGACCGCGGGTGTGGTGTTGACGTAGTCGATCCTGCCCTGGGCGAGTACGTCCGCGATCTGCTCCAGCAGGTGGGTGGTGTACTCGGTCGCGTCCGCCAGCCGCCCGCCCCGGATGAGCCGCTTGACCCAGCGAGGGTCCATGTCGACCGCGTACGCCAGTCCCGCGTACAGCTCGGACACCTCCCACAGGCCGTTGCCGATCAGATGCGGACCGGTGGGGGTCGCCTGGAGCCAGGTCCGGCCCTCGTCGAAGCCCTCGGTGACGAAGGACCACCGGCGCCAGGCGCCCCGGTGCGACAGCATGGCGGGCGTGTAGAAGAGCCGGCAGGGCGTACCGGTCGTGCCGCCGGTGTCCCAGACGCGGCCGGTCAGGGGGCGGGGCACGCCCAGGGGTACGAGGTCGGCCGGGTCCTGGGTGCGCAGTACGTCCACCGGGAAGGGGCCGAACGCCGTGAGTTCCGCGTAGCGGGTGATGTCCCGCGGGTCGAAGTCGAGTTCGGCGGAACGCCGCAGCCAGTACGGGCTGCCCGTCTCGGGGTGGAAGTGCCGCGCGACCACCTTGCGGGTCCACTCGTCGAGGTCGGTTCCGAGCCAGCCGTCGACGAGCGCGTCGCACTGCGCGGCAGACGGCACGGCGGTCTGCGGGGCTCTCATCGGGCCTGCGCGGGCGAGAGGTCTATGCCGAACTCGTACACGCTGTTCAGCACCTGCTGGATGTGCTCCGGCTTGTCGACGTGCACCACGGGGAACGGGAACCTGAGGATCCCGTCAGGGATGGAACCGCCCATGATGAGGCCCAGACGCACACCCTGGTCCTTCATCTCGTCGCAGACGTCGACCAGGCTGATCGGATCCGTGGAATTCCGGTCGAACAGGTCCCGCACCTCCTCGGCCGTGGTCAGTGTCCTGCGCTCCAGGCAGGAGACGAGCGGCACCTCGGGCGCCTTGAACGGCATCGCGTCGATGTAGGGCGCCATGAACTCGCGGAAGTGGCTGCGCAACGGGGAGTGCACGGCGATCGGCCGGCCCGGCAGGGGAGCGACGGTGCCCGGGGGCAGGTCGGCTGCCAGCGCGTCCAGCGCCGCCCGCTCGCCCGACAGCATCAGGATGCGCATGGCCCCGTCCGCCGTCGGGCCGAAGTCGCCGGACAGATGAACACCGGGGCGGCCCTCGCCGCGATACGCGGCCACCAGGTCGCCTTCGGTCGGCGCGAACGCCAGGGTGAGGCCCTGCTCCGGCTCCTCGGGAGGCAGTTCGGGGGTGTGGCGGGCGTGCACGAGCATCTCGAACAGCTCCTGCCGGCCGATCGCGCCCGCGAGACAGCTCGCCGTCATGGCGCCGAGGCTCAGGCCGCCGAGCACCGCCGGACGCAGCCCCTGCTCCGCCAGTACGTCGTGGATGCCGAGGGCCAGCGCGGTCTCGCGGACCGTCCCGGCACTCTGCCTTTCCTCCTGGGGCTCCGGCAGTTCCTCCTCCAGGATCTGCCCCACCGTCATGCCGGTCCATGCCGAGACCTGCTCGTACAGATCACGCATCACCGAATGGGTCCGATACATCTCCAGGCCGTGCACTTCGGTACCGACGCCGCCGCCGAACAGAAAGCCCAATGCCATCATTGTCTCCCGATGTAGCTCAAGCGAAAAAGGCATGAAGCAGGCCATAGTGCTCCCGGTCCGCCAGCGTCATTTGAGCCCCGACGAGCCGTAGTCGCGCAACTACCGTACCCACGACTCGGGCCATCCGAAAAGAGCCAACTTCTCTCAGCCCCGCGCGGTCGCCCGGGTGTCGCGGTCGGCGCTATCGAAACGATATGCCGGGCTGGGAGAGTTCTTCTCGTGGCTCGGGTGTTTTCCATTCAGTGGAAAGCCGGGATGCTGGAAGTGGAGAAAATGGCTTATAAGGACGGAGTCGATCCGCGTACGGCGATTGCGGTCATCGGTTACTCCTGCCGACTGCCCGGCGCGCCCGACCCGGAGACCTTCTGGCGGCTGCTCGCCGCAGGCCGGCACGCCATCACCGAGGCGCCGCCCGAGCGTTGGGACGCCGATGCGATCTCCGCGGCCGCCGACGCGCCGGACGCCGAACGTGTGCGCTGGGGCGGCTTCCTCGACCGGGCCGACCACTTCGACGCCTCCTTCTTCGGCATCTCCCCGCGCGAGGCCACGGCCATGGACCCGCAGCAGCGTCTCGTACTGGAACTCGGCTGGGAGGCGCTGGAACACGCCGGCACCGTTCCCGCCAACCTGGCAGGCAGCTCGACCGCCGTGTTCGTCGGAGCCACCGCCGACGACTACGCCATCCTGCGCGCCCGACTCGGCGCCGCCGGGATCACGCGGCACACGGCGGTCGGAACGCAGCGCACCATGATCGCCAACCGGCTCTCCCACGCCCTCGCGCTGCGGGGACCCAGCCAGACCGTCGACTGCGGCCAGTCCTCTTCACTGGTCGCCGTCCAACTGGCCTGCGAGAGCCTGCGCGCGGGCGACTGCACCGCCGCCGTGGCCGGCGGCGTCAACCTCAACCTCGCCCTGGACGCCGCACTCGTCGCCGCCGGCTCCGGGGCCCTCTCCCCGGACGGACGGTGCCACACCTTCGACGCACGGGCCAACGGCTACGTACGGGGAGAGGGCGGCGCACTGGTCGTACTCAAAACCCTCGACCGGGCGATCACCGACGGCGACTCGATCCGGTGCCTGATCCTCGGCGGCGCCGTGAACAACGCCGGCAACGCCTCCGCCGGGCTCACCGTGCCCGACGAGAGCGCCCAGCGCGAGGTGATCCAGCTCGCCCACCGACGGGCCGGGACGGAACCCGACCAGGTGCAGTACGTCGAACTGCACGGCACCGGGACGAAGGCCGGAGACCCCGTCGAGGCGGCCGCCCTCGGCGCGGCGCTCGGTACCGCGAGGACGCCCGGCCGGCCACTGGCCGTCGGCTCCGCCAAGACCAACGTCGGCCACCTGGAAGCCGCGGCCGGTGTCGTGGGCCTGCTCAAGGTGATCCTTTCCATCGAGTACCAGGCCCTTCCGCCCAGCCTCAACTTCACCGCCGCGCCCCCCGCGCTGCCCCTGGACCGCCTCAACCTCACCGTCCAGCGGGAACTCGCCCCCTGGCCGCACGACGACCTGCCCAGGACGGCCGGGGTGAGTTCCTTCGGCCTGGGCGGCACCAACTGCCACCTGGTGCTGTCGGACTGGTGCGGCCGTGGAACACCAGTCGTGGAACCCGATCCGTCCACCGCCACACTGCCCGTCCCCGTGACCCTCTCCGGCCGCGACGAACCCGCCCTGCGCGCCCAGGCGGCCCGCTTGCTGCGCCACCTCGCCGACCGCCCCGAACTCGCCCCCGGTGAGATCGCGTACTCCTGTGTCGCGACCCGCACCCACTTCACCCGGCGCGCGGCCGTTCTCGCCGTCGACCGCGACGACCTGCTCGCATCGATGGCGGCCCTCGCCGAAGGCCGCCCCGCGGCGCGCGTACTGGAAGGCAGCGCGCGCGAGGGGGGCCTCGCCTTCCTGTTCACCGGGCAGGGCAGCCAGCGGCCCGGCATGGGAGCCGCGCTGCACGCGGCGTACCCCGTGTTCGCGGACGCCTTCGACGCGGCCTGTGAGCAACTGGACCGCTTCCTCGACCGGCCACTGCGGGACCTGATCTTCGACGGCGACGGCACCCCTGACGCCGCCCTGCTCGACCGGACCGTGTACACCCAGCCTGCGCTCTTCGCTTTCGAGAGCGCCCTCCACCGGTTGTTGGAGCACTGGGGACTGAAGCCGGACGCGGTGCTGGGCCACTCCGTCGGCGAACTGGTGGCGGCACACGCGGCCGGCGTGTGGGACCTCCCTGACGCCTGCGCGCTCGTCGCGGCCCGCGGCCGGCTGATGCAGCGGCTGCCCGAAGGCGGCGCCATGGTGTCCGTCCAGGCCTCCGAGGCGGAACTGCGCCCCGACCTGGCCGGCGAGGAGCACCGGCTCGCCGTCGCCGCGCTCAACGGGCCCGCCTCGACGGTGCTCTCCGGCGACGAGGACGCCGTGCTCGGCCTCGCCCGGCGGTGGCGTGACCGGGGCCGAAAGACCAGGCGGCTGCGCGTGAGCCACGCGTTCCACTCACCGCACATGGACGGCATGCTCGACGACTTCCGCCAGGTCGCCGAGAGTCTCACCTATCGGCCGCCGCACATCCCCGTCGTCTCCAACCTGACCGGCAGGGCAGCCAGCGACGAGGAACTCCGCTCGCCGGACCACTGGGTCCGCCACGCCCGCGACGCCGTCCGCTTCCTGGACGGAGTCAGGACCCTGCACGCCCGCGGCATCACGTTCCATCTGGAGATCGGGCCGGACGCGGTGCTGTCCTCCATGGCCCGCGACTGCGCGACCGACGGCGCCGACCAGGTGTTCGTGCCCACCGTCCGGGCGGACCGCGACGAGGTGTCCACCCTCGTCACCGCACTCGCGCAGCTGCACATCAGCGGTGTTCCCGCGGTTCTGGACCGGGTACTCGCCTCCCCGCGCGCCCGTCGTGTCGCCCTGCCCACCTACGCCTTCCAGCGCCGGCGGTACTGGCTGGACACGACCGGCGCACAGCTCCCGCGGCTGCCCGCCGGCCGGACGTCCACCGGCGCGCCCGAAACCCCGGAACTCCCGGCAGCCGACGCGACGACCGTCCGCCCGGCCGCCCCGGCATCGGCCGACGGCGGCCGACGTCCCGAACCGGCCGAGCTGGTACGTACCCACATCGCCCGTGTCCTCGGCCACGACTCGCCCGACGCGATCCCTGTCAGCACCTCCTTCAACGAACTCGGCTTCAGCTCCCTCATGGGCGTCGAACTGAGCGACCTCCTCAGCCGGGCCACCGGCACGCGCCTGCCCAGCACCCTGATCTACGACCACCCGACACCCGAGGCGCTGATCCGGTACGTGCGGAACTCGGCCGAGGATCAGACGCCGGGCCCCGACGCATATCAGCCGGCTGGTGTGGGTGAGGCGGTGGCGGTGGTGGGGATGGCGTGTCGGTTGCCGGGTGGGGTGGGTTCGCCGGGTGAGTTGTGGGAGTTGGTTCAGGCGGGTCGGGATGGTGTGTCGGGGTTTCCGGTGGACCGGGGTTGGGATGTGGAGGGGTTGTTCGATCCGGATCCGGATCGGGCGGGGACGTCGTATACGCGTCATGGCGGGTTTTTGCATGGGGCGGCGGAGTTCGATGCGGAGTTTTTCGGTATTTCGCCGCGTGAGGCGTTGGCGATGGATCCGCAGCAGCGGTTGTTGTTGGAGTCGGCGTGGGAGGCGGTGGAGGGGGCGGGGATCGATCCGCACTCGTTGCGCGGCAGCCCCACGGGAGTCTTCGCCGGCACCTTCACCTTCAGGGACTCCGGCACCGGCGGCACTCTCCCCGACTCCTCCGAGGGGCGGCGGTTGACGGGTGGCGCGGCGAGCGTGTTGTCGGGTCGGGTGGCGTTTTCGTTGGGGTTCGAGGGTCCTGCGGTGACGGTGGATACGGCGTGTTCGTCGTCGTTGGTGGCGGTGCATTTGGCGGTGTCGTCGTTGCGGGCGGGGGAGTGTTCGCTGGCGTTGGCGGGTGGGGTGACGGTGATGTCGTCGCCGGGGACGTTTGTGGAGTTTTCGCGGCAGCGGGGGTTGTCGGTTGATGGTCGGTGTCGTTCGTTCGCGGCGTCGGCCGGGGGGACGGGCTGGGCGGAGGGTGTGGGGCTGCTGGTGTTGGAGCGGTTGTCGGATGCCCGGCGTCATGGTCATCGGGTGTTGGCGGTGGTGCGGGGTAGTGCGGTGAATCAGGACGGGGCGAGTAATGGGTTGACGGCGCCGAGTGGGCCGGCGCAGGAGCGGGTGATCCGGGCGGCGTTGTCGTCGGCCGGGGTGACTGCGGCTGATGTGGATGTGGTGGAGGCGCATGGGACGGGGACCCGGTTGGGGGATCCGATCGAGGCGCAGGCTTTGTTGGCGACGTATGGACGGGAGCGGTCGGGTCAACGGCCTTTGTGGCTGGGGTCGTTGAAGTCCAATATCGGGCATGCGCAGGCGGCGGCCGGGGTGGCCGGTGTCATCAAGATGGTCGAGGCGATGCGGCACAGGGTGTTGCCACGGACGTTGCATGTGGATGCGCCGACGCCGTTGGTGGACTGGGCTTCGGGTGGTGTCGAGCTGCTGACTGAGCAGCGGGAGTGGATGCCGGTCGAGGGGCGTCCGCGTCGGGCGGGGGTGTCGTCGTTCGGGATCAGCGGGACCAACGCCCACCTCATCCTGGAAGAAGCACCCCCGAACTCCGCCCCCGTACCCGACGCGGGACCCGGGCTTTCTCCCGGGACGGTGCTGTGGCCGTTGTCCGGCCGGACCGAGCAGGCGCTACGGGCACAGGCCCGACGGTTGAGCGCACACCTGAGCGCGACGCCACGGGCCGCGATCGCCGACGTCGGCTTCTCGCTGGCCACCACACGTGCGGCGCTGGAACACCGGGCGGTAGTGGTCGGCGACGACCCGGACCGCATGCTGGCGGAACTGACCGCGCTGGCGGGCGGCGAGTCGTCGTCCCGTGTCCCGCAGGGTGTGCCGAAAGGCGGAAAGACGGCGTTCCTCTTCACCGGGCAGGGCAGCCAGCGCGTGGGCATGGGACGCGAACTCCACGCACGTTTCCCCGTGTTCGCCCAGTCGCTGGACGAGATCTTCGAGGAGTTCGGTGACCGCCTCGGACGGCGGCTGCGTGACGTCGTCTTCGCCGCGACGGGCTCGCCGGAAGCCGCCCTGCTGGACCGGACCGTGTTCACCCAGGCCGGCCTGTTCGCGGTCGAGGTGGCCCTCTTCCGGCTCGTCGAACACTTCGGAGTACGCCCGGACCGGGTGGCAGGACACTCCGTCGGTGAACTGGCGGCTGCCCACGCCGCCGGGATGCTGTCGCTGTCCGACGCGGTGACGCTGGTCTCCGAACGGGGCCGCCTGATGGACGCGTTGCCCGAGGGCGGCGCCATGGTCTCGGTCCAGGCACCCGAGGAGGAGATCGCCGAACTGTTGCACGGCCGGGAGACGCGGGTCGCGCTCGCCGCCGTCAACGGCCCACTCTCCTGCGTGCTCTCCGGCGACGAGGACACGGTCATGGAGATCGCCGCCGAACTGGCGGCGCGCGGACGCAGGACCAGGCGACTGCGGGTCAGCCATGCCTTCCACTCACCGCGTATGGACCCCATGCTGGACGAATTCCGCCGAGTGGCCCGGGGCCTCGACCTGTCGGAACCCGCCGTACCCCTGCTGTCTGCCATGACAGGGCGACCCCTCGCCGGGCAGGAAACCGTCCCCCGGGACGGTGCACAGCAGGCGGACCACTGGGCCCGGCACGTCCGGGAGACAGTGCGGTTCGCCGACGTCGTACGGGCCCTGCGGGCGGATGGGGTGACGACGTTCCTGGAGATCGGACCGGACGCCGTACTGACCGCCATGGGCCGTGACTGCATCCCCGAGCACGAGCACGAGCACGAGCACGAGTCCGAGTCCCGGGACCGCGACGCGCACACGGAGTTCGTTTCCCTGCTGCGGCGTGACCACCCCGAGGACCGAACGCTCGCGGAGGGGCTCGCCCGGCTCCACGTACGCGGCATCGGCCCCGACTGGACGGCCGTGTTCACCGGAACGGGCGCCCGCCGCGTCGACCTGCCCACCTACGCCTTCCAGCGCAGGCGTTACTGGCCGGCCGCCGGCCCGCTCACCACCGGGGACGCGCCCGCGCTGGGGCTCGGTGCCGGCGGTCATCCCCTGCTCGGTGCCGCTGTGCGACCGGCGGACTCCGACACGCTCCTGCTCACCGGGCGGCTGTCCCTGGAGACGCATCCCTGGCTCGCCGACCACACCGTCCTCGGGACCGTGCTCTTCCCCGGCGCCGGGCTCGTGGAACTGGCCCTGCACGCCGCTCGCCGTACCGGCTGCGAAATGCTGGACGAACTGACCCTGCAGGCGCCGCTGGAACTGCCGGACGAGGGCGCCGTAGAGCTTCAGGTCCAGGTGGCGGGCGCCGATGCCGACGGCCGACGGTCCGTCACCGTGCACACCCGGCCCGCGGCGGCACCGGCCCGTGGGGGGAGCGGAGAGGCGGATGGCGGCGACTGGACGCTGCACGCCGCCGGGGTGCTCACCCAGGCCGGCGGGGCCATGACCGACGCCCATGCCGACGCCTTGACGAACTGGCCCCCCGAGGACGCCGAGGAGGTGGACCTGACCGGCTGGTACGAGTCGCTCGCCGCCCAGGGCTTCGGCTACGGCCCCGCCTTCCGCGGACTGCGCAACGCGTGGCGACGCGGCACGGAGGTCTTCGCCGAACTGGCCCTCCCCGAGGAGCAGGTCGACCTCGCGGCCGGCTACGGGCTGCACCCCGCGCTGCTCGACGCCGCCCTGCACGCCATCGAACTCGGCGCCCTGCCCGGCGGAGACGGAACCCGCCTGCCCTTCGCGTGGAGCGCGGTGCGCCTCGCCACGGCCGGGGCCACGGCGGCCCGCGTCCGACTGGCACCCGTCGGCCCCGACGCGGTCACCATCACCTTCGCCGACGCGGCCGGCCGTACGGTGGCGTCGATCGGCACGCTGTCGCGGCGGCCGGTCACCGCCGAGCAGCTCCGGACCGCCGTGCGCGGTGGACGCGACCCGCTGTTCCGGGTGGAGTGGGTTCCGCTGCCCGACCCCGTCGGCTCCCGTCCTGAAGTGTTCCCCGGTCGGTGGGCGGTCGTCGGAGAGGCGCATGACCTGGCCGATCTGGCCGACCTGGCCGAGCCGTCGGCGGTGGCCGGTACGTATCCGGACCTCGCCGCGCTGGCCGAGGACGGGGGCAGCGAGGCAGACGTCCCGAGCGTCGTCCTGGCCCCGCTGACCGGCCCCGCTGCGGACGGTGCGGACGGTACGGACGCGGTGCACGCCGCCGGGCGGGCCCTGGCCCTGGCTCAGGGCTGGCTGGCCGACGAGCGTTTCGCCACCTCCCGCCTGGTCGTCGTCACCCGGGGTGCCATCGCCACCGGGCCGGACGAGGACGTGCCGGACCTGGGACACAGCTCCGTCTGGGGGCTGGTCCGCTCCGCGCAGACCGAGCACCCCGACCGGATCACCCTGCTCGACCTCGACGACGAACCCGCCTCCCGGCGAACACTGACGGCAGCCCTCGCCGCCGCGGAAGCCACGGGCGAAGCCCAACTCGCCCTCCGCGCCGGACGCGTGCTCGTCCCTCGGCTGACCCGCGCCTCGACACCCGCGTCGGCCGAGACACCGTGGCGGGCCGACGGCACCGTACTGATCACCGGCGCGACCGGCGCACTGGGCGCCGCCGTGGCCCGTCACCTGGTCACCGAGCACGGCGTACGCGATCTGCTGCTCGTCGGCCGACGAGGTGACGCGGCCCCAGGCATCACCGAACTGCGGGCGGAGCTGGCCGAGTCGGGGGCCAGGGTCACCATCGCCGCCTGTGACGTCGCCGACCGTACGGCTCTGGCGGCACTGCTCGACACCGTGCCCGCCGACCGTCCGCTGACGGCCGTGGTGCACGCGGCCGGTGTCCTCGACGACCGCGTGTTCGACGCCCTCACACCCGAGAGCCTCACAGCGGTGCTCCGACCGAAGGCGGACGCCGCCCGGCACCTGCACGACCTCACCCGTGAACTCGACCTGACCGCTTTCGTCCTCTTCTCCTCCGTGCAGGGTCTCCTCGGCGGCGCGGGACAGGCCAACTACGCGGCGGCCAACACCTTCCTGGACGCCCTGGCACACCACCGGCGGGCCCGTGGCCTCGCGGCCACCTCACTCGCCTGGGGCCCGTGGGCGGAGGGCGGTATGGCGGCCGGGCTCGGCGACGCCGACCGCCGCCGGTTCGCCCGCGTGGGCATCCACGCGCTCACCCCCGACCAGGGGCTGCGGCTCCTCGACGCCGCGCTGGCCTCCGGCGCCGCCTGCCCCGTACCAGTGGCCCTCGACACCGCCGCACTACGGACCGCGGGACCGGGCGTACCCCCGTTGTTGCGCGGGCTCGTCCCGGTGCCCACCCGGGGTACGGCAGGGCAGGGCGCGCCTACCGAAGCCCCCGGCGACCGTCTTGTGGCCCGGCTCGCCGGACTCGACGCGACCGCCCAGGAGAAGCAACTGCTCGCCCTGGTACGGACCGAGGTCGCCGCCGTCCTGAACTACGACCGCGCGGAGAACGTCGACACGCGCCGGAGCTTCAAAGAACTCGGCGCCGACTCACTCAGCGCCGTCGAACTGCGCAACCGGCTCCGCAAGGCGACCGGACTGCCGCTGTCCGCGACCGTCGTGTTCGACCACCCGACACCCACCGCGCTGGCCGGGCGGCTGTGGTCCGAACTCTTCCCCGCCGCCAACACCGACACCGAAGCCGGTACTGACACAGAAGACGGGGGAACAGGGGCCCGCGCGGAGGCAGCGGAGGCACTGGTCGCCGAAGAGGAACTGATCGACGCCATGGATGTGGCGGAGCTGGTCCGTATGGCCCGCGAAGGCATCGAGTCCTGAACAGCACCGGGAGAAGGAAGCTCATGACCCGAACGCCGTCTTCTTCGACACCGTCCTCACCTTCCTCGCCGTCGTCTTCGCCCGCCTCCGACGCGACCGTCGTGGCGGCACTCAGGGACGCCCTCAAGGAAACCGCCCGGCTGCGCCGCGAGAACCGGCAACTCCAGGCTGGTGTGGGTGAGGCGGTGGCGGTGGTGGGGATGGCGTGTCGGTTGCCGGGTGGGGTGGGTTCGCCGGGTGAGTTGTGGGAGTTGGTGGAGTCGGGTCGGGATGGTGTGTCGGGGTTTCCGGTGGACCGGGGTTGGGATGTGGAGGGGTTGTTCGATCCGGATCCGGATCGGGCGGGGACGTCGTATACGCGTCATGGCGGGTTTTTGCATGGGGCGGCGGAGTTCGATGCGGAGTTTTTCGGTATTTCGCCGCGTGAGGCGTTGGCGATGGATCCGCAGCAGCGGTTGTTGTTGGAGTCGGCGTGGGAGGCGGTGGAGGGGGCGGGGATTGACCCGCACTCACTGCGCGGCAGCCGCACCGGAGTCTTCGCCGGAATCATGTACCACGACTACGGACCCCCGCTGCACATACCCGCCGGAGGCGTCGACGGGCAACGGCTGACGGGTGGCGCGGGAAGCGTGTTGTCGGGTCGGGTGGCGTTTTCGTTGGGGTTCGAGGGTCCTGCGGTGACGGTGGATACGGCGTGTTCGTCGTCGTTGGTGGCGGTGCATTTGGCGGTGTCGTCGTTGCGGGCGGGGGAGTGTTCGCTGGCGTTGGCGGGTGGGGTGACGGTGATGTCGTCGCCGGGGACGTTTGTGGAGTTTTCGCGGCAGCGGGGGTTGTCGGTTGATGGTCGGTGTCGTTCGTTCGCGGCGTCGGCCGGGGGGACGGGCTGGGCGGAGGGTGTGGGGCTGCTGGTGTTGGAGCGGTTGTCGGATGCCCGGCGTCATGGTCATCGGGTGTTGGCGGTGGTGCGGGGTAGTGCGGTGAATCAGGACGGGGCGAGTAATGGGTTGACGGCGCCGAGTGGGCCGGCGCAGGAGCGGGTGATCCGGGCGGCGTTGTCGTCGGCGGGTGTGACTGCGGCTGATGTGGATGTGGTGGAGGCGCATGGGACGGGGACCCGGTTGGGGGATCCGATCGAGGCGCAGGC
Organism: Streptomyces sp. B21-083; assembly: GCF_036898825.1. Taxonomy (GTDB): domain Bacteria; phylum Actinomycetota; class Actinomycetes; order Streptomycetales; family Streptomycetaceae; genus Streptomyces. The sequence continues at coordinate 127,373 of NZ_JARUND010000002.1, read as the reverse complement.
TTTGTTGGCGACGTACGGGCGGGAGCGGTCCGCTGACCAGCCTTTGTGGCTGGGGTCGTTGAAGTCCAACATCGGGCATGCGCAGGCGGCGGCCGGGGTGGCCGGTGTCATCAAGATGGTGATGGCTCTTCAGAAGAGCGCGCTGCCACGGACGTTGCATGTGGATGAGCCGACGCCGTTGGTGGACTGGGCTTCGGGTGGTGTCGAGTTGCTGACTGAGCAGCGGGAGTGGGTGGCGGTCGAGGGGCGTCCGCGTCGGGCGGGGGTGTCGTCGTTCGGGATCAGCGGGACCAACGCCCACCTCATCCTGGAAGAAGCGCCCTCAGAGTCCTCCGCGCACCCGGTTCCAGCTGCGAACCCCGTCCCCGACACCTTCCCGGTGCCGCTGGTGCTCTCCGCCCGCACTCCGGACGCCCTGCGCGACCAGGCGCGCCGGCTGCTGCCGCTCCTCCGGGACACCGCCGGGCCCGCCGCTCGCGACCTCGGCTTCTCTCTCCTCACGTCCCGTTCACTGTTCGACCGGCGGGCGGTGGTCAGCGGGGACCGGCGGATGATGGAGGAGGGGCTCGCAGCGCTGGCCACCGGGGCGCCCGGCGCTGACGTGGTGGAGGGCGAGGCGTCCGCCACCGGACCTGTCGTCTTCGTCTTCCCCGGTCAGGGTTCCCAATGGGCCGGTATGGCAAGGGAGTTGCTCGACGAGTCGCCGGTGTTCGCGGCCCGGATGGCGGAGTGCGAGCAGGCGCTCGCACCCTTCGTGGACTGGCCGTTGCTGGATGCCGTGCGGTCGGGCAGTGCGTGGGACCGCGTGGATGTGGTGCAGCCCGCCCTGTTCGCGGTGATGGTGTCGCTGGCCGAGGTGTGGCGGTCGTACGGAGTCGTACCGGACGCCGTCGTGGGCCACTCGCAGGGGGAGATCGCCGCCGCCGTAGTGGCGGGCGCGCTGTCTCTGGAGGACGGGGCCAAGGTCGTCGCCCTGCGCAGCCAGGCGCTGGCAGTGCTCGCCGGACGCGGCGGCATGGTCTCCGTGGCCCTCCCGTACGACCGTCTGACGGACCTCCTCGCCGACCGCCCCGGGCTGTCGATCGCCGCCGCCAACGCCCCCTCCGCCGGGGTGGTGTCCGGTGACCCCGACGCGCTGGCCGCGTTGCTGACGGACTGCGCCGCAGAGGGCGTACGGGCCAGGCGTATCGACGTGGACTACGCCTCGCACTCCGCCCATGTGGAGGAGATACGCGGGGCGCTCCTGAAAGCCCTGACCGGACTGCGGCCCACGGCCGCCCAAGTGCCGCTGTACTCCACCGTGGAGGGCGGGGGCTGGCTGGACACCGTGACGATGGACGCCGAGTACTGGTACCGCAACCTGCGGGCCACCGTGGCGTTCGCACCGGCCGTCCGTACCCTCGCGGAGTCCGGCTACACCGGATTCATCGAGGTCAGCCCGCACCCGGTGCTCACCATGGCCATCGAGGAGACCGTCCAGGAGACGGGCCACGACGCCGCCGTACTCGGTACCCTCCGGCGCGGCGAGGGCGGAATCCGGCGCCTGCGTCACGCGCTCGGCGAGGCCTTCGTACGCGGGCTCCCCGTCGACTGGAAGCCGGCCTTCGCGGACACCGGCGCCCAACTGGTGGACCTGCCCACCTATCCGTTCCAGCGCAGCCGTTACTGGCTGGAATCGCCACAGGCACCGGGCTCCGACACGCCGGCCGACGACACGCTGTGGCAGGAGATCGAGAACGAGGATTCCGCGGCCCTCGCCGACACCCTGGGCGTCGACCCGGACGCGGCGGGCGTAGTGCTGCCAGCCCTGACCGCGTGGCGCTCCGAGCGGATACGGGGACAGCGCGCCGACAGCTGGCGCCACCGTGTGGGCTGGCGCCCGCTGACGCTCGCCCCGAGGGCACCGCTGTCCGGGCGGTGGCTCGTCGTCCTTCCGGCGCCGGACAGCGGCGGCGGCGCCGACGTACTGGCCGCGCTGACGGCGGCCGGTGCCGAACCGGTGCCTCTCGTCGTCTCCGGCCTCGACCAGGACCGGGAATCGCTCGCCGCCGCTGTGCGTGCCGCGTCCGCCGAGGAGCCTGTGGCGGGCGTGCTCTCGCTGCTGGCCGAGGAAATTCGCCCGCACCCCGCCCAACCCGACGTGCCCGCCGGGCTCTCGCTGACCCTTGCCCTGGTCCAGGCGCTCGGCGATACGGGGACGCAGGCCCCGTTGTGGTGCGCGACCCGAGGCCTGGCGGCCGTGGGCGGGGGCGAACGGACCGGGGAGAGCGTGCAGGCCGCCGTCGCCGGACTGGGCCGGACGGTCGCGCTGGAACGGCCCGACAGCTGGGGCGGCCTCGTCGACCTGCCCGCCGTACTGGACGAGCGGGCGGGGGACCGGCTCTGCGTGGTCCTCGCCACCGTCACCGACGAGGACCAGGTCGCCGTACGTTCCGCCGGGGTGTACGGCCGCCGTGTGCTGCCGGTGAAACCCGGTGGCGGCCGTACTGCCGGCCGGGTCGGCGAGGGCACCGTACTGATCACCGGCGGCACCGGCGGGGTGGGCGCCCAGGTCGCCCGGGAGCTGGCCGGGCAGGGGGCGACCCACCTGCTGCTGCTCAGCCGTCGCGGACCGGCGGCCCCCGGCGCGAACGAACTGTCCGCCGAACTCACCGCGCTCGGCGCGCGGGTGACTGTCGCCGCCTGCGATGCCGCCGACCGCGCGCAACTGGCGGCGGTCGTCGCCGCGATCCCCGTGGAGGAACCCCTCACCACGGTCGTCCACGCCGCCGGAGTCCTCGACGACGGCACCCTCGACGCCCTCGACCCGGCGCGCCTCGCCACCCTGATGCGCGTCAAGGTCACCGCGGCCCGCGCCCTGCACGACGTCACCGACGGCCTCGGCCTGACCGACTTCGTCATGTTCTCCTCCTTCATGGGCGTCCTCGGCAGCGCGGGCCAGGGCAACTACGCCGCCGCCAACGCCGCGCTCGACGCACTGGTCGCCGAACGCCGGGCCGCCGGACTGCCCGGCACCTCCATCGCCTGGGGTGCCTGGGCGGGCGGCGGCATGGTCGACGACGCGATCGCCGACCGGCTGCGCCGCCTCGGCATCAGCCCCATGGAACCCACGGCGGCCGTCCGCGCCATGACCGCCGCCCTCGCGGACCACGACGAGCTCTGTGTCGTCGCCGACATCGACTGGCAGCGCTACCGCGAGGCCGTCGGCCTGCGTTCCACGGCACTGCTGAGCAGCCTGCCGGGCGCCGTCGCTCCCGGCGCGCGTACACCGGAGCGGGCCGAACCGGAGGGACGGGTGGGCGGGCAGCTGGCCGCTCTTCCGGCCGCCGAGCGGTCCCGCCACATCACCGACCTCGTCCGCACGCACGCCGCGACGGTGCTGCGCCACCGCGCCGCCAGTGACATCGCCCCCGGCCGCGCCTTCGCCGAACTCGGCTTCGACTCCCTCACCGCGGTGGAACTGCGCAACCGGCTCGGCTCGGCCACCGGACTGCGGCTGCCCACCACCCTGCTCTTCGACCACCCGACACCGCAGGCACTCGCCGCCCACCTCCTCGCCGAACTCGCCCCGTCCGGCCCCGACACGCAGCTTTCCGAGAGCCGGGCGGCCCTCCCCGCCGGGCCGGCCGACGACGACCCGATCGCGATCATCGGTGTCGGCTGCCGGTTCCCCGGTGCCGTCCACGGCCCGGACGCCTACTGGCAGTTGCTCTCCGAGGGACGGGACGTCATCGCCGACTGGCCAGTGGACCGGGGCTGGGACACCGAGGGCCTCTACGACCCGGACCCCGACCGGCCCGGCACCACCTACAGCCGACGCGGCGGATTCCTGCACGGCGCCGCTGGCTTCGACGCCGCCTTCTTCGGGATCTCACCCCGCGAGGCGCTGGCCATGGACCCGCAGCAGCGGCTGCTCCTGGAGACCTGCTGGGAGACCGTCGAACACGCCGGCATCGACCCGACCTCACTACGAGGCCGCCCGGTCGGTGTGTTCGTCGGCACGAACGGCCAGGACTACCCCGCCACCCTCGACGGCGCCCCCGGTGTGTCCGAGGGACACATCATGACGGGCAACACCGCCAGCGTCATGTCCGGGCGGATCTCCTACGAACTGGGCCTGGACGGGCCCGCCCTGACCGTGGACACCGCATGCTCCTCGTCGCTGGTGACCCTGCACCTGGCCGCCCAGGCGCTGCGGCGCGGCGAGTGCGCCCAGGCACTGGCCGGGGGTGTCACCCTCATGAGCACGCCCAAGCTGTTCGTGGAGTTCAGCCGCCAGCGCGGACTGGCGCCGGACGGCCGCTGCAAGGCGTTCGCCGCCTCAGCCGACGGCACCGGCTGGGCCGAGGGCGTCGGAATGCTGCTCCTGGAACGCCTCTCGGACGCCCGCCGCCACGGCCACCGGGTGCTCGCGGTGCTCAGCGGCACCGCCGTCAACCAGGACGGCGCCAGCAACGGCCTGACCGCGCCCAACGGACCGGCACAGCAGCGGGTCATCCGGGCCGCGCTCACCGACGCCCGGGTCACGGCCGCCGAGATCGACGCCGTCGAGGCCCACGGCACCGGCACCCGGCTCGGCGACCCCATCGAGGCCCAGGCCCTCCAGGCCGTGTACGGGGCCGGGCGGGCGCCCGACGGGCCGTTGTGGCTGGGATCGGTCAAGTCCAACATCGGCCACACCCAGGCGGCCGCCGGCGTCGCCGGAGTCATCAAGATGGTGCTCGCCATCCGCCATGCCGAACTGCCCCGGACCCTGCACGCCGACGAACCCAGCACCCACATCGACTGGGACACGGCAGGCCTGCGGCTGCTCACCGAGCCCACACCCTGGCCGGAGACCGGCCGGCCGCGCCGGGCGGGAGTCTCGTCGTTCGGCATCAGCGGGACCAACGCCCACGTGATCGTCGAACAGGCGCCTGTCGTGCACGAGCACGAGAAGACGCGGGACGCTTCCGGCACGGGCACGGGCACGGGTACGGCCGACCTACGTGCGACGGACACCGACGAGCCCGTGAACGGTGCTCATGGCCAGGCCCGCCGACCCCGGGCCCGGACACTGCCGCTGCTGCTCTCCGCCCGTACCCCCGCCGCGTTGCGCGCCCAGGCCGCCCGGCTGCTCGACCACCTCGACACGCACCCCGGCACCCCGCTGCCCGACGTGGCCCTGGCCCTCGCCCGGGGCAGGGCCGCGCTGGAGCAGCGGGCCGCCGTGCCCGGGCACGACGAGACGGTCGCCCGCCGCGCGCTGGAGGCGCTGGCCGCCGGATCACCAGCCCCGGAACTGGTCACCGGCCTCGCGGCACCCGGACGTACGGTGCTCCTCTTCCCCGGGCAGGGCAGTCAGCGCGCCGCCGCCGGAGCCGGGCTGTACCGCGACGAGCCGGCATTCGCCGACGCCCTCGACGACGTACTGGCCCACCTCGCCCCCCACCTCGATGTCCCGTTGCGCGACATCCTGTTCGCCGCGGAGGGCACCGAGCAGGCGCTGCTGCTGAATCGCACCCGGTACACCCAGCCCGCACTGTTCGCCCTGGAGGTGGCGCTGTTCCGGCTGCTGGGCCACTGGGGAGTCGTCCCGGACGTGCTGATCGGCCATTCGGTCGGCGAACTGGCCGCCGCGCACGTCGCCGGCGTTCTGGACCTGCCCGACGCCTGCGCGCTGGTCGCCGCCCGCGGCCGGCTGATGGACGAACTGCCCGAAGGCGGCGCCATGGTGGCCGTCGAGGCCGGCGAGGAGGACGTCCTACGAGTCCTCGGCGACCTGGCCGACAGTGGCACGGCCTGCATCGCGGCCGTCAACAGCCCGACGGCCACCGTGATCAGCGGCGACGAGGAGGCCGTGCTGGGCGCGGCCGAGGAGTTCCGCCGCCAGGGACGCAGGACCAGGCGGCTGCCCGTGAGCCACGCGTTCCACTCCGCCCGGACGGACGGCATGCTCGACGCGTTCCGCGAGGTGGCCGAGGGCCTGTCGTACGCCGAGCCCCGGATCCCCGTCGTCTCCGATCTGACCGGCGCGCCCGCCTCCGCCGCCGAGTTGTGCTCCCCGGAGTACTGGGTGCGGCACGTGCGCGGCACCGTGCGGTTCATGGACGGCGTACGCCATCTGGTGGCCGAGGGGGCGACGACGTTCCTGGAGGCCGGGCCGGGCGGAGTGCTCTCCGCCCTGGTGCCGGCGTGCCTGCCGCAGGACAGTCCCGGCGGGCCCGGCGTGGTGGCGATCCCGCTGCTGCCCAAGCGGCGGCCGGAGGCGCCCTCGGTCGTCGCGGCCCTGGCCCGGCTGCACGTCCGGGGTGTTCCCGTCGACTGGTCCGCCGGTCGCGGGGAGGCGCCGGACCGGCATGTCGACCTGCCCACCTACCCCTTCCAGCACGAACGGTTCTGGCCACGCCCGGCCGAAGGCAGGAGCACAAGCGGCCCGGACGGCTCCGACACCTTCTGGGACCTGGTCGGCACGGCCGACGTACCCTCGGTCGCCTCGCTGCTGGGCCTCGACGAGGCGGCGCCGCTGGGTGACGTACTGCCCGCGCTGGCCGCCTGGCGTTCGCGGCGGGACGAGGAGTCGGCCGCCGCCCGGCACCGGTACCGCGTCGACTGGCAGCCCTTGGGGGTGCCCGACCGCACCCGGTTGTCCGGCATCTGGCTCCTGGCTGTGCCTGACGACCCCGCCGTCACGGAGACGGCCGCCGCCGTAGAGCTGGCCCTCGTGGAGCACGGCGCCGATGTGTCCGTCGTCCAGGTCGGTGTCGGCACCGGGCGCGTGGAGCTGGCCGAGCGGCTCCCTGCCGGGGCCGCCGGAGTGCTCTCCCTGCTCGCCCTGACCGACCGGCCCGACCCGCACCACGAGCCGCTCGGCGCGGGGCTCGCCCTCACCCTGACCCTCCTCCAGGCCCTCGGGGACACCGGTGGCCGGGCCCGACTGTGGTGCGTGACCTCAGGTGCGGTCCAGGCGGGACAGGACGCGCCGCCGTCACCCGCACAGGCCCGCGTGTGGGGGCTCGGCAGGGTCGCCGCCCTGGAACACCCCGACCGCTGGGGCGGCCTGGTGGACCTGCCCGAGCGGGTCGACCCCGCCGCGCTGCGCGGGCTGTGCGCCTACCTGGGGAGTGCGGGCGAACCCGACACCGACACGATGAACGGGCTCGCGGGTGAGGACCAGATCGCCGTCCGCCCCTCCGGCCTGCTCGGCCGACGGCTGGTCCCGGCTGCTCGCGTCGCGGAGGGAGCGCACGGTGCCGGGGCGGACGGTCCCGCTCCGGAAGACCTCGGCGCCCCCGACGACGCCGTACGGTCCGTCACCGGCCGGCGCCCCCACGGCACCGTCCTGATCACCGGCGGCACCGGCGGAATCGGCCGTCACGTCGCCCGCTGGCTGGCCCGGGAGGGTGCCGGGCACCTGGTGCTGGCCGGGCGGCAGGGACCCGCCTCTCCCGGGGCGGCGGCACTCGCCGCCGAACTGGAACAGTCCGGCGCCCGGGTCACCCTGGCGGCCTGCGACCTCGCCGACCGGGCCGAGATCGCCGCCCTCCTCGAACGGCTCCGGACGGCCGGGGACACCCCGCGCGCGGTCTTCCACGCCGCGGGCACCGTCTCCGACACCCGCACCGAGCACTGCACACCGGAACTGCTCCGCTCGGAGCTGGCAGCCAAGGCCGACGGCGCCGACCACCTCGACGAACTCCTCGCCGACGAACCGCTCGACGCCTTCGTCCTGTTCTCCTCCATCGCGGGTACCTGGGGCAGCGGCGGCCAGGCCGCCTACGCCGCCGCCAACGCCCATCTGGACGCCCTCGCCGCCCGGCGCAGGGCACGCGGGCGCACCGCGCTCTCCGTGGCCTGGGGCCCCTGGGAGGGCACCGGCATGGCCGACGGCGACGCCGGCGCCGGGCTGCGCCGCCACGGACTCGTCGGCCTGCGGCCCGAGGAGGCGCTGACCGCGCTCCGTCAGGCGCTGGACGCGAAGGACACCCATGTGGTCGTCGCCGACGTCGACTGGGGAAGGTTCGTCCCTGTCTTCACCTCCGGGCGCCCCAGCAGACTGCTGCGGTCGCTGCCCGAAGCCGCCGAGGAGTTCGCGGCGACGCCGCCCGAGAACACCTCGGCCCTACCGACGGACCAGGCCGGCCAGTGGCGCGACCGGCTCACGGCCCTGCCCGAGGCGGAAGGCAACCGGCTCCTCGTCGAACTGATCACCGCCGAGGCGGCGGCGATCCTCGGCCACACCTCGGCCGAGCGGGTCGACCCCGACCGCCCGCTGCGCGACATCGGGTTCGACTCCATCACGGCCGTCGAACTGCGCAACCGCCTCGTCACCGGCACCGGATTCGGCCTGCCCGTCACCGCGCTCTTCGACCACCCCACGGCGACCGACCTCGCCCGGCACATCCGCGACGGCCTCGCGGGCACCGCCCGGCCCGCCGAAGGCCCGGACATCCCCGCGCCCCGGCCCGCGACGGCCGACGACCCTCTCGCGGTGGTCGCGATGGCCTGCCGTTTCCCTGCCGGCGTGCGCAGCCCGGAGGACCTGTGGCGGCTGGTCACCGAAGAGGTGGACGCCATCGGCGCCTTCCCCGCCGACCGCGGCTGGGACCTGGACGCGCTGTACGACCCCGACCCGGGCAGGCCGGGCACCTTCTACACCTGCGGCGGCGGATTCCTCGACGGCGCGGGCGACTTCGACGCAGGCTTCTTCGGGATCTCGCCCCGTGAGGCGCTCGCCATGGACCCGCAGCAGCGGCTGCTCCTGGAAACCTCCTGGGAAGTCCTCGAACGAGCAGGGATCGACCCACTGTCGGTCCGCGGCAGCCGGGGCGGGGTCTTCGTCGGCGTCGCCTCCCAGGGCTACGGCACCGGTCCCGGCACACCCTCCGACGGAGTCGAAGGACACCTGCTCAGCGGCAACGTCACCAGCGTGGCGTCCGGCCGGATCGCCTACACGCTCGGCATCGAGGGCCCGGCGGTCACCCTCGACACCGCCTGCTCCTCCTCGCTGGTGGCCCTGCACCTCGCAGGTCAGGCACTGCGCTCCGGCGACTGCTCCTTCGCGCTCGTCGGCGGCGCCGCCGTGATGGCCGCCCCGGACGTGTTCGTCGAGTTCAGCAAGCAGGGAGGCCTCTCGCCCGACGGCCACTGCCGCTCCTTCGCCGACGGCGCCGACGGCACCGGCTGGGGCGAGGGCGCCGGAATGATCCTGGTCGAGCGGCTCTCCGACGCCCGACGCCTCGGCCATCCCGTCCTCGCCGTCGTCCGGGGTACGGCGGTCAACCAGGACGGCGCCAGCAACGGGCTCACCGCCCCCAACGGCCTCGCCCAGCAACGGGTGATCCGCCAGGCGCTCGCCCACGCGGGCCTCACCACAGCCGACGTCGACCTGGTCGAGGCGCACGGCACCGGCACCGTCCTCGGCGACCCGATCGAGGCACAGGCGCTGCTGGCGACGTACGGCCAGGACCGCCCCGCGGACCGCCCGCTCTGGCTGGGCTCGCTGAAGTCCAACCTCGGCCACACCCAGGCCGCGGCGGGCGTGGCCGGACTGATGAAGACCGTGCTGGCCATGCGGAACGGGCTGCTGCCCAGGACCCTGCACGCCGACGACCCCACAACCCAGGTCGACTGGTCAGGCGGAGCCGTCAGGCTCCTCGCCCGGGCCCGCCCCTGGCAGACCCCGGGCCGCCCCCGCCGCGCCGGCGTCTCGGCATTCGGCATGAGCGGCACCAACGCGCACGTCATCCTGGAGGAAGCCGCTCCGGAAGGCGCCGAGGCGTCCGGTGCGCGTCCGGCCACCCTGCTGCCGGTCGCGGCAACGGAGGCGGCCGAGCCGACCGACGTCCGGACCTCCGACTTCCCGTCCGATGCCGGCCTGCGCGGCACATCTCCGTCGCCCGCGCTGCCATGGCTGATGTCCGCCCGCTCGGCGACGGCCCTGCGCGAGCAGGCCGCGCGACTGCGCGCCCACCTCACAGAACGGCCCGAACTGGAACCGGCCGACATCGCCCACTCGCTGGCGACCACCCGGTCCGCCTTCCCCCATCGCGCCGTCGTCGTCGGAAGCGACCGTACGGAACTGCTGGACGCCCTGGAGGACCTGGCCGGCCGGAAAGCCTCGTCCGGCGCCGTCGAGGGGCACGCCCGCAGCGGCGGCCGTACCGTCTTCGTCTTCCCGGGTCAGGGTTCGCAGTGGGTGGGTATGGCGGTGGGGCTGCTGGACTCCTCTCCGGTGTTCGCGGAGCGGGTCGCGGAGTGTGAGCGTGCGCTGTCGCCTTATGTGGACTGGTCGTTGAGCGCTGTGTTGCGCGACGAGCCGGACGCGCCGTCGTTGGACCGGGTGGATGTGGTGCAGCCGGTGCTGTTCTCCGTGATGGTGTCGTTGGCGGCGTTGTGGCGGTCGTACGGTGTGGAGCCGTCGGCCGTCGTGGGACACAGCCAGGGTGAGATCGCCGCCGCGGTGGTGGCGGGGGCTCTGTCGCTGGAGGACGGCGCAAAGGTCGTCGCCCTGCGCAGCCGGGCCCTCGTCGCGCTGGCCGGGGCCGGTGGCATGGTGTCCCTCGCCGTCTCCGCGGACCGGGCCCGCGCCCTGCTGGCGCCCCAGGGCGACCGAGTGTGCGTGGCCGCGGTGAACGGCCCCGACGCGGTGGTGGTCGCCGGGGAACCGGCCGCCCTGACGGACCTGCTCACGGCCTGCGAGGCCGAGGGGGTACGGGCCCGGCGTATCCCGGTCGACTACGCGGCGCACTCGGCCCAGGTGGCCCAGGTCCGCGACGACCTGCTCGACGCCCTGGCCGACGTACGGCCGCACACGGGCGGGACACCGCTGTACTCCACGGTGACCGGCGAGCCCATCGACGGAGCGCTGCTGACCGCCGAGTACTGGTACCGGAACCTGCGTGAACCCGTCGAGTTCGTGCGGGCCACCACCCACCTGCTCGACGCCGGATTCGACCTCTTCGTCGAGGCGAGTCCGCACCCCGTGCTCACCGCCGGTGTCGAGGGAACCGCGGAGGAAGCGGGCCGGACCGTCACCGCCGTAGGGACACTGCGCCGCGACGACGGCGGCTCCGCACGGTTCCTCGCCTCGCTCGCCGAGGCCTGGACCACCGGCGCGGAGGTGTCCTGGCCGGACGTCCTGGACCGGGCCGTGCCCGGCGCCCGCCGCGTCGCCCTGCCCACCTACGCCTTCCAGCGGACCCGCTTCTGGCTGCCCACGCCGGGCCGGACCGTGCGGACGGCGACCGCTGCGGGGCGCGAAGACGCCGCACAGGACCGCTTCTGGGCGGCCGTTGACAGCGAGGACCCGGCCGGTCTCGCCGCCGCCCTCGGCGCCGACGCCGACCGCACACCGGACGGCTTCGCCCCGGCACTGCGCGAGGTCCTGCCCGTGCTGTCCGGCTGGCGCCGGGCCCGGCTCGACGAGGACGCCGTACGGGCCCTCGGCTATCGCGTCCGCTGGCAGCCGGTGGCCGACCCGCCGCCCGCACCGCTCTACGGCGACTGGCTCCTCGTCGTACCCAAGCAGCACGCCGACGACCCGCTCGTCGGCGCATGCCACGACGCGCTGGGCCTCGGCGGCGTGCGGACCCGTACCGTCACCGTCGACGCGGGTGACGCCGCCCGTACGGCGCAGGACGTCGCCGAAGCCGTCGCGGACACAGCCCTCCCGCCGTCCGGCGTGCTGTCCCTTCTCGCCCTGGACGAACGTCCGGCCGTGGGCGGGTCCCTGGTGCTCGCCGGAACCGCCGCCACCCTCGAACTGCTGAGGGCCCTGGACGCCCTAGGGATCGACATCCCCCTGTGGTGCGCGACCGGCGGCGCTGTCGCCGTCCACCCCGACGAACGGCTCGTCCGCCCGGGCGGTGCCCAGCTCTGGGGGCTCGGCCGGGTACTCGGCCTGGAACAGCCACGGCGCTGGGGCGGCATCGCCGATCTGCCGCCAAGCCCCGGCCCCGACGAGGTACGCCGTCTCGCCGCCCTCCTCGCGGGCGGCTACGAGGAGGACCAGGTTGCCCTGCGGCCCACCGGCGCACACGCGCGCCGACTGGTCCACGCCCCTGCCACGAACGCGTCGGCGGGCCGCGACTGGACCCCCGCCGGGGGCACCGCCCTGATCACCGGTGACACCGGGAGACTGGGCGCGGACATCGCCCGCTGGCTGGCCCGGCGTGGCGCCCTGCGTGTCGCCCTGCACGGCGACCCGGCCGTGAGCCAGAACTCCATGGCGGCCCTGGGCCTCGAACTCGCCGCACTGGGCGTCGAGTTGACGGTGACCGCCGACCCGGAAGCACTGGCCGCGTCCCTGGCCGACGCGGGCGACGAGGCGCCGCTCACGGCCGTCGTCCACCTTGCGCGTGCCCACGACCCCGGTGCCTCGCTCGCCGAACTCACCCCCGAGAACCTGGACGACGCCCTGCGCTCCACCCTCGGCCCGGTGCTCGACCTCGACGCGCTGCTCGACGGCCACCCGGCCCCGGACTCCGTCGCCCTCGCCGTACTGCTCCCGCTGAGCGCCGTCTGGGGAGCCGCCCGCAGGGGCGCCGCCACCAGTGCGTACGCCGCCCTCGAAGCCCTTGCCCGCAGCCGCCGCGACGAGGGACACCGCTGGGTCACCCTGGCCCTCGGCGGTCAGGAACCCGCGCCCGCCGGCGCCGAGGCGGCGGAAGGCCCCCTCAAGGCGGACACGGTCACCGCCGCCCTGCAGCGGTCGCTGGACCACGACGAACCCGCCGCGATCCTCGCCGACGTCCGCTGGGACCTGATCGTGTCCGCCGTGCCCGACCCCCGCGCGCTGCGGCTGCTCAGCGAACTGCCGGAGGCGACCGCAGCCTCGGGCGCCTCCGGCGAGGCCGCCGACGGGACGGCCGACGCGGCCACCGAACTCACGGGCCGGCTCGCACCGCTGGACGAACCCGCCCGGCGCCGACTGCTGCTGGACCTGGTCCGCGACCACGCCGCCGCCGTCCTCGGACACACCGGCCGCCAGGCCGTCCCGGCCGAACAGGCGTTCTCCGCCGTCGGGTTCGACTCGATGCTCGCCGTGCGGTTCCGCAACCGGCTGCGCACGGCGACCGGCGTCGCCATCGCCGCGACCGTGGTGTTCGACCATCCCACCCCCACCGCCCTCGCCGACCACCTGTACGACGGTCTGTACGGCCGACCAGGACCAGCCACCCCCGCACTGGCCGAACTCCAGGCGCTGGAAGCGGCTTTGACGGCCGCCGACCCCCGCGCCGAGGGCGCCGACGACATCGGCGTGCGGCTGCAGAACCTCGTACGGGTCTGGGCCGGGCGCACCGCGCCGCAGGACGGACCGGCGGACGCCGACGTCATCGGCTCGGCCAGCGCCGACGAGCTGTTCGACCTTCTTGACAACAACTTCGGAATGGCCTGAGGAGCGTCGCGACGATGCCGGACGAACAGAAGCTTCTTGAGTACCTCAGGCGGGCGACCGCGGACCTCGGACAGGCGCGTCAGCGGCTGCGCGAGGAGGAGGACGCCAGACACGAGCCGATCGCGATCGTCTCGATGAGCTGCCGGTACCCGGGCGGCGCGGACACGCCCGAACGCCTGTGGGACATGGTGTCCTCCGGCACCGACGCCATCTCCGAGTGGCCGGCCGACCGGGGCTGGGACATGGCCACCCTCTACGACCCGGACCCGGACCGGCCCGGCACCTCCTACACCCGCCACGGTGGATTCCTGCACGAGGCCGGGGAGTTCGACGCCGCGTTCTTCGGCATGTCGCCGCGCGAGGCCCTCGCCACCGACCCGCAGCAGCGGCTCCTCCTTGAGACGTCCTGGGAGACGCTGGAGCGCGCGGGCATCGACCCGGCCGCCCTGAAGGGCACGGCGACCGGCGTCTTCGTCGGCGCCATGACGAACGGCTACGGCGACGGCTCCCGCGACCGGTCCGACGTCCAGGGCCTGCTCCACACCGGAACCGCGGGCAGCGTGATCTCCGGCCGGATCTCCTACACCCTGGGCCTGGAGGGCCCGGCGGTGACCGTCGACACGGCGTGCTCGTCCTCGCTGGTCGCCCTGCACCTCGCGATACGGGCGCTGCGCTCCGGCGAGTGCGACCTCGCCTTCGCCTGCGGCGTCACCGTCATGCCGCACCCCGACCCCTACGTCGCCTTCAGCCGCCAGCGCGCCCTGTCCCCCGACGGCCGCTGCAAGGCCTTCGCGGCCGGGGCCGACGGCACCTCGTGGTCCGAGGGCGTCGGCGTGCTGCTGGTGGAGCGACTGTCGGACGCCCGCCGCAACGGTCACCGGGTGTTGGCGGTGGTGCGGGGGAGCGCGGTGAACCAGGACGGGGCGAGCAACGGTCTGACCGCGCCGAACGGGCCTTCGCAGCAGCGGGTGATCCGGGCGGCGCTGACCGACGCCCGGCTGCTGCCCGGTGACGTGGACGCGGTGGAGGCGCACGGTACGGGGACCCGGCTCGGGGATCCGATCGAGGCGCAGGCGCTGCTGGCGACGTACGGCCAGGACCGTCCGGCGGACCGGCCTCTGCTGCTCGGCTCGTTCAAGTCGAATGTCGGGCACACCTCGGCCGCCGCCGGGGTGGGCGGGGTCATCAAGATGGTTCAGGCGATGCGGCACGGGGTGCTGCCCCGGACGCTGCACGTGGACGCGCCGACCCCGCAGGTCGACTGGTCGGCGGGCGCGGTGGAACTCCTGACCGAGGAGCGGTCCTGGCCCGCCGACCCCGACCGCCCCCGCCGCGCCGCCGTGTCCGGGTTCGGGGTGAGCGGCACCAACGCCCACGTGATCCTGGAAGAGGCGCCACCGTCCGAGGACAGCGCCCCCGCCGAACTCCCGGAGACCGGCGCCCCCTTGCCGCTGGTGCCCTGGATCCTCTCCGCCCGCAGTGAGGACGCGCTCACCGAGCGGGCCCGGCAGCTGCTCTCCCTGGTCGAGGCGGAGCCCGGCCTGAGCCCCGGCGCCGTCGCACGGGCCCTCGCCACCGGCCGCTCGCCGTTCGAGCACCGCGCCGTGGTGGTCGCGGGCGACCAGGACGCGTTCCGTACGGGACTCACCGCACTGATGACCGGAAGCGAGGCCGCCGACGTGGTCCGCGGTCTCGCGGGACCCGCCGGCCGCACGGTGTTCGTCTTCCCCGGCCAGGGATCCCAGTGGACCGGCATGGCGCTCGAACTGCTCGACTCGTCACCGGTCTTCGCCGCCCGCATGGCCGACTGCGAACGGGCCCTCGCCCCCCACGTCGACTGGTCCCTGACCGAGGCCCTGACCTCCGCGACGGACCTGGAACGGGTCGACGTGGTCCAGCCGGTGCTCTGGGCCGTGATGGTCTCGCTGGCCGCGCTCTGGCGCTCGGCCGGAGTGGAGCCGGACGCCGTCCTCGGCCACTCGCAGGGCGAGATCGCCGCAGCGGTCGTCGCCGGGGCCCTCACCCTGGAGGACGGCGCCAAGGTCGTCGCCCTGCGCAGCCAGGCCATCGTCACGCTGGCCGGACGGGGCGGAATGGCCTCCGTTCCGCTGCCGCCGGGGGAGTTGGCCGACCGCCTCGCCCAGTGGGACGGCCGGCTCTCCGTCGCCGCCGCCAACGGCCCGGCCGCCACCGTGCTGTCGGGTGACACCGAGGCGATCGACGGCATCGTGGCCCAGCTTCAGGCCGAGGACGTACGGGCCCGCCGTATCCCCGTCGACTACGCCTCCCACTCCGTACACGTCGAGGAGATCCGGGAGCGGCTCCTGGAGTGCCTCGCGGACATCGAGCCGGTGACCGGCCGGGTGCCGTTCTTCTCCACCGTGGACCTGCGCTGGCAGGACGCCGACGCGCTGGACGCCGAGTACTGGTACCGCAACCTGCGCCGGACGGTGCGGTTCGAGGAGGCCACCCGCACCCTGCTCGCCCAGGGCTTCCGGTACTTCGTCGAGTCCAGCGCCCATCCGGTGCTCACCGTGGGCATCACCCAGACGGCCGAGGCCGAGGAGTCCGACGCCGTCGCCGTCGGCACCCTCCGCCGCGACCAGGGCGGCCTTGACCGCTTCCTGCTCTCCCTCGCCGAGGCCCACACCGGCGGACTCGCACCGGACTGGGACACCCTGCTCGCCGGGCACCCGGACAGTCCCGTCGACCTGCCCACGTACCCCTTCCAGCGACGCAGGTACTGGCTGGAGCGGCCTACCGCCGAAGCGGAGGGCGCGCTCGCCGACCCCGCCGACGCCGCCTTCTGGGAGAGCGTCGGCGGGCAGGACCTCCCGGCGCTCACCACCACGCTCGGCGTCCGCGCCGACGACCCGCTGACCGTCGTACTGCCCGCTCTGGCCGACTGGCGCAGGCGGCGCGAGGAACGCGCGACCGTGGACTCCTGGCGCTACCGGATCGACTGGCGGCCCCTCGCCGACTCCCCGGCGGGCCGCACCGCCACCCTGACCGGCACCTGGCTGGTCGCCGTCACCGACGGCACGGACGCGGATCCGGCGCGGGAAGCCGCCCTCCGGGCGCTCCGCGAGGCCGGAGCCGTCCCCGTACCGCTGGTCCTGACCGAGGCCGACACCGACCGGACGGCACTGACCGTACGTCTGTCCGAAGCGGCGGCAGCCGAGCCCGGCCCGGTCTCCGGCGTCCTCTCCCTCGTCGCCCTCGACGAACGCCCGCACCCCCGCCACCCCCACCTGCCCCTCGGTACCGCGCTCACCCTGACCCTCGTACAGGCACTGGGCGACAGCGGGATCACCGTCCCCCTCTGGTGCACCACCCGGGGAGCGGTCACGACGGGCCGCGACGACGCCGTGACCAGCCCCGGACAGCACCTGGTGTGGGGCCTGGGCCGGTGTGCCGCGCTGGAGCACCCGCAGCGCTGGGGAGGTCTCGTCGACCTGCCCGACACGCTGGACGAACGGGCCGCCGCCCGGCTGTGCGGCATCCTCGCCGGCCGGACCGGCGGGGCCGGCGAGGACCAAGTCGCTGTACGCCCCTCCGGCACATACGGCAGGCGGCTGGTCCGCGCGGCCCCCGCCACCCCTGGCACCGACGTCTGGCAGCCGCGCGGCACCGTCCTGGTCACCGGCGGGACCGGCGGCGTCGGCGCGCACCTCGCACGCCGGCTGGCCGAGGGCGGCGCCGAACACCTCGTCCTGGTCGGGCGCCGGGGCGCCGACACCCCCGGCGCGGCCGACCTGGCCGCCGAGCTGACCGCGCTCGGCACCAGGGTCACCGTCGCCGCCTGCGACGTCGCCGACCGGGACCGGCTCGCCGAACTGGTCGCCGGGCTCGAACAGGACGGCTCCCGGATCAGGACCGTCATCCACGCCGCCGGCACCGGCCAGCTCGTGCCGCTGACCGACACCGACCCCGACGAGTTCGCCGGCATCCTCTACGCCAAGGTCGCCGGCGCGGAGAACCTCGACGCCGTCTTCGACCGGGACGACCTGGACTCCTTCGTCCTGTTCTCCTCCATCTCCGGCGTCTGGGGCAGCGCCGACCACGGCGCCTACGCCTCCGCCAACGCCTACCTCGACGCACTCGCCGACCGGCGCCGCGCCCGGGGCCGCACCGCCACCTCCGTCGTATGGGGCATCTGGGACCCCGAGGGCGGCGCGGGCATGGCGGCCAACCTCGTCGAGGAGCAGCTGCGCAGCCGGGGCATTCCCTTCATGTCCCCCCAGGTCGCGCTGACCGGACTCCAGCAGGTCCTGACCGACGACGAGACCGTCGTCCTGGTCACCGCCGTCGACTGGGACCGCTTCGCCCCCGTCTTCACCTCGGCCCGGCCCAGCCCGCTCATCGGCGAACTGCCCGAGGTCCGCCGCGCACTCGCCGAGGAGACCGCCCCCGGCGAGGCCGGCGACGCGACCGCCTCCTCGCTGCGTGACCGGATGGCGGACCTGCCCCCGGCGGACCGCGACCGCCTGCTCACCGACCTCGTACGCGGTCACGCGGCCGGCGTACTGGGCCACGGGTCCGCCGACGCCATCGCCCCCGAACGGGCCTTCCGCGAGCTGGGCTTCGACTCGCTGACCGCCGTGGAGATGCGCAACCGGCTGAACGCGGCCACCGGCCTGCGCCTCCCGCTCACCGTCCTGTTCGACTACGCCACGGCCACCGCGCTCGCCCGGCATCTGCGCGAGGAACTCCTCGGCCCCGACACCGCCGCCCCCGCCCTGCCGGCCGTACCCGCCCATGTACGCGCCGACGCCGACGACCCGATCGCCATCGTCGCCATGAGCTGCCGCTACCCCGGTGACGTACGGAGCCCGGAGGACCTCTGGCGGCTCGTCGCCGAGGGCCGGGACGTCATCTCGGGGCTGCCCGCCGACCGTGGCTGGGACCTGGACGGCCTGTACGACACCGATCCCGACCGGCCCGGCACCACCTACAGCGCCGAAGGCGGATTCCTCTACGACGCCGGGCAGTTCGACCCCGCCTTCTTCGGTATCTCGCCGCGCGAGGCGCTGGCCATGGACCCGCAGCAGCGGCTGCTCCTGGAGACCTCCTGGGAGGCCCTGGAGCGGGCCGGCATCGACCCCGCCTCCCTGCGCGGCGGCCAGGTCGGCGTGTTCGCCGGCGCCGCCTACCAGGGCTACGGCGGCCTGAGCGACGTACCCGAGGAGGTGGAGGGCCATCTCATCGCCGGCATCTCCACCAGCATCCTGTCCGGTCGTATCGCCTACACCCTCGGCCTCGAAGGTCCGGCCGTCACCGTCGACACGGCCTGCTCGTCCTCCCTGGTCGCCGTCCACCTGGCGGCCCAGGCACTGCGCTCCGGCGAGTGCACACTCGCGTTCGCCGGCGGGGCGACCGTGATGGGCACCCCGCTGTCCTTCACCGGCTTCAGCAGACAGCGCGGACTGGCCGCCGACGGCCGCTGCAAGTCCTTCGCCGCCAGCGCCGACGGCTTCGGCATGGCCGAGGGCATCGGACTGCTCCTGCTTGAGCGGCTTTCGGACGCCCGCCGCAACGGCCACCCCGTGCTGGCCCTCGTCCGGGGCTCGGCGGTCAACCAGGACGGCGCCAGCAACGGGCTGACCGCACCCAGCGGCCTGGCGCAGCAGCGGGTCATCCGCAGCGCGCTCGCCGGCGCGGGCGTGCCCCCGGCCGAGGTGGACGTCGTGGAGGCGCACGGTACGGGGACCCGGCTCGGGGATCCGATCGAGGCGCAGGCGCTGCTGGCGACGTACGGCCAGGACCGTCCGGCGGACCGGCCGCTGCTGCTCGGCTCGCTGAAGTCCAACATCGGGCACAGCCAGGCCGCCGCGGGTGTCGCCGGAATCATCAAGATGGTCCAGGCGATGCGCCACGAGGTACTGCCCCGCACCCTGCACGCCGAGGAGCCGACCCCCAACGTCGACTGGTCGGCGGGCGCTGTCGAACTCCTGACGGAACCCAGGCCGTGGACCCGCAACGGCCATCCGCGCCGGGCCGGTGTGTCGTCCTTCGGGCTCAGTGGCACCAACGCCCACGTGATCATCGAGCAGCCTCCGGAGCAGCCGTACGACGAAGAGCCGTACGACGAAGAGCGGGGCGGCGCACCCGAGGGGAGCACGCTCGGGGCGGCCGTTCCGTGGCCGCTCTCCGCCCGTACCCCGGAAGCGCTGCGTGAGCAGGCAGCGCGCCTGCACGCCCGGCTGACGGAGCGTCCGGAGCTGCGGCCCGTCGACGTCGGCCACACCCTGGCCACCACCAGGGCCCCCTTCGAGCACCGTGCCGTCGTCGTCGGCACCGACCGTGACACCCTGCTGACCGGTCTGGCGGCACTCGCCGCCGGCCAGAAAGACCCCGCCGTGGTGCGCGGCACCGCGACCACCCCCGGCCGTACCGTCTTCGTCTTCCCGGGTCAGGGTTCGCAGTGGGTGGGTATGGCGGTGGGGCTGCTGGACTCCGCTCCCGTGTTCGCGGAGCGGATCGCGGAGTGTGAGCGTGCGCTGTCGCCTTATGTGGACTGGTCGTTGACCGCTGTGCTGCGCGACGAGCCGGACGCGCCGTCGATCGACCGGGTGGATGTGGTCCAGCCGGTGCTGTTCTCCGTGATGGTGTCGCTGGCCGCGCTGTGGCGGTCGTACGGTGTCGAGCCGTCGGCCGTCGTGGGACACAGCCAGGGCGAGATCGCCGCCGCCGTGGTCGCCGGGGCTCTGTCGCTGGAGGACGGGGCCAAGGTCGTCGCCCTGCGCAGCCGGATCCTGACCGCACTGGTCGGCCGGGGCGCGATGCTCTTCGTCGCCCTCCCCGACACGGACGTACGCGAACGGCTCACGCCCTGGGGCGAGAAGCTGTCCGTGGCCGCCGTCAACGGCCCCTCCTCCGTCACCGTCTCCGGCAACCCGGAGGCACTGGAGGAGTTCGGCGAGCGGCTGTCCGAGGACGGCGTGATGCGGTGGATGATCCCGGGCGTGACCTTCGCCGGGCATTCGCCCCAGGTGGACGAGTTGCGCCAGGAGTTGCTCGACGCGCTCGCCGGGGTCGCACCGCGCCGCTCCGGGATCGCCTTCTACTCCACCGTCACCGGGGACGCCCTGGACACCACGGCCCTGGACGCCGAGTACTGGTACCGCAACCTCCGCGAGCCCGTGGAGTTCCACAAGACCGTCGCCGCGCTGATCGACGCCGGCCACGACACCTTCGTCGAGGCCAGCCCGCATCCGGTGCTGACCGTCTGGATCGAGCGCAGCCTGGAGGCCGCCGACATCGCCGGACGCGTCACCGGCACCCTGCACACCGACGACGGCGGCCCCGACCGTTTCCTGACCGCCCTGGCGGCGCCGCACGTCCACGGCGTCCCGGTGGACTGGCGTGCCGTGTTCGCGGGGACCGGCGCCCGACCCGTCGAACTGCCCACCTACGCCTTCCAGCGGCAGCGGTACTGGCTGGAGCCCACCGCCACGCAGCCCGAGGGAGCCATAGCGCAGGGCGGTACGCAGCCGGCCGACACCGCCTTCTGGGACGCCGTCGAGCGCGGCGACCTCGGCACCGTCGCCACCGCCCTGAACCTTCCGGACGAGGACGAGACCGCCCGCGCCTCCCTGGGCGGTGTGCTCCCCGCACTCGCCGACTGGCAGCGCGGACGCCGAGGACGCGGCACCATCGACGGCTGGCGCTACCGCGTCACCTTCAAGGCCCTGCACCTCGCCCCCGGCACACCCGCCCTCACCGGCACCTGGTGGGTCGTCGTACCGGCCGGCGCGGCCACCGACCCGTTGGTGACGGGCGCGCTACGGGCACTTGAGCGGCACGGCGCCTCGGCCGTACCCGTCGAGGTCGCCGCCGCCGACGCCGACCGGGCCGCACTCGCCGCCCGGCTGGGCGCCCTGACCGCCCCGGACGGCGGCGTGCTCTCGCTCCTCGCCCTCGCCGAGGACCCGTACACCGACGGCTCCGCGCTGCCGACCGGACTCGCCCTCACCACCACCCTGCTGCAGGCGCTCGGCGACGCCGGGATCAACGCCCCGCTGTGGTCCGCCACCAGCGGCGCGGTGTCCGTCGGACGCTCCGACGCCCTCACCGCCCCGGCCCAGGCGACCCTGTGGGGACTCGGCGCCGTGGCAGGCGTCGAGTACCCGGAACGCTGGGCCGGACTGATCGACCTGCCCGCCGACCTGGACGACCGAGCCGGCAGCCGACTCGTGGCCGTACTGGCCGGCCTCGACGGCGAGGACCAGATCGCCGTCCGGCCCTCGGGCGTCTACGGCCGCAGGCTCGTCCGGGCCCTGCCCGTCGAGGCGACGACCCAGGGCGGCTGGAAACCCGACGGAACCGTACTGATCACCGGCGGCACCGGCGCCCTCGGCGCCCATGTCGCCCGGCGGCTCGCCCGCTCCGGCGCCCGGCACCTGCTGCTCACCGGCCGCCGCGGACCCGGCACACCCGGCGCCGCCGAACTCGTCACCGAACTCGCCGGCCTCGGCGCCGAGGCACAGGTCGCCGCCTGTGACGCCGCCGACCCGGACGCGCTCGCCGCCCTGCTCGCCGGCATCCCCGAGGACCGGCCCCTGCGCGCCGTCGTGCACGCCGCCGGTGTCCTGGACGACGGCGTCCTCGACACCCTCACCCCCGAACGGGCCGCCGCCGTCCTGCGCCCCAAGATGGACGCCGCCCGCAACCTGGACACCCTCACCCGCGACCTGGACCTGACCGCGTTCGTCCTGTTCTCCTCGCTCGCCGGCACCCTCGGCGGCACCGGACAGGGCAGCTACGCCGCCGCCAACGCCTTCCTCGACGCCCTCGCCGAGCAGCGACGCTCACTCGGCCTGCCGGCCACCGCCGTGGCCTGGGGCCTGTGGGCGGGCGACAGCGCCGCCGACTCCGCCCGCGAACGCCTCGTACGCAACGGCCTCCCGCCGATGGACTGCGAACTGGCCGTCACCGCCCTCGAACAGGCCCTCGACCGGGCCGAGAGCAGGCTGGTGCTCTGCGACTTCGCCTGGGGCCGCTTCGCGCCCGCCTACACCGCGCTGCGGCCCAGCGCGATCCTGCGCGACCTGCCCGAGGCCCGCGACATCCTGGCCGCCGCCGGAGCCGACCGACAGGACACGGAGGGGGACTCCCTCGCCGGACGCCTCGCGGCCCTGCCCGCGCAGGAGCGGCAGGAGGAACTGACCCGTCTGGTCCGCACCGAGGTCGCCTCCGTCCTCGGCTACGCGGACCCCGCCGGCATCGACCCCGACCGGGTCTTCAAGGACCTCGGCTTCGACTCGCTCACCGCCGTCGACCTGCGCAACCGCCTCTCCGAGGTCACCGGACTCCGCCTGTCGGTGACCCTGGTCTTCGACCACCCCACCGTCACCGCCCTGGTGGACCACGTACGGTCCGAACTGGGCGGCACGACATTGGCACCGGCCTCGGTACCGGCGGTGTCCGGCTCACCGGCCGACCCTGCCGCGCCTGTCGACGACGATGCCATCGCCGTCGTCGCGATGAGCTGCCGCTACCCCGGCGGTGTCACGACCCCGGAGGAACTGTGGCGGCTGGTGACGTCGGGCTCCGACGCCATCACAGAGTTCCCAACCGGCCGTGGCTGGGACCTCGACGAGCTGTACGACCCCGACCCGGACAAGATCGGCCGGACGTACGCCCGCGAGGGCGGGTTCCTGCACGACGCGGACCACTTCGACCCGGCGTTCTTCGGTATCTCCCCGCGTGAGGCGCTGGCGATCGACCCGCAGCAGCGGCTGCTCCTCGAGATCTCCTGGGAGGCGTTCGAACGGGCCGGTATCGACCCGGCGTCGCTGAAGGGCAGCCGGGCCGGGGTCTTCGTCGGCTCCAGCTACCGCGACTACGGCTCCCGCGTCCAGCAGCCCACCGAGGAGACCGAGGGCTACCTCGGCATCGGCAGCGCGGGCAGCGTCGCCTCGGGCCGGATCTCCTACACCTTCGGCCTGGAGGGCCCGGCGGTCACCGTCGACACGGCCTGCTCGTCCTCGCTCGTCGCCGTGCACCTCGCGGCCCAAGCGCTGCGCTCCAGCGAGTGCACGCTCGCGCTGGCCGGCGGTGTCACGGTGATGTCCACCCCCGGCGCGTTCATCGAGTTCAGCAGGCAGCGCGGCCTCGCCGCCGACGGCCGCTGCAAGCCCTTCGCCGCCGCCGCCGACGGCACCGCCTGGGCCGAAGGCGCGGGCATGGTCGTACTGGAGCGGCTCTCCGACGCACGGCGCAACGGCCACCCCGTGCTCGCCCTGGTCCGAGGCTCCGCGGTCAACCAGGACGGCGCGAGCAACGGGCTCACCGCCCCCAACGGCCCCTCCCAACAGCGCGTCATCCGCCAGGCCCTCGCCTCGGCGGGGCTCGGCAGCGCCGACGTCGACGCGGTGGAGGCACACGGTACGGGCACACGGCTCGGCGACCCGATCGAGGCACAGGCCCTGCTGGCGACGTACGGCCAGGACCGGCCCGCCGACCGGCCGCTGCTGCTCGGCTCCCTCAAGTCCAACATGGGACACGCCCAGGCCGCCGCCGGTATCGCGGGCCTGCAGAAAATGGTGCTGGCCATGCGGCACGGGGTCCTGCCGCGGACCCTGCACGTCGACGCGCCGACCCCCTTCGTCGACTGGTCGGCGGGCGCTGTGTCACTGCTCACCGAGGACACCCCGTGGCCGGACAACGGCCGTCCGCGCCGGGCCGGGATCTCGTCCTTCGGCGTCAGCGGCACCAACGCGCACACGATCCTGGAACACGTGCCGGACGAGTACGTGCCG
This sequence comes from Streptomyces sp. B21-083, assembly GCF_036898825.1. Lineage (GTDB taxonomy): Bacteria > Actinomycetota > Actinomycetes > Streptomycetales > Streptomycetaceae > Streptomyces. Next base: position 103,232 of record NZ_JARUND010000002.1, on the reverse strand, counting down.
GACGGCGTGGCGGAGCCGTCGAGCGCCGACGAGGCCGGTGCTGGCGACGACGGTGACGGGGTTGTCCTGCCGTGGCTGCTGTCGGCCCGCAGCCGGACCGCCCTCAAGGCCCAGGCCCAGCGGCTGCTGGAACACGCCGACGCCCGTCCCGGCCTGCGCCCGGCCGACATCGCGCACACACTGGCCACCGGCCGCGGCACCTTCGAGTACCGGGGCGCCGTCGTGGGCGACAGCCGCGAGGCGCTGATCGGCGGCCTGAAAGCCCTCGCCACCGCCGGCGACGCACCCGGCGTCACCCAGGGCACGGCCGTGGCGGGCAAGACCGCGTTCCTCTTCGCCGGACAGGGCAGCCAGCGCGCCGGAATGGGCGCCGAACTCTATGCCCTGCACCCCGTCTTCGCGGACGCCTTCGACGAGATCTGCGCCGAGCTGGACCCGCTGCTGGACCGGCCGCTGCGCGAGGTGGTCTTCGCCCCGGCCGGTTCGGAGGCGGCGGCTCTGCTGGACAGTACGGAGTACACGCAGCCGGCGCTCTTCGCGGTCGAGGTCGCCCTGTTCCGGCTCGTCGAGCACTGGGGCGTCGTGCCGGACCTGCTGCTCGGGCACTCGATCGGCGAACTGGCGGCCGCCCATGTGGCCGGGGTGCTGTCGGCGCCCGACGCCGCCGTACTGGTCGCGGCCCGGGGCCGGCTGATGCAGGCACTGCCCGAGGGTGGTGCCATGGTCGCGCTGACCGCGTCCGAGGCCGATGTCGAGGCGCTGCTGGCCCCCTATGAGGGCCGCGTCGCGGTGGCCGCCGTCAACGGTCCGGCCTCCGTGGTCGTCTCCGGCGACGAGGACGCCGTCCTCGACATCGCCGAACAGTGGCGCGACCGTGGCGGCAAAGCCCGCCGGCTCACCGTCAGCCACGCGTTCCACTCGCCGCACATGGACGCCATGCTCGACGAGTTCCGGCGGACCGCAGAGAGCCTGGACTTCCGGGCGCCGCGCATCCCGCTGGTCTCCGACGTCACCGGCGAACTGGCCACCCCCGAGCAGCTGGCCTCGCCCGAGTACTGGGTGCGGCACGTCCGGGAGGCCGTCCGCTTCCACGACGGCATGCGGCGCCTCGCCGCCGAAGGCGCCGTGACCTACCTCGAACTCGGCCCCGACGGCTCACTGACCGCCATGGGACGCGACTGCCTCGCCAACGACGACCCGTCCGAGTTCAAGGACCAGGCGACCGCGGGTGAGCTGGTGCCGCTGCTGCGCAAGGACCGCACCGAGACCCGAGCCGTCACCGACGCCCTCGCCCACCTGTACGTCCGGGGCACGGCCGTGGACTGGCCCACGGTCGTGGAAGCCGCTGTCGCCGGCACGGCCACCGGCACGGTCCGGCAGGTCGAACTGCCCACCTACGCCTTCCAGCGCGAGCGCTACTGGCTGGAGGCGACGGCAGCGGCCGGCGGTATGGCCGCCGCCGGGATCCTCCCGGCCGACCACCCGCTGCTCGGCGCCGCCGTCCCGCTCGCCGACACCGACGGAGTCCTGTTCACCAGCAGGCTCTCCGTACGCACCCACCCGTGGCTGGCCGACCACGGCGTCTTCGGCACCGCCCTGCTCCCCGCCACCGCCCTGCTGGAACTGGCGGTCCGGGCGGGCGACCAGGTCGGCTGCGGCCAGGTCGAGGAACTCACCCTGGAGGCCCCGCTGGTGATCCCCGCACGGGGCGCCGTGGTGCTGCAGCTGTCAGTCGGCGCCCCGGACGCCACCGGCGCCCGCCCGCTCAGCGTCCACACCCGGCCCGGGGACACGGACGACGCGGCGTGGACGTGCCACGCCCGGGGCCTGCTCCTCCCCACCGCCGAGGAGACCGAACCGGCCGAGTCCATGACCTGGCCGCCGCCCGGAGCGGAGCCCGTGGAACTGGACGGGCTGTACGAGCGGTTCGCCGAGGGCGGCTTCGGCTACGGGCCCGTCTTCCAGGGACTGCGCGAGGTGTGGCGGCTCGGCGACGAGGTGTACGCGGAGGCGGGCCTGCCGTCCGAACAGCAGGCCGAGGCCGCGAAGTTCGGGTTGCACCCCGCGCTCCTCGACAGTGCCCTCCACTCGCTGATCTTCGGCGTCCTCGAAGGCACCACCCAAGGGTGGCTGCCGTTCTCCTGGAACGGTGTACGGCTGCACGCCTCCGGCGCCCGCGCCCTGCGCATCCGGCTGACGCCCGCGGGCAACAAGGCCGTATCGGTGCGCGCCACCGACACCACCGGCCAACCGGTCGCCTCGATCCGGTCCCTGGTGCTCCGCCCCGTCAACCCCGACCAGGTACGGGCCGCCAGGACCGCCCACCACGACGACCTGTTCCGCGTCGAGTGGCCCACACTGCCCCGGCCGGCCGCCGCCACCCCGGACGGGTGGGCCGTCATCGGCGCCGAGGCAGCCGACTGGGCGGCCCACGGCATCACCCGCTCCGCCCCCGACCTCGAAGCGCTGTCCCGCGCGGTCGCCGGGGGAGCGGAGGGAGCCGGGGGCGCAGGAGGACCCGGGGACATCACCCCGCCCGCGATCGTCCTCGCCCACGTCCCCGCCGCCCCGGTCGGACTGGGGCAGGCCGACGCCGTACGGCACGTCACCGGCCGCACGCTCGCCCTCGTACGGGACTGGCTGGCCGACGACACGTTCGCCGACGCCAAGCTGGTACTCGTCACCCGGGGCGGGGTATCGGTGACCGCCGACGGCGACGCGCCGGACCTGACCCACGCTGCCGTGTGGGGGCTGGTGCGGTCGGCGCAGACCGAGAACCCGGGCCGCTTCGTCCTGGCCGACCTCGACGACACCTCACAGGACGGTCTCGTCGCCGCCGTCGCCAGTGGCGAACCCCAACTCGCGCTGCGCGAGGGCCGGGCGCACATCACCCGGCTGGCCCGCGTACCCGCCGCCGAGCAGCCGGAGACACCCGACTGGGCGCGCCCCGGCACGGTCCTGATCACCGGCGGTACCGGCGCCATCGGCTCCGTACTCGCCCGGCACCTGGCAGCCGTACACGGCGTGAAGCGCCTGCTGCTCACCAGCCGCCGGGGGCCCGCCGCCGAGGGCGCCGCCGACCTGGTGGTCGACCTCGCCGCACTGGGCGCCCACGCGGAGATCGTGGCCTGCGACGCCGCCGACCGGGACGCGCTGGCCCGGCTGCTCGGCTCACTGCCCGACGAGCAGCCGCTGACCGCCGTGGTGCACGCCGCCGGAACGATCGCGGACGGGGTCGTGGACGCGATGACGCCGGTACAACTGGACACGGCCCTGCGGCCCAAGGTCGACGCGGCCTGGAACCTCCACGAACTGACCGAGGGCATGAACCTGTCCGCGTTCGTCGTGTTCTCCTCCATCGCCGGCATCTTCGGCGGCATGGGCCAGGGCAACTACGCGGCGGCCAACTCCTTCCTGGACGCGCTGGCCCACCACCGCCGGACGCTCGGCCTGCCCGCCGCGTCGCTGGCCTGGGGACTGTGGGCCAACAAGGGCGGTATGAGCGGAGGCCTCGACGAGGCCGACTTCCGGCGCATCGCCCGGGGCGGCATCATCGCCTTCTCCCCGGCCGAGGGCGCCGCCCTGTTCGACACGGCGACCGCCACCGGTGAGCCCGTCGTGCTGCCCCTGCGGCTCGACACCACCGCCCTGGCCGCCCAGAGCGGCGACGGTGGCGTCCCCGCCCTGCTGCGCGGCCTCGTACGCCCGCCCGCGCGCCGTAGCGCGGCGGCGGGCGAAGCGGCACCGGACGCGGCCGACACGCTCAGGCGCACCCTGGCCGGACAGCCCGAGCACCGGCGGACACGCACCCTGCTCGACCTGGTGCGCGGGCACGCCGCCATCGTGCTCGGCTTCCCCGGCCCCGCCTCGGTCGACGCCGAACGCGGGCTGCTGGAACTCGGCTTCGACTCGCTCACCGCCGTCGAACTGCGCAACCGGATCGGCGCCGCCACCGGCCTGCGGTTGCCCGCCACCCTGCTGTTCGACCACCCCACCTCCGGAGCCATCGCCCGCCAACTGCTCCTCGAACTCGCCCCCGACGGCACCGGCCCCGACCCCGTCGACACGGCCGGCCTGGCCGAACTCGGCCTGCTCGAAGGCGCCCTGGACAGCGGCACGGCCGCACCGGAGCTGATCAACCGGCTCCAGGAACTGATCGGCAGGCTGCGCCCGGGAACGGGTGACGCGGTCGAGGACCGACTGGAGGAGCGGATGGACACGGCCAGCGACGACGAGCTCTTCGAGTTCATCGACAACGAACTCGGCATGTCGTGAACCCCACGCCCACATCCGCGACCCGGCGACTCCCCACGCCCGAGCCCGCCCGCTCGAAGGCCCCGAAGGTGACGGTGCACAGTGACTGACGCCACGCTGAACGACGACAAGCTCCGCGACTACCTCAAGCGGGTCGCCGCCGACCTGCACCGCACCCGGCGGCGGCTGCAGGAGGTGGAGGCCCAGCAGCAGGAACCCGTGGCCATCGTCGGCATGAGCTGCCGCTACCCGGGCGGAGTCGATTCCCCCGAGAAGCTGTGGCAGCTCGTCGCCTCCGGCACCGACGCGGTCGCGGGCTTCCCCGCCGACCGGGGCTGGGACCTCGACGCCCTGTACGACCCCACCAGGGAGCGCCCTGGCACGACGTACGCCGCCGAAGGCGGATTCCTCACCGCCGCCGCCGACTTCGACCCCGCCTTCTTCGGCATCTCGCCCCGCGAGGCCCTCGCCATGGACCCCCAGCAGCGGCTGCTCCTGGAGACCACCTGGGAGGCCTTCGAACGCGCCGGCCTCGACCCGGGCGGCCTGCGCGGCAGCGACACCGGCGTCTTCGTCGGCGTGATGTACCAGGACTACGCCCTGCGGCTGCGCCAGGTCCCCGACGACATCCAGGGGTACATCGGCAACGGCAGCTCCGACAGCGTCGCCTCCGGCCGCCTCTCCTACACCTTCGGCCTGGAGGGCCCGGCGGTGACGGTGGACACCGCCTGCTCGTCCTCCCTCGTCGCCCTCCACCTGGCCGCCCAGGCCCTGCGCCGGGGGGAGTGCGGGCTGGCGCTGGCCGGCGGCGCCATGATCATGTCGACGCCGGTGCCGTTCGTCGAGATGAGCCGGCAGGGCGGGCTCGCCGCCGACGGCCGCTGCAAGTCCTTCGCCGCCGGGGCCGACGGCACCGGCTGGGGCGAGGGCATCGGCATGCTCCTGCTGGAGCGTCTCTCGGATGCCCGCCGCAACGGGCATCCCGTACTCGCCCTGGTACGCGGCACCGCAGTGAACCAGGACGGCGCGAGCAGCCGACTGACCGCCCCCAACGGGCCCGCCCAGCAACGGGTCATCCGTCGGGCGCTCGCCGACGCCGGGCTCACCGCCGCCGAGGTCGACGTGGTCGAGGCACACGGCACCGGCACCCCGCTCGGCGACCCCATCGAGGCACAGGCGCTGCTGGCCACCTACGGCCAGGACCGGCCCGGCGACCGGCCACTCCTGCTCGGCTCCCTGAAGTCCAACATGGGCCACACCCAAGCCGCGGCGGGCGTCGGCGGCATCATCAAGATGGTCATGGCGATGCGGCACGGGACGGTGCCGCCCACGCTGCACGCCGAACAGCCCACCCCCACGGTCGACTGGTCCGCCGGCGCCGTGGAACTGGTCACCGAGGCCGTGGCCTGGCCGGAGACCGGCGCCCCGCGCCGCGCGTCCGTGTCGTCCTTCGGCATCAGCGGCACCAACGGCCACGTCGTCCTCGAACAGGCCGGCCCCGAGCCCGAGGCGGCACCTCAAGGCGAAGCCGACCCGTCCGACGCCGCCGAGCCCGGCCTCCCGGCCGCCCTGCCCTGGCCCGTCTCCGCCCGCAGCCGCGAGGCCCTGCGCGCCCAGGCCCGCCGCCTCGCCGCCCACCTCGACACCCACCCCGGACAGCGCCCCCTGGACGTCGGCCACGCCCTGGCCACGACCCGGGCCGCCCTCGAACACCGGGCCGTCGTCATCGCCGCCGACGAGGACGGGTTCCTGCGCGGCCTGCGGTCCCTGGCCGAGGACACCCCCGACCCGGGAGTGCTGCGCGGCACCGGCGCCCCCGGCGCCGACACCGCGTTCGTCTTCCCCGGCCAGGGATCGCAGTGGACCGGCATGGCCGCCGAACTGCTCGACTCCGCCCCGGTCTTCGCGGAGCGGATCGCCGACTGCGCACGCGCCCTCGCCCCTCACACCGACTGGTCCCTGACCGACGTACTGCGCGACGCCCCCGGCACCCCGCCGCTGGACCGCGTCGACGTGGTCCAGCCCGCGCTGTGGGCCGTGATGGTGTCGCTGGCCGAGCTGTGGCGGTCGTACGGTGTCGAACCGTCGGCGGTGGTCGGGCACAGCCAGGGCGAGATCGCCGCCGCCGTGGTCGCCGGGGCACTGTCCCTGGAGGACGGCGCCCAGGTCGTCGCCCTGCGCAGCCAGGCCATCGCCGCGCTCGCCGGCGCCGGTGGCATGGCGTCCGTACCGCTGCCGGTCGACGAGGTCCGCGCCCTGCTGACGGACTGGGACGGGCGCCTGTCCGTCGCGGCCGTCAACGGGCCCGCCTCCGTGGTCGTCTCCGGCGACCAGCCGGCGCTGGACGAGCTGATCGACCGGCTCACCGCCCGCGACCTCCGGGTCCGGCGCATCCCCGTGGACTACGCCTCGCACAGCGCCCACGTCGAACGCATCCACGACGAACTGCTCACCCTGCTGGCCGGCATCCGCCCCCGCCCCTCCGACATCCCCTTCTACTCGACCGTCACCGGCGAACCGTTCGACACCACCGGCCTGGACGCCGGCTACTGGTACCGGAACCTGCGGCAGACCGTCGAGTTCGAACAGACCACCCGCGCCCTGCTGGCCGCCGGACACCATGTCCTCGTCGAGGTCAGCCCCCACCCGGTGCTCACCGTCCCGATCGAGGAGACCGCCCGGGCGGCCGGCGCCGAGGAGGCCGTGGTCATCGGCACGCTGCGCCGTGACGACGGCGGTGGGGACAGGTTCCTCGCCGCTGTAGGCGAGCTGTACGTGCACGGCGTACGCGTCGACTGGCGGGCCGCCTACGCCGGTCGGCGCACCCACCGGGCCGACCTGCCGACCTACGCGTTCCAGCGCCGCCGGTACTGGCTGGAGGACTCCGCCGCGCCCCAGGGCGACATGGCCTCGGCCGGCCTCACCGCCGCCGACCACCCCCTGCTCGGCGCGGTCGTCGCCCTCGCAGACGGGGACGGCCTGCTCCTCACCGGCCGCCTCTCCACCCGCACCCACCCCTGGCTCGCCGACCACGCGGTCCGCGACGCCGTCCTGCTGCCCGGCACCGCCTTCCTGGAGCTGGCGGTCCGGGCGGGCGACCAGGTCGGCTGCGCCCAGGTCGAGGAACTCACCCTGGAGGCCCCCCTCGTCCTGCCGGCGGAGGGCGGCGTCGCTGTACAGCTCGCCGTCGGCGCCCCCGACCGGGACGGGCGGCGCCCGTTGAGTCTGCACGCCCGCCCGGACGGCACGGACGACGTGTCGTGGACGTGCCATGCGCGAGGCCTCCTGGTCCCGGCGGCCGGGGAGCCGGAACGGGACGAGTCGACGGCCTGGCCGCCGGCGGGCGCACAACCGGTGGAACTGGACGGGCTGTACGAGCGGTTCGCGGAGGGCGGCTTCGCCTACGGGCCCGTGTTCCAGGGGCTGCGCGCGGCGTGGCGGCTGGGGGAGGAGGTGTACGCGGAGGCGAGTCTCCCCTCGGAGCAGCAGGCGGAGGCCGCGCGGTTCGGGCTGCATCCCGCGCTCCTCGACAGCGCCCTGCACGCGACCGGCCTCGGTGAAGCCGCCGAGGGCCGGATGCCGTTCGCCTGGACCGGAGCCGTCCTCCACGCGCAGGGCGCGACCGGTCTGCGGCTGCGGATCACCCCCGCCGGACCGGACACGGTGTCGCTGCACGCCTTCGACCAGGCCGGACGGCCCGTCCTGACCGTCGACGGCCTCGCCCTGCGGCCGGTCGCCGCCGGCAGCCTCACGGCCCCGGCCACCGGCCACCACCACGACTCGCTCTTCCGCCTCGACTGGACGCCCGCCCGCGCGGTACCCGGCCCCACCTCGGCCTCCTGGGCGATCCTGGGCCCCGCCGCGAACAGCCCGGACGTCACCGCCTACGCGGACCTCACCGCGCTGCGGCAAGTCGGCGCCGCCCTGCCGGAGTTCGTTGTCGCCGACCTCGGTGCGGCCCCGGACCACCACGCCGAGGGACTCGCCGACACCACCCGTAACGCCGTGCACGACGCCCTCGCGCTCCTCCAGGAGTGGCTCGCCGACGACCGGTTCACCGGGGCGCGGCTCGTCCTGGTCACCCGGGGCGCGATCTCCGCCCGGCCCGGCGAGGACGTGCCGAACCTGCCGCACAGCGCGGTATGGGGCCTGGTGCGCTCCGCGCAGACCGAACACCCGGGCCGCCTCCACCTCGTCGACGTCGACCCGGACACCGACGTGTCCGCCGCCGTCGCCGCCGTGCTCACCGCCACCGGCGAGACCCAGTTCGCCGTACGCGGCACCGAGGTCCTCGTGCCGAGGCTGGCAAGGATCACCGTCCAGAACGACCCGGCGCCGACGCTCGACCCCGATCGCACCGTCCTGATCACCGGGGGCACCGGCCTGCTCGGCGCCCGCGTCGCCCGGCACCTCGTCACCGAACACGGCGTACGGCAGCTGCTGCTGACCAGCCGCAGTGGTCCCGAGGCTCCCGGCGCGGCCGAGCTGCGCGACGAACTGGCCGCGCTCGGCGCCGAGGTGAGCGTCGTCGCCTGCGACGCGGCCGACGCGGAACGGCTCGCCGAAGTCCTGGCAGACGTGCGGCCCGAGCATCCGCTGACGGCCGTGGTGCACACCGCCGGAGTGCTCGACGACGGAGTGATCTCCTCCCTCACCCCCGACCGAGTCGACGCCGTCCTGCGCCCCAAGACCGACGCGGCACTCAACCTGCACCGGCTCACCGCCGGCATGGACCTCGCGGCCTTCGTGCTCTTCTCCTCCGCCGCCGGTACCTTCGGCGGCCCCGGACAGGGCAACTACGCCGCCGCCAACGCCTTCCTGGACGCCCTGGCCCAGCACCGCCGGGCACAGGGCCTGGCAGGCCGGTCCATCGCCTGGACGCTGTGGGAGCGGCGCAGCGCGATGACCGGCCACCTCGGCGACGACGAGGTCCGCCGGATCGCCCGCTCGGGCCTGCCGCCCCTGACCGACGAGCAGGGACTCGCCCTTCTCGACACCGCGCTCACCGTGGACGAACCGCTCCTGGTGGCCCTGCGGCTGGACACCGCCGCGCTGCGCGCCCGGGCCGAGAGCGAACCCGTACCCCGTCTGCTGCACGGCGTGGTCAGGCTGCCCGCCCGACGCCAGGTGGCCCTCGCCGCCGCTGCCGACGACGACCGGAGCCCGCTGGCGGAACGGCTCGCCGCCCTGGACGCCCCGGGCCGCCGCCGTGAACTCCTCGACCTGGTGCGCGGTCAGGTCGCCGCCGTACTCGGCCACCCGACGCCCGAGGCCGTCGAGGCGGGCCGCGCCTTCCGGGACCTCGGCTTCGACTCGCTGGCCGCCGTCGACCTGCGCAACCGACTGAGCAACGCCACCGGGCTGCGGCTGCCCGCCACCCTCGTCTTCGACCACCCGACCCCCGAGGTCCTCGCCGCCCACCTCGGCGGCGAACTGCTCGGCGCGGACACCGGCGGCCCGGCGACCACCACCGCCCAGTCCGCCACCGGCGGCACGGCGGTTGACGAGGACCCGATCGCCGTCGTCGCCATGGGCTGCCGCTACCCCGGCGGCGTCCGCTCGCCCGACGACCTGTGGGACCTGGTCGCCTCCGGCACCGACGGCATCGCCGACTTCCCGGCCGACCGGGGCTGGGACCTGGACGCCCTCCACGACCCCGACACCGAGCGCCACGGCACCTCGTACGCGCGGGAGGGCGGCTTCCTGTACGACGCGGCGGAGTTCGACGCGGGCTTCTTCGGTATCTCCCCGCGTGAGGCGCTCGCGATGGACCCGCAGCAGCGGCTGCTCCTGGAGACCTCCTGGGAGACGCTGGAACGTGCCGGCATCGACCCGACGACCCTGCGCGGCAGCGCCACCGGCGTCTTCGTCGGCGTGATGCACCAGGACTACGCCGCCCGGCTCCTGCCCCACATCCCCGAGGAGGTCGAGGGTTTCCTCGGCGCCGGCAACTCGGGCAGCGTCGTGTCCGGCCGCGTCAGCTACGTCCTGGGCCTGGAGGGCCCGGCGGTGACCGTCGACACGGCGTGTTCGTCCTCGCTGGTCGCCCTGCATCTCGCGGTACGCGCGCTGCGCTCCGGCGAGTGCGCCCTCGCCCTCGCCGGTGGCGTCACCATCATGTCCAGCCCCGAACTGTTCGTCGAGTTCAGCCGCCAGCGCGGCCTGGCCTCCGACGGCCGCTCCAAACCCTTCGCCGAGGCCGCCGACGGAGTCGGCTTCGGCGAAGGCGTCGGCACGGTGTTGCTGGAGCGACTGTCGGACGCCCGCCGCAACGGCCACCGGGTGTTGGCGGTGGTGCGGGGGAGCGCGGTGAACCAGGACGGGGCGAGCAACGGTCTGACCGCGCCGAACGGGCCTTCGCAGCAGCGGGTGATCCGGGCGGCGCTGACCGACGCCCGGCTGTCGCCCGGTGACGTGGACGTCGTCGAGGCACACGGTACGGGGACCCGGCTCGGGGATCCGATCGAGGCGCAGGCGCTGCTGGCGACGTACGGCCAGGACCGTCCGGCGGACCGGCCCCTGCTGCTCGGCTCGTTCAAGTCGAATGTCGGGCACACCTCGGCCGCCGCCGGGGTGGGCGGGGTCATCAAGATGGTTCAGGCGATGCGGCACGGGGTGCTGCCCCGGACGCTGCACGTGGACGCGCCGACCCCGCAGGTCGACTGGTCGGCGGGCGCGGTGGAACTCCTGACCGAGGAGCGGTCCTGGCCCGCCGACCCCGACCGCCCCCGCCGCGCCGGAGTCTCCTCCTTCGGCATGAGCGGCACCAACGCCCACCTGGTGCTGGAACACCTGGCGGAAGAAGAACAAGGGCCCGAGCCCGCCGCCGAAGGACATCCCGTCCCCTGGGTGCTCTCCGGCCACACCCCCGAGGCACTGCGCGCCCAGGCCGAACGGCTCGCCGACCACGCCGACGCCCGGCCGGACCACAGCGCCGCAGCCATCGGCCTCGCCCTCGCCACCACCCGCACCCGCCACGACCACCGCGCCGTCCTGGTCGGCGACCGGGAACAACTGACCGCCGGTCTGCGGGCGCTGGCCGCCGACGCACCCCTGGCCACCGTGGCACGGGGCACCGCGACCGCCGCCGGCCGCACCGTGTTCGTCTTCCCCGGCCAGGGCGCCCAGTGGACCGGCATGGCGCTCGAACTGCTCGACTCGTCACCGGTCTTCGCCGCCCGCATGGCCGACTGCGAACGGGCCCTCGCCCCCCACGTCGACTGGTCCCTGACCGGTGTGCTGGCCTCCGCCGCGGACCTGGAACGGGTCGACGTGGTCCAGCCCGCCCTGTGGGCCGTCATGGTCTCGCTGGCCGAGGCCTGGCGGTCCTACGGGGTCGAGCCGGACGCCGTACTCGGCCACAGCCAGGGCGAGATCGCCGCGGCCGTCGTCGCCGGGGCTCTCACCCTGGAGGACGGCGCCAAGGTCGTCGCCCTGCGCAGCAGGCTGCTGCGAGCCGTCGCCGGGAACGGCGGCATGGCCTCGGTGGCCCTGCCCGCCGACCGCGTCCGCGAACTGCTCGTCCCCTGGGGCGAGAAGATCTCGGTCGCCGCGGTGAACGGCCCGCGCTCCACCGTGGTCGCCGGCGAGACCGTGGCACTGGCGGAACTCCTCGACGCCTGCGAGAAGGACGGCATACGCGCCCGGCGCATCGAGGTCGACTACGCGTCCCACTCCGCCGGCATGGACATCCTTCGCGACGAACTGCTCGACGTCCTCGCCGACATCGCCCCCACCACGTCCGGCACCCGGATGTTCTCCACCCTGGAGGCCGACTGGATCGAGGGCCCCGAACTCACCGCCGATTACTGGTTCCGCAACCTGCGGGGCACAGTCGAGTTCGAGCCCGCCGTCCGGGCCCTGACCGACGCCGGATTCACCACCTTCGTCGAGTCGAGCCCGCACCCCGTGCTCGCCCCGGCCGTCCAGGAGGTGCTGGAGGACACCGGGGCCACGGGAGTGGTGGTCGGCTCCCTGCGCCGCGACGACGGAGGCCAGGAGCGGCTGCTGCTCTCGCTGGGCGAGGCCCACGTCCAGGGCGTGCCCGTGGACTGGGCCCCGGCCCTCGGCCCCACCGGCCGGACATCCCGGCCGGCGGCCACGGAACCCCCGCCGGCGGACCTCCCCACGTACGCCTTCCAGCGCACCCGCTACTGGCTCGACGTCCCCGTCCGCACCGGTGACGTGGCCGCCGCGGGGCTGGCCTCCACGGACCACGCGCTGCTGGGGGCCGCCGTCGATCTGGCCGACTCCGGGGAGCAGGTGCTCACCGGACGGCTGTCGTCCAGGACACACCCCTGGCTCGCCGACCACGTGGTCTCCGGGACGAACCTGCTGCCCGGCACCGCCTTCCTCGAACTCGCCCTGCGCGCCGCGGACGAGGTCGACAGCGCCCTGGTCGACGAACTGACCCTGCAGGCCCCGCTGATCCTCCCCGAACGGGACGCCGTCCACATCCAGCTGCGCGTCGGACCGCCCGACGACGACGGCAGGCGGCCCCTCGGCCTGCACTCCCGGTCCGAGACCGCCCCCGGCACGGACTGGACCTCGCACGCCACCGGAACCCTGGCCCCGGGCGACCGCTCCGACGGCCCGCCCGCGCCCGCCGCCTGGCCGCCGGCCGGCACCGAACCCGTCGACCTGGACGGCCTGTACGACCGCTTCGCCGAGGCCGGATTCCGCTACGGCCCCGCCTTCCAGGGGCTGCGCGCCGCCTGGCGCGACGGCACCGACGTATACGCGGAGGTTGCGCTCGAACGGCAGTCGGACAGCGGCGGATACCTCCTCCACCCGGCCCTGCTGGACGGCGCCCTCCAGGCGTCCGCGCTGCTCGGCGACCGGCCGGGCCCGGCCCGGCTGCCGTTCTCGTGGAACGGCGTCACCGCCCACGCCACCGGGGCGTCCGCCCTGCGGATCCGGATCGGCCCGGCCGGCCCCGACGCGGTGAGCCTGGACGCCTGGGACCCGACCGGGCGGCCGGTCCTGTCCGCCGAGTCCCTGGTCCTGCGCCCGCCGGCCGCCAACCTGTCGGCCGCTGCCGTCGCGGGCCGGGACGGCCTGTACCGCCTGGACTGGACCCCGGCCCCCGGCGACGCCAAGACCACCGCCCCGCTCACCGGCTGGGTGGCGCATGACCACGCGGGCTCCGGCGCGCCCACGGCGGTCGTCTGGACCTGCCCGGCCAACCCCGGCCCCGACGAGGCCGCCCGAGTCCGCGACACTGCCGCCGCCACCCTCGACGTCGTGCAGCGGTGGATGTCGGACCCCCGCTCCGGCGACGCCCCGCTCGTGGTCGTCACCCGCGACGCGGTCGCGACCGGGCCCGGCGGACACCCGGCCGACCCCGCGCAGGCCGCTGCCTGGGGGCTCGTCCGGGCCGCCCAGACCGAACACCCGGGCCGTTTCGTCCTGCTGGACCTGGACGGCACCACCGAGTCGGCGGACGCCCTGCCCCGCGTGCTCGGCTGGGCCCACACCGCGAGGGAGCCCCAGTCCGCCGTACGCGCCGGGAACCCGCTCGTGCCCCGGCTCGCGAGGTCGGGCCGGTCCGGGACGCTCACGCCGCCGCCCGGCGAACCGGCCTGGCGGCTGGACACCACCGGAGGGGGCAGCCTCGACGGCCTGGTCCTCGTGCCCTCTCCGGAGGCGACTGCCCCGCTGGCCCTCGGCGAGGTCCGGGTGGCTGTCCGCGCCGCCGGCCTGAACTTCCGGGACATCGCGGTCAGCCTGGGCCTCGCCCCCGACCAGCGGATCCTCGGCAGCGAAGGAGCGGGCACCGTCCTGGAGACCGGCCCCGGAGTGACCGATCTCGCCCCCGGTGACCGGGTGTTCGGAGTCTTCGGCGGCGCCTTCGGCCCCGTCGCGGTCGCCGACCGGCGCACCCTCGCCCCGATCCCGCGCGGCTGGTCCTACGCCCAGGCCGCCTCCGTACCGATCGCCTTCCTCACCGCCCACTACGGCCTGTTCGACCTGGGCGGCCTCACGGCGGGGGAGACGGTCGTGGTGCACTCCGCGGCCGGCGGTGTCGGCATGGCCGCCGTCCAGCTCGCCCGGCACGCCGGAGCCGAGGTGTACGGCACCGCGAGCCCCGGCAAGTGGGACGTCCTGCGCGGCCTCGGCCTGGACGACGACCACATCGCCTCCTCCCGCACCCTCGACTTCGCCGACCGTTTCCTCGACGAGACCGACGGACGCGGTGCCGACGTCGTACTGGACTGTCTGGCACGGGAGTTCGTGGACGCCTCCCTGCGGCTGCTGCCGCGCGGCGGGCGGTTCCTGGAGATGGGCAAGACCGACATCCGCGACGCCGACACCGTCGCCGCCGCCCACCCCGGGGTCCGCTACCGGGCGTACGACCTGGCGCAGGCGGGCCCGGAGCGCATCGCCCAGATGCTCGACCTGATCCTCGACCTGTTCCGGCAGGGCGCCCTCACCCCGCTGCCGCTCACCTGCTGGGACGTGCGCCGGGCCCCGGAGGCGTTCCGGTACGTCGGCCAGGCCCGGCACACCGGCAAGAACGTGCTGCTGCCGCCCACCGCCCCGAACCCCGACGGCACCGTCCTGATCACCGGTGGCACCGGCACCCTCGGCCGCCTGGTGGCCCGGCACCTCGTCACCGGACACGGGACACGGCACCTGCTGCTCACCAGCCGCAGCGGCCCCGAGGCTCCCGGCGCGGCCGAGCTGTGCGACGAACTGGCCGCGCTCGGCGCCGAGGTGAGTGTCGTCGCCTGCGACGCCGCCGACCGCGACCGGCTCGCCGAGGTCCTGGCCGGCATACCCGCCCAGCATCCGCTGACGGCCGTGGTGCACGCCGCCGGTGTGCTCGACGACGCCGTGGTCTCCTCCCTCACCGCCGGCCAGCTGGAGCGCGTACTGCGCCCGAAGACGGACGCGGCGCTGAACCTGCACGAGCTGACCCGGGACGAGGACCTGGCCGCCTTCGTCCTGTTCTCCTCCGCCGCCGCTCTCCTCGGCGGCGGCGGCCAGGCCAACTACGCCGCCGCCAACGCGGCCCTGGACGCACTCGCCGAGCGCCGCCGTGCCGAGGGCCTGCCAGGTCTGTCCATCGGCTGGGGCATGTGGGAGGAACGCAGCAGTATGACCGGCCACCTCGGCGAGGTGGACCTACGGCGCATGAACCGCAGCGGGGTCACCCCGTTGACCTCGGCGGAAGGACTGGCCCTGTTCGACGTGGCTCTCCTGGCCGAGGACGCCTACCTGCTGGCCGCGCGGCTGGACACCGCCGCCCTGCGTGCCGGCGCCGGACAGGACGTACCGGCACTGCTCAGCGGCCTGGTCAGGACCCCGCGTCGGCGGGCCACCGCCGCGAACGACAACGGCAACGGCAGCGGGGAGGCCGCGGGCCTCGCGGACCGGCTCGCCCGGCTGTCGGGGGCGGACGCCCAGCGCGCGCTGCTGGACCTGGTCCGCGGCCACGCCGCCGCCGTCCTCGGCCACCCGTCGCCCGAACTGGTCCAGCCCACCCGGGCGTTCAAGGAACTCGGCTTCGACTCCCTCACCGGCGTGGAACTGCGCAACCGGCTGTCGTCCGCGACCGGCGTACGGCTCCCGGCGGGCATGGTCTTCGACCACCCGACCCCCGAAGTACTGGCCCGTCACCTCGCCGCGACCACCGGCCGACGCCGGCAGACGGGGGCTCCCGCACCGCTTGCCGAGCTGGACCGGTTCGCGGAACTGGTCGCCGGCCTCGCGCCGGACGCCCCCGACCGCGACCGGCTCTCCCAGCGGCTGCGCGAGGTGCTGGCCCGCCTCGAAGCCGCCGAACCCGACGGACAGGAGAACGGCCCGGTCACCGCGGACCGCATCGAGTCCGCCACACACGACGAGATCTTCGACCTCATCGACAACCAGCTGGGCATCTCGTGACGCCCCGGATCCACGTACGGCCGTTTCCAGGAGAAGACGAGGATGCCCAGTGAGTGACCAGACCGAACAGAAGCTCCGCGACTACCTCAACCGTGTGACGATCGACCTCCAGCAGACCCGGCGACGGCTGCGGGACGCCGAGGAGCGCAGCCGGGAACCCATCGCCGTCGTCGCGATGAGCTGCCACTTCCCCGGCGGGGTGCACAGCCCCGAGGACCTGTGGGAACTGGTGGCGGACGGCCGCGACACCTACGCGGGGATCCCCGCCGACCGGGGCTGGGACGCCGCCCGGCTGGCCGGCGACGGAGTACCCGTCACCGGGGCCTTCCTGGACGACGCCGGCGGCTTCGACCCGGACTTCTTCGGAATCTCGCCCCGTGAGGCGCTGGCCATGGACCCGCAGCAGCGGCTGATGCTCCAGGCCTGCTGGGAGGCCGTCGAACGGGGCGGCATCGACCCCGTCTCGCTGCGCGGCAGCCGTACCGGTGTGTTCGCCGCCTCCATCGACCAGGGCTACATGTCGCTGGCCGACGGCGCCCCCGAGGGCGTCCAGGGCTTCCTGATGACCGGCAACGCGATCAGCGTGATGTCCGGGCGCGTCTCCTACGTCATGGGGCTGGAGGGGCCGTCGGTCACCGTCGACACGGCCTGCTCCGCCTCGCTGGTCGCCCTGCACCTCGCGGCGCAGTCCCTGCGCAACGACGAGTGCTCGCTGGCCCTCGTCGGCGGCGTCAACGTGATGGCCCTGCCGGGCGCCTTCGTGGAGATCTCCCGCCAGGGCGGCCTCGCCGCCGACGGCCGCAGCAAGCCCTTCGCGGCGGCGGCCGACGGCACCGGCTGGGGCGAAGGCGTCGGCGTGCTCCTGGTGGAGCGGCTCTCCGACGCTCGAGCGGCCGGCCACCCGGTGCTCGCGGTGCTGCGCGGCAGCGCCATCAACCAGGACGGCGCCAGCAACGGCCTCACCGCGCCCAACGGCCCCTCCCAGCAGCGCGTCATCCGGGCCGCCCTCGCCGACGCCCAGCTCTCACCGGCCGAGGTCGACGTCGTCGAGGCGCACGGCACCGGCACCCGGCTCGGCGACCCCATCGAGGCCGACGCCCTGCTCGCCGCCTACGGCCAGGACCGCGCCGAGGACCAGCCGTTGTGGCTCGGCTCGATCAAGTCCAACATCGGCCACACCCAGGCCGCCGCGGGCCTGGCCGGTGTCATCAAGGTCGTCATGGCGATCCGGCAGGGCGTCCTTCCGCAGACCCTGCACGTCGACGCGCCGACCCCGCACGTGGACTGGAGCTCCGGCGGCGTACGGCTGCTCACCGAGCGCCTCGACTGGCCCGAGACCGGCCGGCCGCGCCGGGCGGGCGTCTCGTCGTTCGGCATGAGCGGCACCAACGCGCACGTCATCATCGAGCAGGCACCCGAGGCCGAGGAGCCCGACGCCGTCGAGCCGCAGGGCACGCCGGTCATGACCTCCCTGGCGACCGCGCCCTGGCTGCTCTCCGGCCGCAGCCCCGAGGCGTTGCGCGACCAGGCCGCCCGCCTCGCCTCCTGGCTCGCCGACCGCCCCGGCCTCCGCCCGGCCGACATCGGCCACTCCCTCGCGGCCTCCCGCTCGGACTTCGAGCACCGGGCCGTCGTCGTGGCCGACGGGTCCGACGGCTTCCTGCGCGGACTCGCGGCCGTCGCCGCAGGAGGCAGCGCCGCCGACACCGTCACCGGGCGCACCGGCGCGGGTGACGGCAAGACCGTGTTCGTCTTCCCCGGCCAGGGCTCCCAGTGGATGGGCATGGCACGTCAACTCCTCGACGAGTCACCGGTGTTCGCCGCCCGCATGGCCGAGTGCGAACAGGCCCTCGCCCCGCACCTGGACTGGTCGGTGTCGGCGGTGGTGCGCGCGGAGCCGGACGCCGCGCCGCTGGACCGCATCGACGTCGTGCAGCCCGTGCTGTTCGCCGTCATGGTCTCGCTCGCCGCGGTGTGGCAGTCGTACGGCGTCGAACCCGATGCCGTCGTGGGCCACTCCCAGGGCGAGATAGCCGCCGCGTACGTCGCCGGCGCCCTCACCCTCGAAGACGCCGCCCTCATCGTCGCCGTACGCAGCCGCGCCCAGCTGGAACTGTCCGGCACCGGCGGCATGGCCTCCGTGGCGCTGCCCGCGGACACCCTGCGGGAACGCCTGCGGGCCTGGGACGGCCGACTGTCGGTCGCCGCCGTCAACGGCCCGGCCTCCGCGGTCGTCTCCGGGGACCCCGAGGCCCTGGACGAGTTCCTCCAGCAGTGCGAGGAACGCGAGGTACGGGTACGGCGGGTCGCCGCCGATGTGGCGGGCCACTCCGCGCACATGGACCCGCTCGGCGACCGCATGCTCGACGCGCTCGCCCTCGTACGGCCGGCCCCCTCCGTGATCCCGTTCTGTTCCACGGTGACCGGCGGACCGCTCGACACGACCGGCCTGGACGCCGGTTACTGGTTCCGCAACATGCGGCAGACCGTCGAGTTCGACGCCGCCGTACGCGACCTCGTCGGACGCGGCCACCGCGTCTTCGTCGAGATCAGCCCGCACCCGGTCCTCGCCGTGCCGACGCAGGACATCCTCGACGACCTCGCCGATCCCGACACGGCGGTCCCGGCCCCGCCGAACCTGGTCACCGGCACCCTGCGCCGGGACGAGGGCGGCCTGCACCGGGTCCTCACCGCCCTCGCCCAGGTACATGTGCACGGCGTACGGGTGGACTGGGCGGCCGTGTTCGCCGCGCACCGGCCCGAGCAGGTCGCACTGCCGACGTACGCCTTCCAGAACCGCCGCTTCTGGCTGGAGCCGCAGACCAGGCCCGGCGCCGGCCCGGAGGTCACCGACCCGGCGGACGCCGCCTTCTGGGCCGCCGTCGAACGCGAGGACGTGGCCGCCGTCGCGGCCACGCTCGGTGTCGAGGCCGCCAGTTGGAGCGACGTGCTGCCCGCCCTCTCCACCTGGCGCCGCGGCCGCCGCGACCGCGCCGTCCTCGACGGCTGGCGCTACCACGTCGACTGGCAGCGGCTCACCGCCCGCACCGCCGGGCCGCTGCGGGGCCGCTGGCCGGTCCTCGTCCCGGACGGCCACGCCGGTGACGACACGGTCACCCGTGCCGTCGAGGCCCTACGCGAGCGCGGTGCCGACCCCGAACTCGTCGTCCTCGACCACACCTACACCGACCGGACAAGGCTCACCGACCGCCTGCGCGAGCTGCTGGCCGAAGCACCCGGCTCGTCCGACTCGCCCGCCACCTCCGGCACGGCAACCGCGCCGGCCGGAGTCCTCTCCCTGCTGGCCCTCGACGAGCGGCCCCACGACGGGCTGCCCGCCCTGCCCGTGGGACTGGCGCTCACCACCGCGCTCGTCCAGGCGTTGGACGACCTCGGCGTGCGGACCACGCTCTGGTGTGTCACCACCGGCGCCGTCCCGGTACGGCCCTCCGACCCGGTGCCCCATCCGGTCCAGGCCCTCACCTGGGGCTTCGGTCGCACGGCGGCGCTGGAACACCCGGGCCTGTGGGGCGGTCTGATCGACCTGCCGGAGCAGTGCGACGCACGCGCCGGACACCTGCTCGCCGACCTCCTGGCCGGGGCCGGCGACGAGGACCAGATCGCGATCCGGCCGTCCGGCGTCCACGCCCGCCGTCTGGTCCGCGCCACCCCCTCCGCCCCCGAGCCGTCTGCTCCGTGGCGGCCCTCCGGCACGGTCCTCGTCACCGGCGGCACGGGCGGGCTCGGCGCACACGCCGCCCGCTGGCTCGCCCACGGCGGCGCCGAGCACCTGGTCCTCGTCAGCCGCCGGGGTGCCGACGCCCCCGGCGCCGCCGAACTGGAGGCCGAACTCACCGCCCTGGGCACCGGGGTGACCCTGGCCGCCTGCGACATCACCGACCGCGAGGCGCTCGCCGCGCTCGTCGAGCGGGTCGCCGCCGACGGCCACCCCGTCCGCGCCGTCCTGCACACCGCGGCCGCCGCCCAGCTGGTCCCCGTACGCGACGAGAACCCGGCGAGCATGAACGCCACCCTGGCCGCGAAGGTCCAGGGCGCCGCCAACCTCGACGCCGTCCTCTCCGACACCGACCTCGACGCCTTCGTCCTGTACTCCTCCGTCTCCGGCGTGTGGGGCAGCGCCGACCACGCCGCCTACGCGGCCGGCAACGCCTACCTCGACGCCCTCGCCGCGAACCGCCGAGGCCGAGGCCTCGCCGCCACCTCCGTGGTCTGGGGCATCTGGAGCGCCGAGGGTGGCGGCCTCGCCACCAGCGACCTCGAACGCGCCCTGCTGGAACGCGGCATCCCTTTCATGGACCCGCGCCTGGCCATCACCGGACTCCAGCGCGTCCTGGACGACGACGAGACCGTCGTCGTGGTCGCCGACGTCGACTGGGCCCGCTTCGTGCCCGTGTTCACCTCCGTACGGCCCAGCCCGCTCATCGCCGGCCTCCCCGACGTCCGCGCCCTCGCCGAGGACCCGAGCGAAGCAGCCCCGGGCGACACCGACGACGCCTCCACCCTGCGCCGCAGCCTCGCCGGACTGCCCGAGCCCGAGGTGCGCCGCACCCTTCTGGAACTCGTCCGCACCAACGCCGCCGCCGTCCTGGGCCACGAGTCCGCCGACGCGGTGCTGCCCGACCGGGCCTTCCGCGAACTGGGCTTCGACTCGCTGATCGCCGTCGAGCTGCGCAACCGGCTCAACACGGTCACCGGCCTGCGGCTGCGCGCCACCGTCGTCTTCGACTACTCCTGCGCGGCCCTCCTCGCCGAGCACCTGCGCACCGAACTCCTCGGCGACACCGCCCCGTCGGCGGCCTTGACGGCCGTCGTCCCCGTCGCGGACCCCGACGAGCCCATCGCGATCGTCTCGATGAGCTGCCGCTTCCCCGGCGGCATCGACACCCCGGAGCGGCTGTGGCAGCTGCTCGCAGACGGCGGCGAGGTGCTGTCCGGCATGCCGGCCGACCGAGGCTGGCCCCTGGACCGCCTCTACCACCCCGACCCGGACCACCAGGGCACCTCGTACGTCCGGGAAGGCAGCTTCCTGCACGACGCGGGCGACTTCGACCCGGCCTTCTTCGGCATCTCGCCCCGCGAGGCCGTCGCCATGGACCCGCAGCAGCGGCTGCTCCTGGAAACCTCGTGGGAGGCCGTCGAACGGGCCGGCATCGACCCGACCTCCCTGCGCACCACCTCCACCGGTGTCTTCGCCGGCGTCAACTACCAGGACTACACCTCGCTCGCGGGCTCCTCGCCGGAGGGCGGCGAAGGGCACCTGGTCGCGGGCGGCGCCGCCAGCGTGGTCTCCGGGCGCGTGGCCTATACCTTCGGTCTGGAGGGCCCGGCGGTCACCGTCGACACGGCCTGTTCCTCCTCACTGGTCGCGATGCACCTCGCCGCCCAGGCCCTGCGCGGCGGCGACTGCTCGCTCGCCCTGGCCGGTGGCGTCGCCGTCATGGCGACCCCGGGTGTGTTCGTCGGCTTCTCCCGGCAGCGGGGCCTCGCCGCCGACGGCCGCTGCAAGGCCTTCGGCGCCTCCGCGGACGGCATGGGTCTCGCCGAGGGCGTCGGCGTGGTGCTCCTCGAACGCCTCTCGGACGCCCGCCGCAACGGCCACCCGGTGCTCGCCGTACTGCGGGGCAGCGCCGTCAACCAGGACGGCGCCAGCAACGGCCTGTCCGCCCCCAACGGCCTCGCCCAGCAGCGGGTCATCCGCCACGCCCTCAGCAACGCCGGCCTGACCGGCGCCGACATCGACGTCGTCGAGGCGCACGGCACGGGCACCACCCTCGGCGACCCCATCGAGGCCGACGCCCTGCTCGCCACCTACGGACAGGAACGACCGCACGGCCGCCCGCTGTGGCTCGGCGCGCTCAAGTCCAACATCGGCCACACCCAGGCCGCCTCCGGAGTCGCCGGAGTGATCAAGACGGTGCTCTCCCTGCGGCACGGTGTCCTCCCCCGCACCCTGCACGCCGAGGAGCCCTCCCCGCACGTCGACTGGGTCTCGGGCGAGGTCGAACTGCTCACCGAGGCACGCGACTGGCCGGAGACCGGGGCGCCCCGCCGGGCGGGCATCTCCTCCTTCGGCTTCAGCGGCACCAACGTCCACGCCATCCTCGAACAGGCCCCGCCCGCCCCCGAGGAAGCCGACCCGCAGCCCACGTCCGCCGCGCCCGTCCTGCCCTGGGTGCTCTCGGCCAAGTCACCGCAGGCCCTTGCACACCAGGCCCAGCGGCTGCGCGACCACCTCGCCCGGGGCGGCTCCCCCGACCCGCTGGACACCGGCTACTCCCTGGCGACCGGCCGCGCCCCCTTCGAACACCGTGCGGTGCTGTTCGGCACCGGGGGCGGCGCCCCGTCGGCCGCCCTCGACGGGCTGGCCGGCGGCGAGGACGTCCCTGGGCTGATCCGCGGCGCGGCCGACACCGACGGCCGGCGCGTCTTCGTCTTCCCCGGCCAGGGCGCCCAGTGGGCCGGCATGGCGGTCGAACTGCTGGACACCTCACCGGTGTTCGCCGCCTCCGTGGCCGCCTGCGAACAGGCCCTCACGCCGTACGTCGACTGGTCGCTCGACGCCGTGCTGCGCGGCGCCCCGGACACCCCGCCCTTCGAACGGGTCGACGTGGTCCAGCCCGCGCTGTGGGCCGTGATGGTGTCGCTGGCCGCCCTGTGGCGCTCCTGGGGCGTCGAGCCCGACGCCGTACTGGGTCACAGCCAGGGCGAGATCGCCGCCGCCGTGGTCGCCGGAGCCCTCTCCCTGGACGACGGCGCCAAGGTCGTGGCCCTGCGCAGCCGCGCGATCCTCTCCCTCGCCGGGCACGGCGGCATGGTCTCCGTGGCGGTCCCGCGCGAGCGCGCCGTCGAGCTGGTCGCCCGGTGGTCCGGGCGCCTCTCCGTCGCCGCCGTCAACGGACCGTCCGCGGTCGTCGTCTCCGGCGACGCGGAGGCGCTGGGCGAGCTGATCGCCGTCTGCGAGGAGGACGGCGTACGGGCCCGCACCATCGCCGTGGACTACGCCTCCCACTCCGCCCACGTCGAACGCATCCACGAGGAACTGCTCGTCGCGCTGGCCGGCATCGAGCCCGTCGCCGGACAGGTTCCGCTGTTCTCCACCCTCACCGGGGACTGGCTCGACACGACCGCGATGGACGCCGGGTACTGGTACCGGAACCTGCGCGAGACCGTCGAGTTCGACGGCGCCGTACGCGCCCTCGCCGAGCAGCGCCACCAGGTCTTCGTCGAGGTCTCACCGCACCCGGTGCTCACC
This sequence comes from Streptomyces sp. B21-083, assembly GCF_036898825.1. Classification (GTDB taxonomy): domain Bacteria; phylum Actinomycetota; class Actinomycetes; order Streptomycetales; family Streptomycetaceae; genus Streptomyces. The sequence goes on along the minus strand of NZ_JARUND010000002.1, from coordinate 79,816 downwards.
ATGTCCGTCCAGGACACCCTGGAGGACGCCGAGGCCCCGCAGACCGTGGTGACCGGCACACTCCGCCGCGACGAGGGCGGCCTCACCCGCGCGCTCACCTCGGCCGCCGAACTGTGGGTGCGTGGCGTACCCGTACTGTGGCCGGTCCTCTTCGAGGGCACCGGCGCCCGCCGCACCGACCTGCCCACCTACCCGTTCGAGCACAAGCGCTACTGGCTCCAGGGCGCCGAACCGACCGCACACACGGGCGCCGAGGACGAGGCGGACTCCGAGTTCTGGCGGATCGTCGAGCGCGGCGATGCCGCCGAGGCCGCGGGCGACCTGGCCGTGGACGCCGAGACGCTCGGCACGGTGCTGCCCGCCCTCAACGCCTGGCGCCGCAGGCAGCGCGAGAGTGCCGCCGTCGACACCTGGCGCTACCGCGTCGACTGGCAGCCGGTCCCCGGCCCGCCCGCCGCCGCCCTGTCCGGGATCTGGCTCGTCGTCCTGCCCGAAGGACACCAGGACGACCAGCTCGTACGGGACACCCTCCTGACCGTCGGTGAGGCCGGCGCCGAGGCCGTGACCGTGCTTCTCACGGACGCGGACGTCGACCGTGCCGCCCTCGCGGACCGGCTCGCCGCCGCCCTGGACGGCCGTACCCCGCAGGGCGTCCTGTCGCTGCTGGCGCTCGCCGGCCGCCCGCACCCCGACCACCCCGCGGTCTCGGCAGGCTCGGCGCTCACCCTCGTCCTCATCCAGGCGCTCGGCGACCTCGGTGTCGAGGCCCCCTTGTGGTGCGCGGGCCACGGCGCCGTCTCCACCGGCGACACCGACCCGCTCACCGCCCCCGACCAGGCACTGATCTGGGGCACCGGCATGGTCGCCGGCCTGGAACACCCCACCCGCTGGGGCGGCCTCATCGACCTCCCGCCGACCCTCGACTCCCGCTCCCGCGACCGGCTTCGCGGGGCCCTCTCCGGCGCAACCGGCGAGGACCAGCTCGCCGTCCGCGCCGCCGGACTGCTGGCCCGCCGTCTGGTCCGCGCCCCGCGTCGGCCCGGCCACCGGCCAGCCTGGAAGCCCCGCGGCACCGTCCTGGTCACCGGCGGCACCGGCGCCCTCGGACCGCACGTCGCGCGCTGGCTCGCCCGGGGCGGCGCCGAGCACCTCGTCCTCCCCGGACGGCGCGGCGCCGACGTACCCGGAGCGGACGAACTGCGCGCCGAACTCGCCGAGCTGGGGACCCGGTTGTCCCTGCCCGCCTGCGACGTCTCCGACCGCGAACAGGTCGCCGGGCTCCTCGCCGGACTCGACGAACAGGGCACGCCCGTCACCGCCGTGTTCCACGCCGCCGCCTACATCCAGCTCGCCTCCCTGGACGACACCCCGCTCGACGCCTTCGCCGAGGTCGTCGCCGCGAAGGCGGACGGGGCCCGGCACCTGGACGAACTGCTCGACCGGGAACTCGACGCCTTCGTCATGTTCTCCTCCATCGCCGGCGTCTGGGGCAGCAGCAACCACGCCGCCTACACCGCCGGCAACGCCTACCTCGACGCCCTCGCCGAAACCCGCAGGGCGCGGGGCCTGAGCGCCACCACCGTCGACTGGGGGGTCTGGTCGGCCGCCAACCCCTGGACCGTCCGTGACACCGTCGACGACTCCGACTTCTACCGCGTCCAGAAGCAGGGCCTGCCGCTCATCGAGCCCGACCTCGCGCTCGCCGGACTCCAGCAGGCACTCGACGACGACGAGACGGTCATCGCCCTCGCCAACGTCGACTGGGAGCAGTTCGCGGCGGTCTTCGGCTCCGTACGCCCCAGCCGGCTGCTCACCGGTGTACCGGAGGCCAGGCGCCAGCTGGAGGAAACCGCAGCGCTCGGCACGGACGCGACCCCGGCCGCCAATGTGCTGCGCGAGCGCCTGGACGGCCTGGCCGACGCCGAGCAGCGCCGCGTCACCCTGGACCTCGTACGCACCCACGCGGCGGCCGTCCTCGGACACGACTCCCCGCAGGAGCTGCGGCCCGGCAAGGCGTTCCAGGAACTCGGCTTCGACTCGCTCACCGCCGTCGAACTGCGCAACCGGCTGCGCACCGCCACCGGTCTGCGACTGCCCGCCACCCTCGTCTTCGACTATCCGTCAGCGGCCGTGCTCGCCGAGCACATCCGTGCCGAGGTACTCGGCGAGCGCCAGGCACCCGCCGACCGGGCGCCCGCGCCCGCCGGTACCGCGGCGGCCGACGAACCGATCGCGATCGTCGCGATGAGCTGCCGCTTCCCCGGCGGGGTGCACACCCCCGAACAACTGTGGCGGCTGCTGGAGGACGGCGGCGACGTCGTCTCGGAGTTCCCGACCGACCGCGGCTGGCCGCTGGAGTCCATGTTCGACCCCGACCCGGACCAGCCCGGCACCAGCTATGTGCGGCACGGCGGATTCCTCTACGACGCCGGCGAGTTCGACGCCGACTTCTTCGGCATCTCCCCGCGCGAGGCCGTCGCCATGGACCCGCAGCAGCGGCTGCTCCTGGAGACCTCGTGGGAGACCTTCGAACGCGCCGGCATCGACCCGGATCTCCTGCGCGGCAGCGACACCGGTGTCTTCACCGGCGTCAACTACCAGGACTACGGCGCCTCGGTCGCCCAGACCCAGGAGAACGAGGGCCACCTCCTCACCGGCAGCGCGGCCAGCGTGATCTCCGGCCGCATCTCCTACACCCTGGGCCTGGAGGGGCCGGCGGTCACCGTCGACACGGCCTGCTCCGCCTCCCTCGTCGCCGTGCACCTCGCGGCCCAGGCACTGCGCGCCGGCGACTGCTCGCTCGCCCTCGCGGGGGGTGTCGCGGTGATGTCCAGCCCGGGCGCCATCATCAGCTTCGCCCGCCAGCGCGGGCTGGCCGCCGACGGCCGCTGCAAGGCGTTCTCCGACGCCGCCGACGGCATGGGCATGGCCGAGGGCGTCGGTGTGATCCTGCTGGAGCGGCTCTCCGAGGCGCAGCGGCGCGGGCACCCCGTGCTGGCCGTGCTGCGCGGCAGCGCCGTCAACCAGGACGGCGCCAGCAACGGCCTCACCGCACCCAACGGCCCCTCCCAGCAGCGGGTCATCCGCTCCGCCCTCGCCAACGCCCGGCTCTCGGCGGCAGACGTCGACGTCGTCGAGGCTCATGGCACCGGCACCAGGCTCGGCGACCCCATCGAGGCCCAGGCCCTGATCGCCACGTACGGTCAGGAACGCGCCGACGGCCGCCCGCTGTTGATCGGCTCCCTCAAGTCCAACATCGGTCACACCCAGGCCGCCGCGGGCGTGGCCGGCGTCATCAAGACCGTCCTGGCCCTCCAGCACGGACAGGTGCCGCCCACCCTGCACGTCGACCGGCCCTCGACCCAGGTCGACTGGACGGCCGGCGCGGTCGACGTGGTCACCGACCCGACCCCGTGGCCGCGCACCGGCCGCCCGCGCCGCGCCGGGATCTCCGCGTTCGGCATGAGCGGCACCAATGTGCACGCGATCCTCGAAGAGGCCCCGGAGGAGGCCCGGCAGCAGGCCTCCGACGGGATGCCGGCCCTGCCCGTCGCCTGGCCGCTGTCCGCGAAGTCACCGGACGCGCTGCATGGCCAGGCCGCGCGCCTGACCACCCACCTGACCGAGGCGCCGGAGGACACACCCGCCGACATCGGCCGAACCCTGGCCACCCGTACGGCGTTCGAGCACCGCGCCGTCCTCGTCGGCGACAGCACCCGGCTCCCGGCCGCACTGACCGCGCTCACCGACGGAGGCACCGCCCCCGACCTCGTACGAGGGATCGCCGACACTGTCGGCCGTACCGTCTTCGTCTTCCCCGGCCAGGGCTCTCAATGGGCCGGTATGGCAAGGGAGTTGCTGGACGAGTCGCCGGTGTTCGCGGCCCGGATGGCGGAGTGCGAGCAGGCGCTCGCCCCCTTCGTGGACTGGTCGCTTCTCGATGCCGTGCGGTCGGGCAGTGCGTGGGACCGCGTGGATGTGGTGCAGCCCGCCCTGTTCGCCGTGATGGTGTCGCTGGCCGAGGTGTGGCGGTCGCTGGGCGTCGTACCGGACGCCGTCGTGGGCCACAGCCAGGGCGAGATCGCCGCCGCCGTTGTGGCGGGCGCGCTGTCCCTTCAGGACGGGGCCAAGGTCGTGGCCCTGCGCAGCCGGACCCTGGACGCGCTGGCCGGACGAGGCGGCATGGCCTCGCTGTCCCTCCCCGCGGACGAGACAGAGGCCGCCCTCGCCCCCTGGACGGGCGCCCTGTCGGTGGCGGCGCTGAACGGCCCCGCCACCACCGTCGTCGCGGGCGACTCCGAAGCCCTGACCGCCCTGCTCGCGGACTGCGAGGCCAAGGGCGTACGCGCCCGACGCATCGACGTCGACTACGCCTCGCACTCCGAGCACGTGGAGGAGATCCACGGCGTTCTCATGGACGCCCTCGCCGGCATCACACCCATGCCGGCGAAGGTTCCCCTGTACTCCACGGTCGAGGACGGCGGCTGGCTGGACACCACCGGCATGGACGCCGGTTACTGGTACCGCAACCTGCGCCGGACCGTCGGCTTCGACCCCGCCGTCCGCGCCCTGGCCGCCGAAGGGTTCACCTCCTTCGTCGAGGTCAGCCCGCACCCCGTGCTCACCATGGCCGTCGAGGAGACCGCCGAGACCGCCGGACACGAGACCGTCGTCCTCGGCACCCTGCGCCGCGACGAGGGCGGACTACGACGCGTCCTGCTGTCGGCGGCCGAACTGTGGGTGCGCGGGGGAGTGGTCGACTGGACCGCCGCGTTCCCCGGCGAGAACACGGCCCAGCTGCCGACGTACGCCTTCCAGCGGCGCCGCTACTGGATCCAGCCGCCCGCCGCGACACCCCGTGGGCCCGGCGCCACCGGTCATCCGCTGCTCGCCGCGGCCGTCGAGGTCGCCGACACCGGGGACCTCGTGCTCACCGGCAGCGCGTCGACCCGCACCCACCCCTGGCTCGCGGACCACGCGGTCTCCGGCGTGGTCCTGCTGCCCGGCACCGGCTTCGTCGAACTGGCCGTCCGCGCCGGCGACGAGGCGGACTGCCCCCTGGTGGAGGAACTCACCCTCCAGGCGCCGCTGGTGTTCGACCGGGACGCCGCCGTCCAGCTCCAGGTGCGCGTCGGCGCGCCCGACGACACCGGGCGGCGCACCCTCGGCGTGTTCTCCCGCGCCGAGGACGGCAACGGCACCCCGTGGACCGGCCACGCCACCGGCGTCCTCGCCCCCGCCCGGGCCGATGACCCGACGGCCCACCCGTACGACGTGGCCTGGCCGCCCGCCGGGGCGGAACCCGTGCCTGTCGACGGCCTCTACGAGCGGTTCGCGGACGCCGGCTACGGCTACGGGCCCGCCTTCCACGGCCTGCACGCCGCCTGGCGCCTCGGCCAGGACGTCTACGTGGAGGTACGGCTCCCCGGGGACCAGCACACCGGGGCCGCAGGCTTCGGTCTGCACCCCGCGTTGCTGGACGCCGCCCTGCACGGCCTGTGGCTCGCCACCCCGGACGGCGCCGAACAGAGCGACGAGCCCGGCACCGCCCGGCTGCCCTTCTCCTGGGAAGGCGTCCGCCTGCACGCCTCCGGAGCGACCGAACTGCGCGTACGGCTGAGCTACGACGACACCGGCTCGGTCGCTCTGTCCGCCGCCGACCCGGCCGGCCGGCCGGTCGCCGACGTCGCCGCGCTCGCCATCCGCCCGATCGCCGTGGACGCCCTGCGCGGCGCCGCGGCCCAGAGCCGCGACTCGCTGTTCCGGCTCGACTGGACCGCCCTGCCCGCCACCACCGAGCCGCCCGTCGGCCGATGGGCGGCGCTCGGCGCGGGTGAACTGCTGTCCGACACCCACCAGGACCTCGACGCGCTCACCGCCGCCGTGGAGTCGGGCACCACCGTGCCCGACGTGGTCGTCACGGCCTGCCCGCCCGGCGGGAACAGCGCGGACGCGGCCCGCACCGCGCTCGCCGACACCCTGCGCCTGCTCCAGACCTGGCTGGCCGACGACCGCTGGGCCGACACCCGGCTGGTCCTGATCACCCGGGGCGGTGTCGCCACCGCACCCGGCGAGGACATCGGCGACCTGGCCGCCGCCGCCGTATGGGGGATGGTGCGCTCGGCGCAGTCCGAACACCCCGACCGGTTCGTCCTGGTCGACGCCGAGGAACCGGCCGACGCGCTCAGGGCCCTGCCCGCCGCCCTCGCCGCCGCGGAACCCCAACTTGCGGTACGGGACGGGCGTACGCTCGCGCCCCGCCTGACCAGGACCCCGGTCGCGGACACCGACGGCGCCGCCGTGAAGCCCTGGGACCCCGAGGGCACGGTGCTCGTCACCGGCGCCTTCGGCGTCCTCGGCGGCCTGGTGGCCCGTCACCTGATCACCCGGCACGGGGTACGTCACCTGCTGCTGACCGGGCGGCGCGGCGCCGACACCCCCGAGGCGACCGCCCTGGTCGACGAACTCACCGCCCTGGGCGCCCGGGTGGAGGCCGCGGCCTGCGACACCGCCGACCGCGACGCCGTGGCGGCACTGCTCGCCGGTGTCCCCGACGCCCACCCGCTCACCGCGGTGATCCACTCGGCCGGCACCCTGGACGACGGAGTCATCGGTTCGCTCACCCCCGAGCGCATCGACCACGTCCTGCGCCCCAAAGCGGACGCCGCGCTCAACCTGCACGAACTGACCCGCGACCTGCCGCTGTCCGCCTTCGTACTCTTCTCGTCCGCCGCCGGCACCGTCGGCAGCTCCGGCCAGGGCAACTACGCGGCGGCCAACGCCTTCCTGGACGCCCTGGCCCAGCACCGGCGTGCCCAGGGCCTGCCGGGCCAGTCGCTCGCCTGGGGCATGTGGGCCGAGCGCTCCACCCTGACCGGCACCCTCGACGAGGTCGACCTGCGGCGCATCTCCCGCGGCGGCGTGGGGGCACTCACCTCCGACGAGGGACTCGCCCTGTTCGACACCGCCCTCGAACGGGACGACGCGGTACTGGTGCCGGTCCGGCTCGACCTGGCTCGGATGCGCGCCAGGGCGGGCGTCGCCGCCGTACCCGCCCTCTTCCGGACACTGATACGCGGCGCCGTACGCCGGACGGCGGCCACCGGCGGCGGCCAGGACGGCGCGGACGCGCTGCGCGGGCGGCTGGCCGGGCTGGCCGCCGACGACGCCCACGCCGTGCTCGCCGACCTGGTGTGCGCGCACGCCGCCGACGTGCTCGGCCACGCGGGGGCCTCGGCGGTCGACCCCGAACGCGCCTTCCGGCAGCTCGGCTTCGACTCCCTGACCGCGGTGGAACTGCGCAACCGCCTCAACGCGGCGACCGGTCTACGGCTCCCCGCGACCCTGGTGTTCGACTACCCGAGCCCGGCCGCCGTCGCCGCGTACTGCGCCGAACGCCTCGCCCCGGCCGGCGCCCCGCAGGCCCCGGCACCGACCCTGGCCGACGACGAGATCACCCGCGCCCTGTCCACGATCCCGCTGGACAAGCTGCGCGGCTCCGGACTGCTGGACGCACTGCTGAAGCTGGCCGGACCGGACCCGGAGAGCAGCGCACCGGGGTCGTCCGAACGGGCGGCCGGAATCCAGGAGATGGACGTGGACGACCTCGTACGGCTGGCGCTGGGGAGCGAGAGTGCCTGACCGCGTACCGGCCCGGAACGGGATGTGAGGAGAGAGATGTCCACGCACAAGGTGGTCGAGGCACTGCGCGCCTCCCTGCTGGAGAACGAGCGGCTGCGCGGGGAGAACGTGCGGCTCCGCGACGAGTCCCGGGAACCGGTGGCCATCGTCGCGATGAGCTGCCGCTACCCCGGCGGGGTCCGCACCCCGGAGGACCTGTGGAGGCTGCTGGCCGAGGAACGCGACGCCGTCAGCGAGTTCCCCGCCGACCGGGGCTGGGACGTCGCCGACCTGTACGACCCCGACCCGGACACCCCGGGCACCTCCTACACCCGGGAGGGCGGCTTCCTGCACGACGCCTGCGGCTTCGACGCCGGCTTCTTCGGCATCTCGCCGCGTGAGGCGCTGGCCATGGACCCGCAGCAGCGGCTGCTCCTGGAGACGTGCTGGGAGGCCGTCGAACGCGGCGGCATCGACCCGCTGTCCCTGCGCGGCACCCGCACCGGCGTGTACGCGGGCGTCATGTACAACGAGTACGGCGCCCGGCTGGGCCGGATACCGCAGGACGTCGAGGCGTTCATCGGCACCGGCACCGTACCCAGCGTGGTCACCGGCCGGATCGCCTACACCCTCGGCCTGGAGGGCCCGGCCGTCACGATCGACACCGCGTGCTCGTCGTCACTGGTCGCCCTCCACCTGGCCTGCCAGGCGCTGCGGGCGGGGGAGATCACCCTCGCCCTGGCGGGGGGCGTCACGGTGATGTCCACACCGAGCCTGTACGTCGGGTTCAGCCGCCAGCGCGGTCTCGCGCCCGACGGCCGCAGCAAGTCGTTCGCCGCCGCCGCCGACGGAGCCGGGTTCGGCGAGGGGGTCGGCGTCCTGCTCCTGGAACGGCTGTCGGACGCCCGGCGCAACGGCCACCCCGTGCTCGCCCTGGTCCGCGGTTCGGCGGTCAACCAGGACGGCGCCAGCAACGGCATGACCGCGCCCAACGGGCCCTCCCAGCAGCGGGTGATCCAGCAGGCGCTGGCCGCCGCGGGCCTCTCGCCCGCCGAGGTCGACGCGGTGGAGGCGCACGGCACGGGCACCCGCCTCGGCGACCCCATCGAGGCGCAGGCACTGCTCGCCACCTACGGCCAAAGCCGCCCGGCGGACCGGCCGCTGCTGCTCGGCTCGCTCAAGTCCAACCTGACCCACACCCAGGCCGCCGCCGGGGTCGGCGGCATCATGAAGATGGTGCTCGCGATGCGCCACGGCCTGCTGCCCCGCACTCTGCACATCGACCGGCCCAACCCCCAGGTGGACTGGACCGAGGGCGACATCGCCCTGCTCACCACCGCCACCCCCTGGCCGGACAACGACCACCCGCGCCGCGCCGGCGTCTCCTCCTTCGGCGCCAGCGGCACCAACGCCCACACGGTTCTGGAGGCGCCGCCCGCCGAACCGGAGACACCCGCGGACCGCGAGGGCACGGCCCCCGCCCCCCTCGCCTGGCTGCTCTCGGCCAAGGGAGAGACGGCGCTGCGCGCCCAGGCCGCCGCCCTGCACGCCCATCTCACCGACGACCCGCGGGCGCGTCCCCTGGACGTCGGGTTCTCGCTGGCCACCGGCAGGTCCCGCTTCGCGGACCGCGCCGTCGTCGTCGGCGACGACCGCCCCGCCCTGCTGTCAGGCTTGGCCAAGCTGGCCGCCGGACGGCCCCATCCGGCGGTCGTCACCGCCCGCGCCCGGCCCGGACGCAAGGCCGTCTTCGTCTTCCCCGGCCTCGGCTCCCAGTGGCCCGGCATGGCCGCGCGACTCCTGGACGAGTCACCGGAGTTCGCCGCCCGGATCGCGGAGTGCGAACAGGCGCTCGCCCCCTACCTCGACTGGCCGGTCACCGCGGTGATGCGCGGCGCGCCGGAGGCACCGGGCCTGGACCGGGTGGACGTCCTGCAGCCCGTCCTGTTCTCCGTGATGGTGTCGCTGGCGGCGCTCTGGCGGTCGTACGGGGTCGAACCGGCCGCGGTCGTCGGCCACAGCCAGGGCGAGGTCGCCGCCGCCTGCGTGGCGGGCGCCCTCAGCCTGGAGGACGCGGCCCGGGTGGTGGCGCTGCGCAGCCGGGCGCTGGCCGGCCTCGCCGGAGGCGGCGGCATGGCCACCGTGGTGCTTTCCCAGGCCGAACTCGCCCCCTACCTGGAACGCCACCCGGGCAAGGTGACGGTCGCCGCCGTCAACGGCCCGCGCGTGCTGGTGGTGGCCGGACCGGGCGACGAGGTCGGTGCCCTCGTGGACGAACTCGCCGCCGAGGGCGTCATGGCCTGGCGCATCCCCGTGGACTACGCCTCGCACTCCGACGACGTCAGCACCGTACGGGACCGACTGGGCGAGGACCTGGCCGGTCTCACCCCCGGCGCCCCCGCCGTACCCCTCATGTCCACGGTGGACGCCGACTGGATCGGCGCCGGTGACCTCAACCACGACTACTGGTACCGCAACCTCCGCGGCACCGTCCGCTTCCACGACGCGATCCGGCTGCTCCTCGACGCCGGGCATCGCACCTTCGTCGAGGTCAGCCCGCACCCGCTGCTCACCTACGGCATCGGTGACACCGCCGCCGACGCCGGCGCGGACGACGCCGTGGTGGTGGGCACCCTGCGCCGCGACGAGGGAGGTCTGAACCGGATGCTGCTGGCACTCGGCGAGGCGCACGCGAACGGCGTGAGTGTCGACTGGCGGCGCGCGTTCGACGGCACCGGGGCGCGCCGCACCGACCTGCCGACGTACGCCTTCCAGCGCACGCACTACTGGCTCGACGTGCCCACGCACGCCGGGGATCCCGAGTCGGCGGGCCAGACGGAGACCGGACATCCGCTCCTGACCGCCGCCGTGGACCTCCCGGACGGCGACGGTGTCCTGTTCACCGGGCGTCTTTCGACGCGCACCCATCCATGGCTCGCGGACCACGCGGTCTCCGGCACGGTGCTGCTGCCCGGTGTCGCCTTCGTGGAGATGGCCGCCCACGCCGCCGCCCATGTCGGCTGCACGACGGTGGAGGAACTCACCCTGGCCGCACCCCTGGTGCTCGCCCCCGACGAGGCCCGGCGGCTGCGGCTGACCGTGGACGCGCCAGACCCCGACGGCCGCCGGACCGTGGCGCTGTACTCCCGCCCCGACGACCCCGAATCCGCCGAACCCTGGGTACGTCATGCGGCGGGCACCCTCGCCGAGACCCCCCTGCCCGCGCCCGGTGACCCCGGGCGATGGCCGCCCGGCGACGGCGCCCGGCAACTGGACCTCGACAGCCTGTACGCGGACTTCGAGGCGGCCGGGGTCCACTACGGCCCCCTCTTCCAGGGCCTGCGCGCCGCCTGGCGCAGCGGCGACGAGATCCACGCCGAGGTGGCCCTGCCGGAGTCGGCGCCGGGCAACCGCGAGAGCGGCTTCGCCGTCCACCCGGCCCTGCTCGACGCCGCGCTGCAGACGGTCGCCCTGCGCCCCGACGGCACCGACACCGGTGGTACGGGAGGCGTGCCGCTGCCGTTCTCCTGGCACGACGTCACCCTCGCCCCGGCGGCCGACCCGGTCCTGCGGGTCGTGCTCGGGCCCGCGGAGCAGGGCGGCGACGCGGTGTCGGTGCGGGTCACCGACCGCACCGGACGCCCGGTGGTCACGGTCGGCGCCCTGACCTTGCGGGCGGCGGCGGGCGCCCCCGTGGCGGCCGAGCGGTCACTGTTCCGCCTCGACTGGACGCCGCTGCCCGCCACCGAGCCGTCCACCGGCACCCGGGCCGCCACACTCGGCGTGTCCGACGGCGAGCTGCTGCCGGCCGGTTTCCGGGCCGACCGGTGCCCCGACCTCGCCGACGTGCCCACCACGTCCGACATGGTGCTGGCCCTGTGCCCGCCCGCCGCGATCCCGGGCCCCGAGGGGGCCCGGACCGCCGTAGGCGCGGTACTGGCCCTGCTGCAACGCTGGCTGGCGGCACCCGAGTTCACCGACACCCCGCTGGTGGTGCTCACCCGTGGCGCCGTCGACCTCGACGGCACGGAGACGGACCTCGCGGGCGCCGCCGTCTGGGGACTGCTGCGCACCGCCCAACTGGAGCACCCCGGCCGCTTCGTGCTGCTGGACACCGACGGCGGCGATGGCCTCGAAGCCGCCCTCGCCACCGCCCTGGCCGAGGGCGAACCCCAACTGGCCCTGCGTGACGGCTCCTTGTACGCCCCCCGTCTGGTCCGTCCGCCCGCCGCCGACCGGGCCCCGGCGTTCGACCCTGACGGCACCGTCCTGATCACCGGCGGCGCGGGCACCCTCGGCGGACTGGTGGCCCGGCACCTGGTCACCTCCCACGGTGTACGGCACCTGCTGCTGCTCGGCCGCCGGGGCACCGCGACCGAGGGCATCGCGGAACTCACCGGCGAACTGGGCGCCGCCGGAGCCGAGGTCACCGTCGCGGCCTGTGACGTGGCCGACCGGGAGGCACTGGCCGGCGTGATCGCGGCGATCCCCCCGGAGCACCCGCTGCGTGCCGTGGTGCACACGGCCGGCGTACTGGACGACGGCACGCTGGAGGCGCTCACCCCCGAGCGCCTGGCGGCCGTGCTGCGCCCCAAGGCCGACGGCGCCTGGAATCTGCACGAGCTGACCCGGGACCACGACCTGACGGCTTTCGTCCTGTTCTCCTCCTCCGCCGGTGTCTTCGGCAGCCCCGGCCAGTCCGCCTACGCGGCCGCCAACGCCTTCACCGACGCCCTGGCCGCCGCCCGCCACCGGGCGGGACTGCCCGGCACCTCCCTCGCCTGGGGCCTGTGGGAGCGGCGCACCGCCCTCACCGCCGCCCTCAGCGACACGGACCTGCGGCGGATGGCACGCGGCGGGGTGCGCGCGCTGCCCACCGAGGAGGGCCTGGCACTGTTCGACGCGGCGCTGGCGGGCGACGACCCCGTACTCGCACCGGTGGGCCTGGACCTGCGGGCCCAGCGCGGTGGCGGCCCTGTGCCGCACCTGCTGCGCTCACTGATCCGGACCCCCGCGGCCCGTCGCCGTGGCCCGGACCCCGACGCGTCGCTGCTGCCCCGGCTGGCCGCCGCACCGGAGGCGGAGCAGGACGAGATCCTGCTGCGGCTGGTGCGGACGCACGCGGCCGAGGTGCTCGGCCACGCCGACCCGGACGCGCTGTCCCCGGGCGACGCCTTCCTGGAGGCCGGCTTCGACTCGCTGACCGCCGTCGAACTGCGCAACCGCCTCGCGGCCGGCCTCGGCCTGCGGCTGCGCCCCACCGCCGTACTCGACTCCGCGACCCCCGCCCGGCTGGCCGAGCACCTGCGGGCGGAACTCGCCCGGAGTTCCACGCCGGAAGCCGAGCAGCCGGCCGGTGAACCACAGCACGACCCGGTCAGCGCTCTGTTCCGACAGGCGTGCGAGGCGGGCCAAATCCACGCCGGCATCCAGATCCTCCAGCAGGCCGCGAAACTGCGCCCCGACTTCGGTTCCGGGGCCGACCTGCCGCGCTCACCCGGCCGGCGACCGGAGCTGCTACGGCTCCACGTCCGGGACGACGCACCGGAACTGGTCTGCTTCGCCTCCGTGGTGGCGCTCGGCGGAGCCCACCAGTACAGCCGCTTCGCGTCCGCCTTCCAGGGCCGGTACGGCGTCAGCGCGCTGGACGCGCCGGGCTTCGCCCCCGACGAGCCGCTGCCCGCCGACATGTCCGCGCTGCTGGACTTCCAGACCGAGGTCCTCCAGCGGCGCCTCGGCGACCGCCCGAAAGTACTGCTCGGCTCCTCGTCGGGCGGCACCCTCGCCCACGCCGCCGCCGCCCGCCTCGAAGCCCTCGGAGCCGGCCCGGTCGCGGTCGTGCTGCTGGACACCTATCTGTCCGACGACCAGGCCATGACCCAGTTCGACGACGTGCTGGTCAGCGGCATGTTCGAACGAGAGGACCGGGCCGCCCCCATGGACGGCACCCGGCTGACCGCGATGGGCCGCTACTTCCAGCTCCTCGACGACTGGGCGCCGCCCCCCGTCAAAGCGCCCGTCCTGCTCGTCCGCGCCTCACGACCGCTGGCGGAACCGGCACCGGACAGCGACATCGACTGGCGGGCCTCATGGCAGTCCGCACATTCCGTCCTGGACGTACCCGGAAATCACTGGTCGATGATGGAACAGCATCTGCGGACGACGGTCGAAGCCGTCACCGGATGGCTCGAGTCGACAGTTCCCGAATTCATCAGGAAATGAAGTGGAGTGAAATGTCCGAAAACAATGCCGGTGACGTGCGGAAAGCGCCACGCATCACCGTCCTGGGCGCCGGCGTCATGGGCGTGGGCATCACCACCCTGGCGATCGGCCACGGTGTTCAGGTGACACTCGTCGACGTCGACCAGGCCAAACGTGAGGAGGCGGAGGCCCGGATAGCCCACGAACTGCGGCTGGCGCGGCTCATGGGCGCGCTGCCGGACGACGTTCCCGGCGGGGAACTCGTCATTAGTGATTCGGTGTCCGAAGCGGCCGGTTCCATCGCGGTCATCGAGGCCGTCACGGAAATCACGGAACTCAAGGAGAAAGTGATCGCGGAGGTTTCCGCCGTTGTTTCGCCTGGTACTCTCCTGATATCCAACACGTCGTCCATTCCGATCGATGAACTGGCCTCGGCGGCCGTGCGTCCGGCGGAACTCGTCGGCACGCATTTCATGAATCCGTCCTATCTCATCCGTACGGTCGAGGTCATTCGCGGCGCCCGCACCGGCGAAGCGGCCATGGACTCCGTACGGGCCCTGCTCGCCACCCTCCGCCGCCAGGCCGTCGTGGTACGGGACGCCCCCGGCTTCGTGACCAGCCGGGTCCTCCACCCGATGATCAACGACGCGGCCCGGGTGGTACAGGAGGGCACGGCGACCGCCGAGGACGTCGACGCGCTCATGCAGGGCTGCCTGGGCCACGCCACAGGCCCGTTGCGCACCGCGGACCTCATCGGCATCGACAACCTCGTCGACTCGCTGAACGTGCTGTACGAGCGCACCGGCGACGGCGGCTGCCGTCCCTGCGACCTGCTGCTGGAGAAGGTGCGGGCAGGCGACATCGGCCGGAAGTCCGGCCGTGGTTTCTACGCATACGAAGGGTGAAGGCCATGACCATGCCATCGGAGACCGTGGAGAAGGAACTCCTCGACTTCCTTGAGGTCCGCACCAGGACCGTGTGGGAGGCGGACACGGACCTCTTCGCGTCCGGCGGCCTATCGTCCCTGTTCGCGATGGAACTCGTCGTCCATCTGGAGAAGTCGTACGACATCGGGATCCGGGGCGCCGACCTGCGCCTGGACAACTTCCGTACTGTCGCGGGCATGGCGGCCCTGGTCCGCCGACTGCGAGCGGCCGCCGGGGACAACGGTGAGTGACCGTCTCGCCGAGGCGACGGCCTCGGTCACCGGCCTGGTCGGTGACCGGGCCGGTGACTGGGACCGGTCGGGCCTGCTCCCGGCCGAACTGCTGAGAAAGCTGGGCGCCGCCGGGCAGTTGTGCACCGGCGTGCCCACCGAGTACGGCGGCCTGGGCTGGGACAGCCGCACCGGCGGCGAGTTCACCGCCCACGTCGGCAGCCTGTGCAGTTCGCTGCGCAGTGTCATGACCTCCCAGGGCATGGCCGCCTGGACCGTCGAACGGCTTGGCACCGACGCACAGCGCCGGGAACTGCTGCCCCGCCTCGCCTCGGGCGAGCTGGCCGCCGTCGGCTTCAGCGAGCCCCAGGCCGGCAGCGACCTGTCCGGCATCGACACCCGCATCACCGCCGACGGCGACAGCGTCGTGGTCGACGGCCACAAGGTGTGGATGACGGCCGCTCACTACGCGGACCTGCTCATCGTCTTCGGACGGCTGGGCGACGGCGGCGCCGCCGTGGTCGTGCCCGCCCGGGCACCCGGCGTCCAGGTGCGACGGGTCGCCGATCCACTCGGCTGCCGCGCCGCCGGACACGCCGAGGTCCGCCTCGACTCGGTCCGCCTCCCCGCCGACAGCGTGCTGGGAGGCGAGGGCCTGTCCCTGCCGCTGCTCGTGACCACCGCCCTGGCCTACGGGAGGATGTCGGTCGCCTGGGGGTGCGTCGGCATCCTGCGCGCCTGTCTGGCCGCCACCACCCGGCACGCCTCGTCCCGCACGCAGTTCGGACAGCCGCTCGCCCGCCACCAGCTCGTCGCCAAGCATTTGGCCGACCTGTTCGTCGGGGAACAGGTCGCCACCCGCGCCTGCGAACACGCCAGCCACTGCTGGGACAACGGCTCCCCGGACATGGTGATCTCCACCATCCTCGCCAAGCACGTCAGTGCCGGCCACGCGGCCCGCGGCGCAGCGTCGGCCGTACAGGTCATGGCCTCGGCGGGGGCCCAGGACGGCCACCCGGTGGCCCGCGCCTTCCGGGACGCCAAACTGATGGAACTCATCGAGGGCAGCAACGAGATGTGTGAACTGATGCTCGCCCAACACGCGTTGACAACTGTGGAGCCGTCATGAGCGACAAGACCGGCGCCGACGCGCCGGCCATGGTGAAGTGCCTGGTCTGGGATCTGGACAACACCCTCTGGCAGGGCACGCTGCTGGAGGACGTGGAGGTACGGCTGCCCGACGCGATACGAACGGCCGTCGTCGAACTGGACTCACGCGGCATCCTGCAGTCCGTGTGCAGCCGAAACGACCACGACCTCGCCTGGGCGCGTCTGGAGGAGCTGGGCATCGCCGAGTACTTCGTCCTGCCCGAGATCGGCTGGGGCCCCAAGTCCGAAGCGGTCAGACGTATCGCCGAAGGCCTCAGCTTCGCCCACCGGACCATCGCCTTCATCGACGACCAGCCCGCCGAGCGGGCCGAAGTGGCCTACCACCTCCCGGACGTACGCTGCTACCCGGCCGAGGAGGCACTGACCCTCACCGGCCTGCCCGAGTTCAGCCCCGCCGTCAGCACGGTGGACTCCCGGCGCCGGCGGGAGATGTACCAGGCCGGCTTCCGCAGGGAGAGTGAACGGTCCGACTTCGAGGGCCCCGACCAGGAGTTCCTGCGCTCCCTCGAACTGGTGATGCGCATCGACCGGGCCACCGGGGAGGAGATCACCCGCGTCGAGGAACTCACCCTGCGCACCAGCCAGATGAACGCCACCGGAGTGCACTACTCGGACCGGGCGCTGCGCGACCTGCTGGCGGATCCCGGCCACGAGGTCCTGGTCACCAGCCTCACCGACAGGTTCGGGCCCCATGGAGCCGTCGGCGTGATGTTGTTGGAGAAACACCCGGCCGTATGGCATCTGAAGCTGCTTGCCACGTCCTGCCGTGTGGTCTCCTTCGGCGCCGGATCGGTCATCCTGAGCTGGCTGGTGAGCCAGGCCGCCGCGGCCGGGGTCCATCTCGTGGCCGACTTCCGCAGGACGGACCGTAACCGCATGATGGAAGTCGCCTACCGGTTCGCGGGATTCGACGAGGAGCCCTGCGCCTGCCGGGACGCCGTGGCGACGGCGCACGCGCGGGCCGGGGGAGCGGAGGAGGTCGAGCGGCTGCACCTGGCCGCGGCACCGCAGCCCCCGTCCGCGACGATCCGGCTGGTCGCACCTGACCTGGCCGTGCGGGCCGCCGCCGACAGCTCGGTGGCGGCCGGGGCCTGACCGCGCGACAAAAGACCTCGCCGCGCGGGAGCGCGCGGCGAGGTCTCATGTGTGGGCGTCGTCAGACGTCCCTGCGCCGTGCGAGTGTGATGCCGTCGGCCATGGTGAGCATGCTCAGCTCCACCCGCTCGTCCTCGTGCAGCCGGGCGTTGAGTTCACGGACGCCCGCGGTGTCGGCGTCCGTGAACTCCGGGTCGGCGACCCGGCCGAAGAAGAGCGTGTTGTCCACCACGACGAGGCCGCCGGGCCTGAGCAGCTCAAGGGACAGCTCGTAGTACCGCGGGTAGTTCGCCTTGTCCGCGTCGATGAACACCAGGTCGAAGGTTCCCGGGCCCTCCTGTGCGAGCAGCCCCTCCAGGGTTTCGGCCGCGTCGCCCACCCGCAGGTCGATCACGGAGTCCACCCCGGCCCGCTTCCAGTACTCCGCGCCGATCGACGGCCATCGGTCGGTGATGTCGCAGGTCACCAGCCTTCCACCGAGGGGCAGGGCACGGGCCATGCACAGGGTGCTGTAGCCGGTGAAAGTGCCGATCTCCAGCACCGCGTTCGCCCCGGTGAGGCGGACCAGCAGCGCGAGGAGCTGCCCCTCCTCGGCAGGCACCTGCATGGCCGTGCCGGCGGGCAGCCCGGCGGTCACCTCACGCAACTCCCGCAGAACGTCGTCCTCGCGCAGAGAGGTGTCCCTCACGTACTCGAGAAGCCGTGGGGTCATGCCGATCTGCTCAGCCATGAGTGAATCTCCGTCCCGGTGGGAGTCGGCGTGGAACGTGAGCCGCGCGGGGTTCCGTGCGGGAGCAGGCACAGGCGCCGGGCGTCGACGTCAGGTGGAAGGGCCCGTACGAGGGCACGTCCTGACCCGCTCCGCCCTGCCCTGGGGGTCTCAGGCGCCGGCGGGTCCGAGACGCGGGGAGACCTGAGGGCGGTGGCCGCCCACGCCCTCGTCGTCGGCGCCGTGCCACAGGCCGGAGTCGTAGGGCATGTCGGACACCCTCACGGCGGACCGTTCGCCCGCCGCCGGGTGCGCGGGCGTCCCGCCGACGAGTTCACCGATGAGCGTGGCGACATTGACGCGCAGCCGCTCCACGTCGTCGACCAGCTTGAGGAACACGGTCGGCTCGCCGAGCCTGGAAGATCGCATCGAGTCGACGCAGCGGGCCAGCCGGTCGACGGTGCCGAGCAGTTCTCCGATGTCAGCTCCGGGCATGGCGCCCCTCCGTCTCGGCTTAAGCGGTGCCCGCACCGAAGACCGGGAGCGAGCTGAGATGGTCGCGGACGGTGTTGTGCACCGCCTCCGGATGATCATTGAGGAAGAAGTGACCGCCCTTGAAGACATGCGTGACGAACGGCCCTTCGGCGTACTCGCTCCAGGCCTCGACCTCCGGCACGGACGCACGCGGGTCGGCGTCCCCGGTCAGTGCCACGACCGGGCAGCGCAGCGGCGGTCCCGGAACGTGCACGTACGTCTCCGCCGCGCGGTAGTCGCCGCGGATGGCGGGCATGACCATCTGCAGGATCTCCGGATCGGCCAGCGCCACGGCGGCCGAGCCGCCCAGCAGTTGCAACTCCCGCAGGATTCCCCGGTCGTCGCGCTGGTGGATGTACTCACTGCGCTCGAAGTGTGGCGCCCGGCGCCCCGAGAGGAACACGGTGACCGGGCTGTTCGCCCCGCCTGCCCGCTCCAGGCGGCGCGCCACCTCGTAGGCGAGGGTGGCGCCCATGCTGTGGCCGAACAGCGCCAGCGGCCGGTTGCCGGCTCGGGCCGTCAGGACCGGCAGCAGCCGGTCGACCAGCTCCGGCACGTTGTCGACGCACTTCTCGGCCCACCGGTCCTGCCTGCCCGGGTACTGCACGGACAGTACTTCCACCGTCGGCGCCAGCGCACCCGACATGGCGTGGAAGGAACTCGCCGATCCGCCGGCATGGGGGAAACAGACCAGCTGTGTCCGGGCCTCGGGGGCAGCCGCGAAGCACCGGAGCCACAGGTCCGGTTCATCGGCGCTACGATCCATCGTCCGTTTGTCCTCCGTCGGAGTAGGTCATGCGCCGGTCGGCACGATACGGAGGTTAGGCAGCCCTGCCCGGAAGCGGCCACCCCTAGCCAACCCCTACAGCCCCCAGAGTTCTCGCGGGCCACCCCAGATCCACTGCCTCGGTGCGGGTGCCACCCGGTAGAAAGTGCCGTATGAGATCTTCCGGACAGGCACCAGGCAGGCTCATGGCAACAAGCGATCTTCATGTGGCCTATCCGGAGAACCGGCGGCTCGCGGCCGGTATACGTCCTCACTCCGACGCCGACTGGCTCATCGTGGCCGGTGATGTCGGGGAGATTACCGAGGACTTCACGTGGGCGCTGAAGTTGTTGAGGGAACGTTTCGACACTGTTATCTGGGCGCCTGGGAACCATGAACTGTGGACTCCCGCGAGTGACCCGGTCCAGTTGCGCGGCGAGGAACGTTACCTCCACCTCGTCGACATCTGCCGTCGGCTCGGGGTGCTCACTCCGGAGGACCCCTACCCCGTGTGGGAGGGGCCGGGCGGCCCTGTCACGGTCGCCCCCCTCTTCGTTCTGTACGACTACAGCTTTCGCACCCCCACAGCCACGACCAAGGAGCAGGCGCTGGCCCAGGCGTACGAGGCCGGCGTGGTGTGCACCGACGAAATGCTCCTGCACCCCGATCCGTACCCGAGCCGCGAGGCGTGGTGCCACGCCCGGGTGGCGGAGACGGAGCGCCGGCTCGCCGAGCGCGACCCGGATCTGCCGACCGTTCTCGTCAACCACTACCCCCTGGTTCGGGACCCGACAAGGGTCCTGTACCACCCGGATTTCGCCCAGTGGTGCGGCACCGAACAGACCGCCAAGTGGCATCTGCGGTACAACGCCATGGCGGTGGTCTACGGGCATCTGCACATCCCCCGCACGACCTGGCACGACGGAGTTCGGTTCGAGGAGGTCTCGGTCGGCTACCCCCGCGAACACCGGCAGCGGGGGATGCCCCGCGGCGTTCTGCGCCAGATACTTCCGGCGGTGACACCCTCGTGATCGACCAGCTTCTGCCCGCCACCACCGCCTCCGCCTGGGCCCGGGAGGACCTCACCGACACCCGCCTGTTCCCGGAGGAGGAAGCGGCGCTCGGCGACGCGGTGGACAAGCGCCGCCGGGAGTACACCACCGTACGGGCCTGCGCCCGCCGCGCTTTGGCGCAGCTCGGCCTGGATCCGGCTCCGGTCGTGCCGGGGCACCGAGGGGCGCCGCGGTGGCCGGACGGTGTGGTCGGCAGCATGACGCACTGCGCCGGCTACCGTGCCGCCGTCGTCGCCCGTGCGACCGACATCGCCGCTGTGGGGATCGACGCCGAACCCCACGAAGCCCTGCCGGAGGGGGTGCTCGATGTCGTGGCCCGGCCCGAGGAACGCTCCTGGATCGCCGGCGCCGACGCTGCCACCGGCGTGTGCTGGGACCGGCTTCTGTTCGGCGCCAAGGAAGCCGTCTTCAAGGTCTGGTACCCGCTCACGGGCCGGGAACTGGACTTCGAGGAGGCCTCGATCACCTTTGACCGCCGGGAAAGCACCCCGGGGTACGTGTCGGGCGTCTTCGCCGCCCGGCTCCTGGTGCCCGCCCCTCGCCGGCTGACGGAACTCACCGGCCGCTGGATGGTAGGGGGCGGGCTGTCCCTTGCCGCCGTCGTGCTGCCCGCCCCGGCACCCGGACCGGGGTGACGGCTGCGAGAAGAAAGGTTCCTCCCGCTGTCCGGTCGTGGCGCGCATGCGCGCGCGGCATGCCACGGGGGACCGCGCAATCAGCGGAAATCGTGTCAGGTTTTTCGTAGGGGTGAGCAGTTCATGGAGTTCTTGTTGCTAGGTCCTCTGGTCATCCGGTCGGGCGGGAACGAGTTGAGGGTGCCCGCCCCGAGGCAGCGGGTGATCCTCGCCGCTCTCGTGCTCAACGCGAACCGTGTGGTCCCGGTGGACAACATCGCCAGCTTCGTCTGGGACGGCACCCCGCCGCCCAGTGCCGCCGCCACCATCCGTACCTACGTCATGAGGCTGCGTCAGGTCCTGGGCAACGCCGGGCGGGCGCGCATCACCACCCGCGCACCCGGTTACCTGATCGAGCTGGACGAGGACGAGACCGATCTGGGACGGTTCACCGCCCACCGAAAGGCGGCCGGCGCCCTCGCCGAGTCGGGCCGGACCTCGGAGGCGGTCGAGGAACTCAGCAGGGCGCTCGCCCTGTGGCGGCACGACCCGCTGATGGACGTACCCTCGCGCACCCTCCACGATGTCGAGGCTTCCCATCTGCAGAGGCTTCACCTGCAGACCCGTATCTGGCGTGTGGACCTGGACCTCGAACTGCAGCGCCACGCCGAGATACTGCCCGAGCTGTGGCAGATGGCGCGGGAACACCCGCTCCACGAAGGACTCATCGGCCGTCTCATGCTGGCGCTCTTCCGTTCCGGTCAGCAGCCGGAGGCCCTCGACCTGTTCCAGCGGACCCGAGCCGCGCTGATCGACCAGCTGGGAACCGAGCCGGGCTCCGAACTACGGGCCGTCCAGCGGCGCATACTGCGGGCCGAGGACGAACCGCCGCAGCACCGGGGCGACCTGCATGAGCACCGGGAAGGACGGGGTGGCGCGGGCCGGTCCTGGCCGGGCTGGCCGACACCGGCCCAACTACCGCAACAGATCACGGACTTCACCGCCCGCGCCGAGGAGACCCATGAACTGGGACGCCTGCTGCGCGGCGGGGCGTCCCCCGTGGGTCCGGCCACGACGGTGGTGGTCACCGGAGCCGGCGGGATCGGCAAGACCGCGCTGGCCCTGCACGTGGCGCACGCCGTACGCGCAGATTTCGCCGACGGGCAGATCTTCGTGGACCTGGAAGGCAGCACCGGACACACCGCCCAACCCGCCGAGGTTCTCATTCGGTTACTCGTCGGACTGGGCGTACCCGACGTCGCGGTGCCGAAGGCCATGGTCAACCGGATCTCCCTCTTCCGGTCCCTGATCGCCGACCGCCGGATGCTCATCGTGCTCGACGACGCCGCGAACGCCGCACAGGTCCGGCCCCTCATCCCCGGCAGCGGCGGGAGCCGGGTGATCGTCACCAGCCGACACCGCCTCGCAGACCTCGAAGGCGCGCACGGTGTCGCGCTCGACGCCCTCGACGAGGACTCCTCCCTGGAACTCCTGGAACGGATCACCGGCCGTCGGCGGATCGACGCCGAACGGCCGGCCGCCCGGCGGCTCGTCGTCGCCTGCGCCGGTGTGCCGCTGGCCCTGCGCATCGTCGGCTGCCGCCTCCGCGACCGACCCCGCCGCAGCCTCGGTGCCCTCGCCCACCGCCTGCTCGGACACCGGCGGCTGCTCGACGAACTGCACGTCGGCGACCTGGCGGTGCGCACCGGCCTGGACACCGGGTACGCCACCCTGCGCGACCGGTCCGTGCACGGCATCGACCTCGCGGCGGCATTCCGCACCCTCGGCGCCGGCAACACGTCCTATGTCCGCCGGGACGCGGCGGCGGAGCTGCTCAACTGCTCCGAGGAGAACGTGGAGGACGTACTCGATGTGCTGGTGGACGCGCATCTGCTGCGCGAGCACGACCAGGCCCGCTACCACCTGGACGCCCTGGTGCGGGCATACGCCAGGGAACGCGCCGAGGACGAGGAGAGCCTGGACCAGCGGGTGGGATCACTGCGCTGTCTGCTCCGGTGGTATCTGCGCACCCTCGACCGGGATGCCCGTCTGTTCACATCGGGGGTTCCCGAGAGGACGTACCTGGCGCGCCGGCCGACCGCGGAGTGGACCGACGACGACCGCGTGGGACTCGTCGAGGCCCTCGCCGAGGCGGAGCGGACGGGCCTCGAAGCGGTCGGCCGGCAACTGGTCGGCGAGCTGCGAGCACGCTTGCCGCCGCATACCCTGCCGCGCGCGGCCTCCGGATGATCCGCCTCGCGGACGCGTCCCACCCCTCCGGGGGAAGCCGGCACGTCACGGCGCACCGGGACGCAGGCAGGGGGCTGCCTATAAGGGTTGGCAGCCCTCCGCGACCCCCATGGCGTGGCCACCACCGCGCGGTGTGTGGGCAGTCGGCCCGGACCGCCGAAGCCCGTACCGCGGCACGGCACACCGGTGACCCCGCTTGCCGGCCTCCGGCGCGATCCCTTCCTCACGCCGCCGTCGTCTCCCGTCCGGCCGTCCCACGGCCCGTCCGTGCCCGCCCGCGGGCAACCAGCGATGACAATTGAGGAGCCCCTCCATGGACCCCCTGGCCGAAGCGGTGCTCGCCGGCGCGCCTCCGGAACGGCTGGCGCAAGCACCCGTGCCCCGCGAGTACACGGCCGTCCATCTGAGCGTCGAGGACCTGGACGTATTCGGTGACGCCGCCGACAGGGACGTCCGCCGCACGCTGAGGGTCGGCCCGGTGCCCATGCCGGAGCTGGCCGTGGACGAAGTGCTGGTCGCGGTGATGGCCAGCTCGATCAACTACAACACGGTGTGGTCGGCGACCTTCGAGCCGGTGCCGACCTTCAACTTCCTGCGGAAGCTCGGCCGCCAGGGCGGTACCGCCGCCCGGCACGACCTGCCCCAGCACGTCGTCGGTTCGGATGCCGCCGGAGTCGTCGTCCGCACCGGCGCCGGCGTACGCCGCTGGGGAGTGGGCGACCACGTCGTCGTCAGCTGCGTCCAGGTGGACGACCAGGAACCCGCCACCCACGCCGACGGCATGCTCGGCGCCGAGCAGCGGATCTGGGGCTTCGAGACGAACTTCGGCGGCCTGGCCCACTACGCGGTGGTGCGCGCCAACCAGTTGCTGCCCAAGCCGGCCCACCTGACCTGGGAGGAAGCCGCCTCCATGATGCTGTGCGCCGCAACCTCCTACCGGATGCTGGTGAGCGACCGGGGGGCCCGCATCAAGCAGGGCGACGTCGTACTGATCTGGGGTGCCACCGGCGGACTCGGCGCCTACGCCGTACAACTCGTCAAGAACGGCGGCGGCATCGCCGTTGGCGTGGTCAGCACGGAGGAAAAGGCCCGAAGGGCGCGGGAACTCGGCTGCGACGTCGTCATCAACCGCGCCGACATCGGCCTGGACGGCGACCTCGGCGACCATCCGGACGCGAGCATCGAGGCCGGCAAACGCCTCGGCAGGATCATCCGCGCCGAGACCGGCGAGGACCCGCACGTCGTGTTCGACTACATAGGCCAGGCCACGTTCGGCATCTCGGTCTTCGTCGTCCGCCGCGGCGGGACCGTCGTCACCTGCGGATCCAGCACCGGCTACCAACACCGCTTCGACAACCGGTACTTGTGGATGCACCTGAAACGAATCGTGGGCAGCCACGCCGCGAACCTGCAGGAGCAGTCGGAGTGCAACCGGCTGTTCCGCCTCGGTCACCTGGTTCCGGTCCTCTCCACCGTCTATCCGCTCGCCGACACGGCGGAGGCCGCCCGGCTCGTACAGACCAACCGGCACACCGGCAAGGTGGGCGTGCTGTGCCTGGCACCCCGACCCGGGCTCGGAGTGACCGACCAGCACCTGCGGGACCGCATCGGCGAGCAGAAGCTGAACCCGCTGCGCGACACGGGCAACCCGGCACGGGCAGTCTCCGCCCCGCCGACGCCAGCGGTCGACCCGGCAGCCGCGGTACCGGCCCGATGACGCGCACGACGTCCAAAACGTGCCCGGCAGGAACGACACGGACGACACCACGGACCGAAACGGTGAAGGGGACGAGGCGATGAGCACCATCCAGAGGGTCGGAGTCGTCGGCTGCGGCACCATGGGGTCGGGCATCGCACATGTCTGCGCCCTCGCCGGACTCGATGTCATGGTCGCGGCGGCGTCGTCCGCCTCGCTCGCCAGGGGGAGAGAGCGGCTCACCGGATCATTCGACCGAGCGCTGAGCAAGGGCAAAATCACCGTTCACGACCACGAGCACGCTCTCGCCCGCGTGTCGTACACCAGTGACCTGGAGGACTTGGCGGACCGACAGGTGGTCATCGAGTCGATCAGCGAGAACGAGCCGGCCAAACGCGAGCTGTTCGCACGGCTCGACGGGGTCCTTCAGGATCCCGAAGCCATCCTCGCCTCCAACACCTCCTCCATCTCGGTCCTCGGACTGGCCCGGGCCACCGGTGACGGTGGCCGCGTGATCGGGATGCACTTCTTCAACCCGGTGCCCGCACTGCCGCTGGTGGAGATGGTCAGCACGCCGCTCACGGACGAGAAGACCGCCGTACGGGCCGAGGAGTTCGTGACGGGAGTCCTCGGCAAGCGGATCATCAGGTCCCCCGACCGCGCCGGCTTCACGGTCAACGCCCTGCTCATCCCGTACCTCCTGTCCGCCGTCAGGATGGTCGAGTCGGGCCACGTGTCGGCGGACACCGTGGACGACGCCATGACACTCGGCTGCTCCCACCCGATGGGCCCGCTGCGGCTCGCCGACCTCATCGGGCTGGACGTGGTCGCCTCCATCGCGGAAACCCTTTACGAGGAGTTCCGGGAGCCCCACTACGCGCCGCCTCCGCTGCTACGACGCCTGGTGGAGACGGGCATGCTGGGACGCAAGACGGGCCAGGGCTTCCATCACTACGACCGGTGACGGTCACGGCTACCGGTGGCCGACGTCGCTGAACCCGCAGACGGGAGACGGAGGCAGGGGAAACCTTCGCGGATCACGGGCACGGACGGCCCTTTGCGACGTCCACCTCCTCTGTCCGAACACCCGCTCTCGCTCCACCTCCCACAACTCGGGCGAGGTGAACGCCGCCGGAAGCACCCGCGTCACCGTCGCGCGCGACTGGCCGGCCGTGAGCCACTCGGGCGGACACGCCAGGGCCACTCCGGCCGCCCGGGCCTGCTCCGCGCTCGGGGTGTTGCACCACATGCGGGCCGGGACGATGACCTGTGGCACTCCCTGGGCCATCACCGTCCGCAAGGTGCCCGCCACGCCGTGGTGGATGATCGCCGCGCAACTCGGCAGCAACTCGTTCAGCGGGACGACGTCGACAGCCCGGACGTTCGGCGGCAGCGGGCCTGCGGATCTTCCTCTGCACGCGGGACGCCGACGCTGTCGCCGCAACCGTCAAACTCCTGCACGAGGAGGGTGTGGACGCCGACGGGCAGACCTGCGACGTGCGCTCCACCGAGCAGGTGGAGGCCTTCGTGCGCGCCGCCGTCGACCGGTACGGCCCGATCGACGTCCTGGCGCGGCCGGGGATCCGGCGTGGCTCGTCTGTCGCGGCTCGGCGGGCACCTCAGTGCTCTGTCACCGTGAATGTGTTCGTGGATGCGGCTACTGGGCCGCACTCACGGTCGCTGGTGACATCTGGCTCGCGGGTCCACTGCAAGCGGTACTGAGATGCGATCCAGACTGTTCGCAGTTCTGCGCTCGGCGTTCTGGGGATGTCGAGAACGTGCCATCGGCTCCGTCCCAGGAACATCAGCGGTCACCACCCGGCCGCACGAGGACGAAGGAGAAGCCGGTATGGCGATTCAGCGGATGGACAACGTCGGCATCGTCGTCGAGGACATGGACGCCGCCATCGCGTTCTTCGTGGAACTCGGTATGGAGCTGGAGGGCAGGGCAGAGGTCGAGGGCCTCGTCGCCGACCGGTGCACCGGACTCGACGGCGTCCGCTGTGACATCGCGATGATCCGGACCCCGGACGGTCACAGTCGGCTCGAGCTGGCGAAGTACCGCAGTCCCACGGCGATCAGCTCCGGCCCGCGCAACCAGCCGCACAATATTCTGGGCACGCACCGCGTCATGTTCGCCGTCGACGACCTGGAGGACACGGTCGCCCGCCTGCGACCTCACGGCGCCGAACTCGTCGGCGAGATCGCCCGGTACGAGGACAGCTATCTGCTCTGCTACGTCCGCGGCCCGGAGGGCATCATCGTCGGACTGGCCGAGCAACTGCGCTGAGAACGAGGAACCGAACCGCGCAGCCGAGCGGGATCATCGAGGTTCCGGACCGTCAGCAGAGGTAGGAGCCTTCCGCCGCCCGAGCGTCGCCGGAACTCGCGGTTGAGGTGTCGGCGGAGTCCGTGAGGAGCGGTCCGTCGACCGGTGCTTGCGGGCGAGGGGACAGCGCCACGGGGGACCTCGTGTTCGGGAGATCGTACGTGCGCGTACGGACGGAGGCAGTCGTGGCACTCCTCATAGGACGTTGGACTTGCCCTCGCGGGTGTGCGGCTGCCGCACAGCGGACCTCGGACATGGCCGTGCCCCTATCGCGGTCTGCTGGCCGCTCCCGGCCCGGTGGGTCGTCCCAAGAGCATGCGCGGGCGGGCGGAAGACGTCCGTGTGCCCCGGCCGGGCTGTGCACGCCCTCGTCTGCCACTACAGGCGGCTCGTCCAGGGCGCACGGCGACCTCTCCTTTGGTGAAAATCTACCAGTGCTGGTGAGCTGGGCCCACGCGCCCGAGGTGTCGCGCTCCCTACCGTGGTGGACATGACGACACCCAGAGAGCGCCTGCTCAGTTCTGTGCAGATGGCGCACTTCGTCGCCCACGGCTCGCTGCGCATGGAGGCCGTGGTGCCCGCGGAGATGAATACCGAGGCCATGGAGGTCTTCGCCGCCGGCATCCCGCCGGTACCGTACGGCACGCCGGTTTCCGAGGCCTGCCCCGAGGGATCCTTCATGCGGCGCCTCGTCGAAGTGCCCGAGATCGCGGGCGCGTTGCGCAGTCTCGTCGGACCCGGACCGAACATCGACCACCACTTCGTGCACGTCCGGGAGCCGCATGAGGGCGCGGCACAGCCGCTGCACGGGGACGCGGTCATCGACGTACGTCCCGACGCCTTCGACGTGCAGCTCATGTACTACCCGCAGCAGGTGACGCTGGAGATGGGCGGCACGCTCAGCGTTCCCGGCAGCCATCTGCGGCGCACGAACGAGAGCGACACCGGCCGGTACCAGAACCTGCGCGGTCAGAGCCGACTGGTCTGCCCGGCGGGCACCGTGGTGCTTCTGCACCATGGCCTCTGGCACGGTGGCCGGCGCAACGACAGCGACACCCGCCGCTTCATGTTCAAGATCCGTTTCAACCCGACGGTACGGCAGCGGCGGCTGTGGGACACCTCGGACCTGTCGGACCCGCGTGTGGCCCAGGAGTTGAACACCGTCTTCCCCTGGTACGAGCAGGCGACCGGCCGCCTGGAACTCTTCAACCGCGTCCTGCTGTGGCGTGCGCTGACCGGCGACGAGGGCTTCGATCTCGACCACTGGGTCACCCGCGTCTCCAACCGACCGCAGGAGGTTCCCGCGTGACCACGAACGCCCCCGCCCCGGCCGCCTCTGTGGTCCGCCAGCAGGTACTGGTGCTGTACCTGGGCACCTCGGCCCTGGACTCCCCGGTCGTCGGCTGGTCGCTCTACGACGGCACCGGCCGCACGTCCCCCACCACGGGCGACAGCGACGAGCCCTCCTACGAGACAGGCCTGGCCGCCCTGTGCGACGGCTGGCGCCTGATCCAGGCGTCTCAGCTGATCCCCCCGTATCCGGGGCACGAATACGACGTGTCGTTCCTGAAGCACGAGTTCTTCTTCGAGAAGCTCGTGGACCTGGAAGACGCCGGGCAGTGACCGCGCCGGGCGGGCGGGCTTCGGCCATCGGCAGGGCACGCCATCCGGCCGGCCGACCACAGCTCGCAACACGGCCTCGATAGCGGGACGCAGCCGATGGCGGCCACGCCGAACGGCCGCTCGCTGCCGGACGGATGCGTGCGTGACAGGGAGACCCCTCGGGGCCTGCTATGGATTCCGTGCGAAGATCTACAGGCCCCATCGGGCCCCCTGCCGCAGTAACGATTCCCCGGAGCGCCCATGCGCCACGCCCACCTCCTCGCCGCCGCCGTCCTCCTGCTCTGCACTGCCTGTTCCGGCGGTCCGGACAGTGACTCGGGGCAGAGCGCGAAGAAGGCCGTGGATCACGGGGCGGCCGTGCGCGCCGCGATAGAGAAGACGAGCGCGACCAGTGCCCGGCTGGACGAGCAGATCGAACTGCGGTCCGCCGACAGCCCCACGACGTACGTGTTCGCGATCGCCGGCGCCTTCGACCTGGCGGGGGACAGGGGCCGACTCACGGTGGAGCTCAAGGACAGCGGCATGGACCCCGTCGAGGAAGTCTTCGCCGGCGACACCGTCTATGTACAAGGCTCGCGGGCGGTGGACGAGGGCAAGTGGGCCTCGGCTGTCCGGAGCGAGGCCCTGACCCGCTATTTCCTGCGGGCGCCGCTGAACGACCCCGAGCACCTGCTGGGCCAGATGAAGGCGATGCGGCAGGTGTCGAACGAGGGCGACGAGCAGGTGAACGGCGTCCCTGCGGTGCACTACCGGGGCACCATCGACCACGCCACCGCGACGCTGCGGATGACGACGGAGACCAAACAGGGGCTGGATGACCTGCGCGAGAAACTGGGCGACGACATGCCCGTCTACGCAGACGTGTGGGTCGACGAAAAGGGACGCGCCGTCCAGGCCCGGCTGTCCTACTTCGGCGGTGTGAAGGCCATGACGACGATGACACTGTCGGACTTCGGGACGCCGGTGAAGGCCGACGTGCCATCGGCCGAGCAGGTCGTCCCCGTGACGGCGGGCGAAGATGTCCTGCTGGCCTGAGCGGTGGCGAACCATGCACTGACCCTCTGGGCGACCGCCAGATCCAAGGGGATCGCGACGGGGACGACCCCGCCGGCCTGCGCGGCTGCCCCCTACCGGCTCCCGGACGGCAGCACGCTCGACACGTACTTCGACCCGTATCGGCTGGCCGGTGACCCGGAACTGCTGACGGAGACCGCGGCCACGCCGGCGGGCCTGCTGCCCGACGACACCGAGGCCCTGGCCGGGCCGGCGCTGGCCGGCATCCCGCTGGTCACGGCGGTGTCCCTGCACACCGGCCTGCCCGCCGCCTTCCTGCGCCCCGCGCCCAAGGAACACGGCACGTGGCAGCAGATCGAGGGCACCGACCTTCAGCGCCGGCGCACGGCCCTGCTGGACGACACCGCCCGCAGCGGCGCCAGCCTCCTGCGCGGCGCCCGTCTCCTCCGGATCGGGGGAGCCCTGGTCGGCACGGCCGTGTGCGTCCTGGACCGGGACGCGGGCGCCACCACCCCTCGCCGCCAAGGCCGGCCCCGACGGCGGCTTCCCCACCTGGCGGGAAGGCGACGCACCCGACCTCGACATGACCGCGGGCGCCGTCATCGCGCTCGCCCCTCACGGGCAGCGGTACGCCGAACTCGTCACCGCCGCCACCCGCTTCATCCTCGATGCCCAGCACCCCGACGGGACCTGGGCCGCGAGCTGGACCCTCAGCGAGTCCAGCGTCATCCTCCGCGCCGTCGACGCCCTGAAGGCCACCGGCAACACCCCCGGTACCGATCACCGGCGCCTGGCCACCGCTCTGACCAGCGCGACGACACGGCTGACGGCTACTCAACAACCCGACGGAGGATGGGGCCGCACACGCGACCACGACAGCGACGCCCTCTCCACCGCCCAGGCCATCCCCGTCGTCAGCGGCCACGCCCCGCCCCACGTCACCATGGCCGCGACCGCCTACCTGCTCGACCGGCAGGACGCGGCCGGCCGGTTCCCCTCTCCGCCCGACCAGACCGGCCCCCGCCCCCTGGCCTTCGACTATCCCGTCGTCGCTGACCTCCACGCACTCACCGCCCTCACACGCGCCGGGCCCCTCGGCCGATGCCCCCAGATCTGGCGTGACCGACCGGTCTGACGGCACCTACATCACGGCCGCCACCACTGCAGCGATCACGGTGACCGCGGCGAGGGCGACTATCACAGCCCGGCCGGTTCGGGACTGCATGCACCGCCTACCCCGAGATCCCCCACGGGTCGAGTACCGGCTCACCCCTCTCGGCGAAGGATTGCGCACTGTCTTCGACACCATGGCCACCTGGGCCCTGACAGTCCCCGACGCTGAACCCGCTGTCAACGCGTGAGAAACAGGTTCTACTGCCCATCCGACCGCGTCGGTGCTGTGGCCGGGTTGCGCATGCCGTCGACGCAGGAGGTCGGGGACACGTCAGGGGCCGGGCCGGCTGGCGGTGAGGGCGAGCAGGCCGTGATCGATAAAGCTGACCATCCAAGTGAAACTGTCGTCGACGGACGTGTCGATCTGGAACCCGCCGGCGGCCTCCAGGGTCGCGAACCCGTGCAGGACGCTGCGCAGCATCCGCATGGCGTGGATCTCCTGGCTGGGATCCAGCCGGTATCCGTGCAGCATGGCTGACCAGGAGGCGAGTACTCGCTGGACGGCCGGGATGAGCGGGTCGTCGGGGCCGGTCGGGCGGGCGGCGTTGCCCGCCGCGTACCGGCCGGGATGTTCGCGCACGTATGTCCGCATGGCCTGCGAGCCTGCGGCGAGGGCATCGCTGGCCGTCCGGCCCTGGGTGGCGTCCCGAATGGCATCACTGAGCTCCGTCATGGCTATGACGGCGATCCGATGAGCCACGTCGGCCTGGCTGGTGACGTGCTTGTAGAGCGAGGGAGTCTTGATCCCGAGCCGCTCGGCGAGCAAGCTCATGCTTAATTGACTGAAGCCGACCTCGTCGACCAGCGCGGCGGCCGCCTCGGTGACCAATTCGGGGGTGAGGCGGGCCCTAGGCATTGGCCAGTGTCTTGGCGAGGAAGGGCAGAGCCAGGGCGAGTACCTCGTCGGGCGTCTGTGTATGCGGGTAGTGACCCGCGCCGTCGATGACAACCAGCTCACCGAGGCCCCGGGGCAGGTCGGCGATGATGCGCTCGCCCTCCGCTCGCGGGACGGCCCAGTCCGGGTCGGCGCTCCCTTCGATCACCAGCACCGGGCAGGTGACGTTGGACAGCTGCGCACCGGCGTCGCTCGGGTTGGACTTGCACATGGCTTGCAGGACCTCCATCCGGCCGGGCTCGCTCATCTTGGCCACGATGCGCGCAAGCTCACTGTCCCAGTCGGCGGGCTTGGTGGGGAACGCCACGTCGAGGTACTTCTTCCAGTTCGCCAGACTTCCCCGCATGATGACCTGCGCCAGCTGGAGGTAACCGGCCCGGAAGCGCTTCACCCTGATCAGCCCGCCAAGGTCGAAAGACTGTGCGCGAGTGAACGGCGCCAGCTCGATGACGCCGCTGATCACCTCGGGCGCGGTGGCGGCCGCTATGGTCCCGGCACCGCCGCTGATCGACTGGCCGATGATCACGGCCGGGCCGCCGAGGTGGCGCACGAGGGCGACGAGGTCGCCGGCGATGTCGGTGCGGCTGTAGCCGTCCCAGTCCAGGCTGGAGTCACCGCAGCCGCGGATGTCGACGTTGGCGACCCGGTATCCGGCGTCGGCCAGGGCCGGGACGAGGAACCGGTAGGAGTGCCGGCTGTCGCCCATGCCGTGCGCCAGGACAACCAGCGGGCCCTGCCCCGTCACGTCATAGGCGAGGGTGTTGCCGGCGATATTCAGGTGCTCGGTCATGACGTCCTCCATGGCTAATGCTGTTAGCTGAAAGCTATCGCCATTAGCCGAAGTCCGTCAAGGCGCAAGCGGCTCGCTTGCCCTGACGGTCCGGCGTATGCCCTTCCCCAGCGCGGGAGCCTGGCGAGTGCGGCCCTCGCCGTCATCCTGGCCATCGGCCCCGCCTTCGCGTTCACCAGACGCCCGTGGAAGGACACCCCCACCTCGGTAGCCGGCAGAGGCGGCAGCTCTCCGCCGCGACGGGAAGGAAGGAGGAGGAAGGTTACTCTCTGTGCTTGTTCTTGCGGCCACTTGACGCCCCGTCAAGTGGCCGCCGGTGGGGAATCTCGCACATCGGGCCAGGCCCTCTGATCTATCCCGCGCGACCTCCACGATCGCCATCACCTCCTTGACCCCCTGCTGCGCAGGGCTGCCGCTAGGTCTGCCGTCGCAGGCTGGACGGCGCCGCTCGTACGCTGGCGGCGATCTCTGCGGCTCGGTGGTCGGCCTGGCTGTGAGGCTAGACATCGGCGCCGAGGTCTTTACGTATGGCTTCCCGAAGGGCCTGGTACGCCCGGTCGTAGCGAAGCCGCCCGGTGACGTACTCGTTGCTGTCCCGGCTGAATCCGTCAGTTACCACGTCACGCAGGTCGCGAAGGCGCCGGAACGCATCGTCGGACTTCTCGACCACGTAGCGCGGCGCGCAGATCGACAGCTCGTATCGCAGACTGGTGCAGGATTCGAGTGCCTCCCGCACTGCGCGCCCGCGCTGCAGGGGATCGGGATCCCCGTCGCGAACAGCCACACGGCAAGCGTGCCGGGCCGATGCGAGAGCAGCGAGGTAGGAGACGTAGAGCGAACGGCGGCTTTCGGTGTGCTGGTCGCCTCGTTCTCGCCTCCACCGGCGCTGATCGAGGATCCCGGCCGACGCGGTGGCGATTCCTGCGCCCACGATCGTGCTGGCCAGCGAGACCCATTCCATCGGCACCCCCGGAGCTGAACGGCTGGCGTTCCAGCGTGCTCTCGCTCGCACGTGGCGTCGAGGTGCCCGTGTCACTGCCGGCTCGTATCCTCGGGGCCTGTCACGGAGGTGCCCGATGCCCCGAACCGTCTGGAGCGGCGCGATCAGCTTCGGCCTGGTCAGCGTGCCGGTCAACGTCCAGTCGGCCACCGAGGACCACAGCGTCCGTTTTCACCAGGTCCACCTCGAAGACATGGCGCGCGTGCGCGTGCGCAAGTACTGCGAGATCGAGGACCGCGAGGTCAAGCAGGGGGAGATCGGCAAGGGCTACGAGGTCTCCAAGGGCCAGGTCATCACCGTCACCGACGAAGAACTGCGGGAAATGCCTTTGCCGACGGCGAAGGCGATCGAGATTCACGCTTTCGTGCCGGCGTCCTCGATCGACCCGCTGATGATCGCCGAGGGCTACTACCTCCAGGCGAAGGGCCAGGTGGCGGTCAAACCGTACGTCCTGCTGCGGAAGGCGCTGGAGCGGAGCTCCCAGGTCGCGGTGGCGAAGTACGCCTGGCCCGCAGAGAACGGCTGGGCCTGCTGCGGGTGAGGGACGATGCGATCGTTTTGCACGCGATGCGCTGGCCGGACGAAATCCGTGACCCTGCCGAACTGGCGCCGGAGGCAGTCGAGCTGGACGAGGACGGGGTCGGCGGCGCACAGGCCCTCATCGACTCCATGACCCGCGACGGCATCGAGGACGCCGAGTTCGCCGTGGACGAGTACACGGTGGCGCTGGAGCAGGTGATCGAGGCGAAGCTGGAGCACCGTGCGCCGCCCGTGGCGCCGACGGCTGCTGAGCCGACGGGGCGGGTGCTCGATCTGATGGCGGCGCTCGAAGAGTCCGTGGCCAAGGCGAAGGCTCCTGCGGCGAGAGGGGCGACGCCGACGTGCACCAGCTGCCGAAGAAGAAGGCCGCGGCCAGGAAGACCACCGCGAAGACGGCCACGAAGAAGGCATCGGCGGAACGGGGTGCGTGAAGGGTCGCCGTCGCTAGGCAGGCAAGGCCGTACGGTCGAGGCGCTGCCGCTGGGAGTCGGTGAGTCGGAGGTCTGTCGCAGCGAGATTCTCCTCCAGATGGGCGAGCGAGCTGGTTCCGGGGATCGGCAGGACGACAGGGGAACGGGCGAGCAGCCAGGCGAGCAGGACCTGGGGGGCGGTGGCGCCGAGTTCGGTGGCGACGGTGGCGAGCACGGATGTCTGGCCGGAGGCAGCTTCTGCGGCGACGGGGCGCCAGGGGAGAAAGGCGATGGCGGCCGC
The DNA here is from genome assembly GCF_036898825.1 of Streptomyces sp. B21-083. Taxonomy (GTDB): domain Bacteria; phylum Actinomycetota; class Actinomycetes; order Streptomycetales; family Streptomycetaceae; genus Streptomyces. The sequence goes on along the minus strand of NZ_JARUND010000002.1, from coordinate 44,857 downwards.
CTCGCATGCCTCCACAACCGGCTCGTAGTCCCGGTCGAGGAGGTTGTAGCGATTCTGTACGCTCGCGATCTCGGCGGTCTCCCGGGCCTCGGTGAGCTGCACGGTGGTGACCTCGGACAGCCCGATGTGGCCGATCTTCCCTTCCAGTTGGAGCTCGCGGAGCGCGCCAACCTGTTCGGCGACTGGGACCTTCGGGTCGATCCGGTGCAGTTGCAGGAGGCCGACGCGCTCGGTCCGGAGCCGACGCAGGCCTTGCTCGACCTGCTCGCGCAGGCTCCCCGGCCGTGCGTCGTACGCCCACCCTTCCGGCCCGGACTGGGTGACCCCGACCTTGGTGGTGATCAGCAGGTCGTCCGGGTACGGATGCAGGGCCTCGGCCAGAAGTTCCTCATTGGCCCCCCATCCATACAGGTGGGCGGTGTCGATCAAGGTGACGCCCAGTTCGACGGCCCGCCGGGCCACCGTGATGGCGGCTTTTCGCTCAGGGCCGGCCTCGGTCGGCAGGCGCATAGCGCCGAACCCGAGCCGGGATACCCGGTATTCGCCTCCGATTAAGAACGTGCCCGGAGTGTTCGGCGTGCTCGAAGTCATCAGTTTCCCTCTCGTCGGCCCGACAATACCTGGGCCCGCCTCATGCGAGTTCCCCGAACGCAACGCTGCCGATAGTCTCCGTTCGGGCACCGCGACACCCTCAACAGCAGCTCGATGTCTGGCCGCGAAGGCGGGCGGTTCAGCCGAGGAAGGCGAGGTCGTTGTCCGGACGGCAGACGCGGCACGCGGGCAGTCCGGAGTCCAGGAGCCGCAGGGCGTCGGCGCGGTCGATGGGGCGCCGTCGTCTGTCCGTGAGGTAGCAGTCGCCGGTGTGGACGGCGACGGGCTGCCCCCTGTCGGCCCCTGGTTCGGCGAACCAGTCTGGGCCTTTCGGCCGGTCCCGCCGCGCGCGTTCCTGTCGGCTTCCCGCTTCTGAAGGACAGCGATCTTGCTGTCGACGCGGTGCAGCCACAGGGCGTGCCACACCCGCAGGGTGTGCAGCCGTGCCAGGTCAGACGGCAAGTCATCGAACCTGTTTCCGATTTAGACCGGAGAGCGAGGGGGTGGCTCCTCGCGCGTTCGAATATTAGTTCGATGGCATGGGGTGGGGGAGGTGAGTGTCATGACGGCTGGAGCTCGGCCCGGGGGAGTGGCGAGTGTGATGCATGTGCGCTGCCCCGACCGTCTGCCCGACACCACATACAGGCGGGTCCTAAAGCTCCTCGCGGACCTGTCCCCGGTGGTCCAGGCGCTGCCCCGTCCGCGGCCCTGGTGGAGCTGAAGGGCGCGCTGCGCTACCACAGCGCCGACGCCCGCAGGCTTGGAGAAATCGTGCGTCTCCGGAGCGTCGCGCTACTGGGTGTCGACGTACGGGTCGGGATCGGGCTGACGATCACGGTCGCGGCCACCGCCTCCCGCCAGATCACTGATCCCGGCGGCGTCCTCGCCGTCGACTCCGGCCAGGTCACCGACCGGCTGGCACCGCTGCCCGTCGCCGCTCTCCACGGCATCGGCCCCTACCCGGCCGCCGTCCTGCGGGGATACGGGGTGGACCGCGTCGGCCTGCTCGCCGGACTGGAGTCGGCCACCGTGCAGCGCATCCTGGGAGGCCGCGCCGGACGCCTGACCCGCCGACCGCGCCCGCGACCCCCGCCCCGTCGCCCCGCGCGCCCTGCCCACCTCCACGAGCGTAGCGTCACCTTCCCCCGCGACATTCTGGACGGCGCCGCAGTCCGCGCCGCGCTGCTCGATCTGGTCGTCCAGCTCGGACAGATGCTGCGCCGGCGCGGGCAGGTGGCCCGCGCCCTAGGCCTGACGCGCAAGTTCGTCGGCGGCCCGTCCTGGGAGAAGTCGCGCCGCCTGACGGAAGCCTCCGGGCACGAGGACGATCTGCGGACCATGGCGTATCGGCTCATCGATGCCGCGGGCCTCCAGCGAGGCCGTCTCACCGGGCTGTCCCTCCGAGGCGAGGACCTGGCCGGCGCCGACCACGTCGCCCAGCAGATCAGGTTCGACCATGCCCGCGAGGACCGGCTGGTCGCCACACTCCTGCGCGTTTCCTGACTCCGCCGCCTTCGCTTGCCGCGCCCCCAGCCTCCGGGCATCACGACTCTGTGCGGGGGCAGTGCTGTTACCCATTTTCGGGTGACAGCCGGCACGGGACCGGGGTGGCGCGGTGTGGCGGCTGCGAGGGGTGAGCCGGTTCCTGTCCGGGGGATGGAGCTGTCGTGTCGTCAACTTCGGGTATGAGCGGCATACATGGATGAGCAGGCGAGAGTCATGGAAATATGGGCAAGCAGTAACGCAGTCCATGTTTTCCCCTCAACTCCCGCACGTGGTGGACAGGGTGTGTCTGCGCGGCCGACCGGCTGCCACCCGCACACCGCACCAACCCTCGCGTCGGCCGTGAAGGCCGTCGGGGGAGGAGTGCCTGCACCTTGGGGGACTTCTTGTCCGCTTCTGCTTCTGCCACCGCCCGTCGTCTGGCCCCGGCCGCGCTCGAGGCCGGCGCTCTCGTCTCGGTGGCGGCGCTGCCGGCATCCGCTGCCGGGCACGCGCGTCCGCAGCACCCGAAGGTGGAGATCTCCGCCGTCCAGTACGACTCCCCGGGACGCGACGACCGCTCCAACAAGTCGCTGAACAAGGAGTGGGTGGAACTCACCAACACCACCCGCAACACGATCAACCTCGGCGACTGGACCCTCGAGGACGAGGCCGGCCCACCTACACCTTCGACCACTACCGCCTGGCCGGCCGCGCCACGGTCCGTATCCACACCGGTGAGGGCCGCGACACCCGCACCGACCTCTACCAGGACCGCCGCAACTACGTGTGGAACAACGACCGGGACACCGCGACCCTGCGCAACGACCACGGCCGCTTCATCGACGACGAGTCCTGGGGCCGCGACCACGACCGCGACCACCGGGGCGACGCCCGCCGCCGCGCCTGAGCCTGCCACCCACCCACGCACGTGAGAGACGGAGACGCGTCGGGCCCGCAAGGATCCGGCGCGCCGCCGACATCCGGCACCAGGCAACGGATCGGGCACCTCCCCGTCAGGGAGGTGCCCGATCCGTTCCGTCTTCAGGCCGAAGGCAATGGCGCCGGATGCCCTCTCCAACGCCTGGCTCAAGGCGACGGCATTCAGCTGGTGCAGGATGTCGACGACGACCCTTGTGGTCTTCGGGGAGGATCTCTTTGGCGAGGGCAGATGACGGTGCGGGCGATGCCTCCGCGGCGTCCGGTCCGGACTGCTAGGCCACGGCCCGCGCTCCCCGCCCGGCCGGCCTCCTGGCCCAGTTGGCCCCACCTCTTCGGCCCCGGCTCCGACGACAGCGGTGCGGCGGTCGTCCTGCGCTGAGGGAGCGCCGGGCCCCTTGACTAGAGTGATCGTATGGATTCTCGGGGGAGCGCACTCAAGCTCACGGCGGTACTGGCTCTGGTCGTACTCGCTTTGACCGGTTTCTCGTCGGGGCGGCACGGCCACGGCAGAAGCAGCAAGGGCAGCGGTGGTGGGGGTTGCAGCAGCTCCAGCCAGAACCACGGCGGCTCGTCGACGAGTTCGGGATCGACTTCGGGGAGCGGTTCGTCGGGCTCGTACCGCTCCGATGACGACGACTCCACGTACGGCAGCGGCAGCAACACCAGCGGCGGCGGGAGCGGTTACACCCAGCGCCCCGGCTATCGCTCAACGCCCTCCTCCTCGAGCACGGGTTCCGGCTCGGCGCTGAAGGCCGGCACGGCGAAGCTGGTCAGCTGTGCGACCGCGTCCACCCCGTACGCGACGGTCGAGATCGCGAACCCGAACAGGCGCAGGGCCGACTTCCAGGCCTGGGTCACCTTCTACGACGCCGAGGGCACTTTGCTCATCAGGACCCGGTCCGGCATGGTCACCGTGCCGACGAAGGGCAAGGCGAACACCGAGGTGAAGCTCGGTCAGCGTTTCCTGGCTTCAGTCGACTACTGCCAGGTCGACCAACAGGTCGAACCGGCGAACTGAGCGGTCAGCCTCTGAGCCCGGTGAGGAACTCGACCAACGCCTCGTTCATCTCGGTGGGACGGTGGATGCCTTCCCGCACACCGACTGCCGCGCTCCCCGGCCCGGGGGCGAAGGGAAAGGCGTCCTCCCTCGCACCGGGAGGTGCCTGAGCCCGCCCAGTTCCAGGACCTCAGCTTCGTTCTGCGGTACCAGCTCCTCGCGGACTGCCTGAGTATGGCGCTGGAAGCCCGTCCAGTCGGCCGGGAGGCTGCCCGGCGAACGAGCTCGCCACGGTCTGGCATGGTGGCGCGCAACACACCCGCCCGGCAAGGAAGAAGGTGCTCCCGCTTCCGTAACTGCTCGCGTGGTGGCGCGCGTCCGCGATCCTGCGGTTCGGACAGCAGATGGTCCCGTCAGACTTGCCAGTCCAGCTGCGGTTCAGGGACTCCGATCGAGCGCCCGTGTGCCTGTGCTGCTTGGCGGCCTTCGGCTTGTCCGCGTGGGTATCGGAAGGTTTTTCCGGCGAAGACCACAAACGTCTCGTCGGCGGTGTGGAAATCGACGTACCAACCGCCCGCTGGAGCAAGGCAGGTGGCCATGTGCTGGGCAAGGCGTTCGGCGTCGGCTTCCGGAGCGGTGAAGTCCAGAAGGGTCCATTGTCGTGGCTGGTCAGCGGACGCGGTGGTCATTTCGATCCGCGAGATCTTGGTGATCTGAAGCGGGATCCCGCTCAGCTCGGCTCCGATGCGCAGACTCTCGGCGACAAGCACACCCTCAAGCACCGGTCCTCCTCGGTCTCGGTGCGGCGAGACTAACGGGGCGGTGGCTGCCGCGGTAACCACTTTGCTGCTGCCCACCACCTGCGGACGGGATACGGCCTCGCGCGGGCCGTCCGGAACGTGGTCAGCGGTGCGTGCCGAGCGTCGAAAGCCGCATGCCTCCGTCCGCACTACCCCCAACCGCGTCGGCCCGCCGCGCGGGCGCATGGGAGTAACTCCCGCCCAGCACATGGCTGGGCGGGAGCGGTGCGGTCCCCTCCGGTCGTTCTTCAGCACGAGGGGACGGCGCGGCCTTCCAGACGGGAAGGTCCGACGCCCGGGGAAGGCGTCCGTCTTCCATGGTGCGCCCTGCCCGGAGCGTCGCAAGGAGATGTACGTTTTCGCCGCCAAAAGCGTTCGGTGGAGCCTGTTTTGATCTCACGGGGGGAGTGTCATGGCGTATTGGGCGCGGGATGCGGCTGGGGCTACCGGCGGCATTGTTCCGTAACCCCATGATCACGTTGAGTGGCGGGGGGTTGGTCCACCATGCTGGCGTCCAGCCTTCCGCGGCGCTTCAGCACCGCTGCGGAGGGCCCCTTTCAGACACTCAAGTGCAGGGGAATGGTGCGATGTCCAGGAAGCAGGTGTGGATCGTTGCTGTACTGGCGGCGGTCCTCGCATGGAGCACGGTGATGACCGTGCTGGGCCAGCTCGCGGCCGTAGCCGCGCTGCTGCCCTCACTCGGACTGCTCGTTCAGCAGATCACCGCCGCCTTCACCGGTATGGAGACGCGGCGCACCGGCGCTGCGGATTCTGCGCCGGCCGCGGCCGGGCCGGAGGAACCGCTGCGATGAGGCCACCGTCCGTACCGGAACAGCCAGAAGCCGACGAGCCCAGCAGGCGGGGCCGTAAACCGGGAGAGATCTCGGACGAGGCAGGCGTCTGCCACCGGGCCTGGCTGAAGCCGGTCCGCAGCCGCCTGACCGCCTCCCGTCTCACCCTCGACGACCTCGTCAGCCTCACCGGATACTCCAAGACCCGCATCTCCACCCTCCTGCGCGGCATGGAGTACTACCCCGGCTGGGAGATCACCTACAGCGTGGTCCGCGCCCTGGACCTCCCCGTCTGGCCGCTGCGCCGGCTGTGGACCGCGGCTGCCCGTGAAGCGGAAAAGGACCAGGAGTGGATCGAGGAACGCATACACGAAGTCCAGTCCCTCCAGCAGGAACAGCCGCCCGTGGCCCACCGCGCCTTCACCGAGGCCATGCGCGAGCCCTACACCGCCTACGCCCGCGCCTTACTCCACAACGAACGGCGAGCCCACTGGGTCGTCGCGGAAACCTGCGACATCCTCTGGCTCGGCTGGGACGAAGCCGTCGCGAGCTCCGACGTACGCCGCCACGCCTGGCGCCTGCTGCGCTCACGCGTCATGCTCCGCGCCCACCACGCCAACGGATACCCCGACCTGCGGCCGGCGGCGTTCTCCACCGTCGCTCAGAGCCGCATCGGCGACCTCGCGGCCCGCTTCGCCGAAGTCAGCGAACTGGCCACCTTCTTCGACGCAGTCGGCCAACTGCCCCCGGACCAGCTCGACATCATCGTCCTGCGCCACCTGTGCGGCATCGACAACGCTGCCGTCCCCACCATCACCGGCCTGCCCCCGGCCCGCGTCCACGCCTACGACCACCACGCCCGAGGGGCCCTGGAGACCATCCACCTTCGCCACGACGAGCCGGGAGTGACCACCCCGAAATGAAAGCCATCGACGATCTCCTCGCCCGCTCCCTGCTCCTGAAAGACCCCCAGATCCCGCAGGACACCGTCGCCTACAACGACACCGCCTACCCCGTCCCCGTGATCGATGCCCTTTTGAGGGAGGACCTCGGACACGACCTGGCGGACGAAACCGCAGCCGCGCACCTGCGGTCGCTGTGCGAAGTGGCCGTCAGCCACTCCTCGCCCGGGCAACTCGCCGGACAGCTCGCCGACTTCATCACCGACCAGCTGCCCGCCCCCCGCGGCGCCTGGCTCCTGGGCTGCCTCCTGCAGCTCACCGACGCTGAAGACGGCGCCCGCTTCTGGTGGCAGTACGCCGCCGGCGCCGGCGACAGCGCCGCCTCCTACTGCCTCTACCTCCACCACCGCGCCCTCGGCGACCGCCACGCTGCTGCCCTCTGGCACGACCAGACCGACCTTGCCGACGACGACGCCGACCTCGTCCACAGAAACGGCATCGACGACAGCGTCCCCACCTTCCTGCGCATCCTCCAGCACCTCACCCCTGCCACCCGCCGCGCGCACACCGATGCCACCCTCGCCGTCATGGACTACGTCGCCGCCGCCGTCACCGCCGGCTACGACCGCCACCCCGAATACGAGATTCCGCTCCCGGGGCCGTACTTCGCCGACCACCTCGAGATCCTCCTCGCCGCCACCTCTCCGCATCCGTACCGCGGACGGCAGCAGACCCGCGCTCTTCCCAACCGCCCCACCACAGACACCGACACATACGACCGGCCGGACGAAGAGCATGCGGAGGAACCGGATCGGGTCCTGGTGGAGGTCGCGGCCGCTGACGACGAATCCGCGTCAGCGTTCCGTGAAGCCGTCGCCGCCTGCTGGGAGAGGGCCACCCTGCGCACGGCCCGCGCGAGAGAAGCGGACCGGCCCGGCGTGCGGCTGTCCTACTACCTCGACCGGCGGCCCCTCACCGAGGCGCTCCAGGCATCCCACCCCCGCACCGCACAGGATCAGAGATGACCTCGTTCGCGCGTCGAAAGTCGCTTTGCCGGTGGGCAGGCTCTCCCTCCCGGCAGTTTGCCCAGGTGCTGGGCAGGGCTGAGGTGACGGGTGTTTTGGTGGGGGCGGAGGAGGAGCGGTGCGGGGTTTCGAAGTGGGACAGACGGTCGTGCGGCGTGACGTGTACCGCGGTGGGCGGGTGTGGAGTGAGCAGGCGCTGCGTGTCGTTGCCGACACGGGGGAGGCTCTGGTGACTGCGTGTGCGCCGGGGGCGGAGGCGCGTTGGCCAGCCCCGTATGCCAAGGCCCGTGCCGACGACGACCGTCCGGTGCGTAAGGAGGCGTTCGATGCGATGGCGGCGGGGGAGTGGGAGCTTACGGACGGCCGGTGGCAGGAGACCGAGTTGCTGCTGTGGAAGCCACCCGGTGTGTGGTTCAGCGTCAACGCTTTCTTCGTTCCCGCCGACGGCGGGCGCCGGCTGCGGAACTGGTACGTGAACTTCGAGCGTCCCATGGTCCGGACTGCCGAGGGGTTCGACACCTTCGATCTCGCCGTGGACCTGGTTGTCGACCCCGGCCTGAGCCGGTGGCAGTGGAAGGACGAGGACGAGTACGCCCACGTGCGACGGCTCGGCATCATCACCGACACCGAGCACCGGGCCGTGGACGACGCCCGCGCCCGGATCCTCGCACTCATCGAGGAACGCTCTGGTCCGTTCACGAACGCCGCCGGGTGGGCGTCCTGGCGGTGGGATCCGGCCTGGCCTCTCCCGTGTCTGCCGCAGCCCGTTCCGGCCGCGACTGAAGGATGCCCCGCAGGCGGCTGAACCAGTTGCTTTTAGACGGCGTTTCTTATGGCTTGATCGTTCGTTGAACGGTGCATGACGGATCTGGTTGGGCGGCTGGTGCCGGACGAGTTGTGGGTGCTGTTCCGGCGGGTGGTACCGCCGACGGAGGTGATACGTCCGCAAGGTGGGGGCCGGCGTCGTGCGGGTGATCGCGAGGCCTTGGCGGCGATCATCTTTGTGGCGACCTCGGGCTGCACCTGGCGGCAGCTTCCGCCGGTGTTCGGTCCGAGCTGGCAGACGGTGTACCGGCGGTTCGCCCAGTGGAGCCGGGCCCGGGTCTGGGGTCGGCTCCATCGCGTTGTCCTCGACGAGCTCGGCGCCCGAGGTGAGCTGGACTGGTCGCGATGCGCGATCGACTCGGTCAGCCTGCGGGCGGCAAAAGGGGGCCACTTACGGGACCGAATCCGACCGATCGCGGCAAGTTGGGATCGAAGATCCATCTGATCACCGACCGGAACGGACTGCCTCTGTCGCTGGGTATCTCCGGTGCGAACATGCATGACAGCCAGGGCCTTGAACCGCTCGTGCGGGGCATCCCGCCGATCCGCTCCCGCCGCGGCCCACGACGGCGACGACCGGCGAGACTGCACGCCGACAAGGGCTACGACTACGACCACCTGCGCCGATGGCTCCGCAAGCGCGGCATCCGCCACCGCATCGCCCGCAAAGGGATCGAGTCCTCACAGCGGCTCGGCCGCCACCGATGGGTTGTTGAGAGGACCGTGTCCTGGCTCGCCGGCTGCCGCCGACTCCACCGCCGCTACGAACGCAAGGCAGAACACTTCCTCGCCTTCGCCGGCATAGCCGCAGCCCTCATCTGCCACCGCCGACTCGTCCGTGTGGACGGGCAGGACCCTTCAGCGTGAGGCTCCGACACTGCTGGCCCAGACACCGAAGGGCATGATCTCCGGCTCAGTCTCGGTCTTCTCCGAGAGGCTCTGCACGTCGTCCAGGTCCGACCAGGCGATGAAGCCTGGCTCGCTGTCAGCCAGAAATCCCTCGATGATCGGACCGAGGTCGTCGGAAGCCACATAGGTACCGCCGAACGGCAGCGCATCCGGGGGCACAGAACCGGTCGAGCACCAAAGCTGCCCGGCCTGTTCGTCGTGCCACACGTAGAACGTCACCACCCCGGAAAAGCCCAGATCGTGAACGCGTTCCCGGATGGCAGCAGCAGTCCGCTCGAAGGCAGCCACCACCTCGGCGACGGACAACGAACTCCTGTCCTCGTCCGCCGCACCCAGCGACCAGGTGTTGGTCTCCCACTCCACCCGCCGGTCAGCCGGCTCCAGCACCAGCGGCTCGGCCGCCACCTCAGCGATCCACGTCAACAGCACCACAGCAGTATCCCTGCACAGCTCGGCCCGAGAACCACCAAAAGAAACGACGCCTTACCGAAGGTGAGGGCGACCCCGGACCGGACCCCCATCTTTCTCGCAGATCACTCACGGCGGGCAGCCGCCCTGAACTGAAGGTTGCCGGAGAGGACGTAGAGGCGGTGCTCTGCGGTGGTGCGTTGGTGTCGTTCGGCTCGTGAGGTGGCGGTGGTGGTCGATGTGAGGGCTGCCGGAGAGCGATGACATTTGCTTCCGGCCCGGGGCCGCTTCCCGCGTGACGGGCACCTGAGAAGAAAGTTGGTCCGCTGCTCCCGCCTGGCGGGACGTGCCGCTGATCGGCCTTTTCTTGCAGGTCAGGGCCGTGTGGCGTGGTCTGCATGACAGCAGATATCAAGGTCGTCCGGGCCGGTCAGATGTACCGCTACTTCTTGCGCGAGACCGTTGTCGGTGACGGTCGCCGCCCGGCGCGCACGCCGCTGCGCGCCGCCCAGGAGCAAGCTGGTGTCCCGGCCGGGCGTGGGATGGGCCGCGGCTTGGCCGTGCTCGGGCTGACGCCGGGGCAGGAGGTCACCGAGGAGCAGTTGCGGAACCTGTTCGGTGAGCGGGGCCGGCACCGTACGCGGACCGGATCGAGGCCGACCGGCTGGCCAAGGGCGACTCTCCGAAGAAGGCGTTCAAGGCCGGCGCCCTCGGTCGCCGGGTGACGGTGACCGGTGTCGACTTCGTGTTCCGGCCGCAGCCGACGGTCTACCTGTTGTGGGCGCTGGGGGATGAGGAGACCCGGCGGGTGATCGAGGCCGCGCACGAGCGGGCGATCGAGCGGGTGCTGGAGTGGATCGAGGACGAGGTGGCGGTGATCCGGTACGGCAAGGACGGCATCTACCGGGTGCGGCCGCCCGGTGGTCTGGTCGCCGCTCGCTTCCGCCACTACGAAGCACGGTCGGGGATGCCGCTGCTCCATGATCATCTGTTGCTGTCCGTGAAGGGGCAGCGCCTGGACGGGAAGTGGGGTTCGATCCACACCCTGGCTTTGCACGAGAACACCGTGGCCGCCTCCGCGCTCTACAACGAGCTCGTGGCTGCTGAGGTCTGCGAGGCGCTGGGGCTGGCGACCGAGCCGCGCACCGTCACCCCGGGGCGCCGGCCGGTGATGGAGATTGCCGGGGTGCCGCACGAGCTGATCCGCTGGACCGCCCGGCGCAGCGACCAGATCGCCGCCTGCCTCGAGGACCTGGAGCACGAGTACGTCACCGCCGTCGACGACGACGGCGAGCTGAAGTTCCTGCCCGTGGTCTCCGAGCGGGCCCGCGCCAAGCTGAACCAGATGGCCGCCCGCAAGACCCGCCCGCCCAAGCAGAAGACGCGGCCGCTCGCGCAGCTGCGCGCGTGGTGGAAGACGAGCGCGATCCTCACCTCCGGGGTGGCCGTTGACATCATCAACTCCCTCCTCGAGCACGCCCGCGCCGCGGCTGCCGCGATCCGGGCCCGGGTCGCCACCGTGGTCGACATAGCGCTGGCGGCCGTCGACGTCACCACGACGGTGTTCGTGATGAACGACGGCGGCCGCTTTCACCGCCGGCACCTGCTTGCCGAAGCCCGACGTCACCTCGCCCTCGTCCTGCGCGGCCGCCGCCGCGACCCCGGCCTGGACGACCAGATTGTGGCTGCCGCCATCTCCACTCACTGTTTGGACATCAGCGAGCCGAAGACCACGATCGGCCTGCTGTCGGACTACCGCCTCTACACCGCACGGTGGACGCTGTCCGACCTCCCTGCCCGGCGCCACCCACCAACTGCCGTCCGCGGCCCGGACCGGCAACCCCCGGCCGATCCCGGTGCGCCGGCTGCGCCCCGGCCCCCGGGCCAGGACGCGGGGGAGTGGGAGATACCCCGCCTCCCGCTGCAGTACGAGCGGGCCGTCCTCGCCGTGCGGTGGTGCGGGAGAAGCTGCGCACCACCACCGTCGTGCGGGGCCGGGCGTACGACGTCGTCGCGCACCAGCAGGCGGCGATGCCCGAGCAGCTGCTCGCGCCCCCGGCCGCCGACTCCGAGCACGACGACCGGGAGCCGGAGGCCGCACCTCGGGAGGCGATCGACCTGACGGCGCTGCGGGCCTTGCGGGAGTCCCGCACGGACGTGGAAGCCCTCGATCTCACGGCCGACCGGCTGCGCCACCTCCAGGACGCGTTCACCAAGGCGGCCGACGACTCCCGCGTCCGCGCGGACCGCTACACCGACCAGGACGACGCCGACGTAGTGCACCCGGTGCGCCCGGACGACCAGCAGGCGCACCGCCCGCAGGAGCCCGGAACGCACCACGGCCGGGAGGCCGGCCACTGAGTGGACCCGATGCCGCGCACCCGATGCCGTGATGCGCGCCGACGATGTCCGGCATCCACTCCACCGAGTGGAGCCCACCGGCCGGAGTGGACGACACCGTGCGGGAGTGCGCGACATCGCCGGGGACGATGCCGTGCATCCACCCGGTGCGCACCCGCCGCGTTTCTCCTTGACCACGGCCCAGGTCAAGGAGAAACGCGCCGCCCTCAACCGGCCTGTTCCACCGCGTCGACCCCACCCGATGCGCACCACTCCCGCGCCGCCAGCAGCACCGGTGCGCACCGCCCACCGAGTAGATGCGCACCGGATGGGCGGTGGTGCGCCCCGTGGTGCGCACCCACCCGCACCAGGTGCGACTACCGGTGCGCACCTGGTGCGGAGTACACCGCGTGGGCCAGCACCAGGCGCTCGTCACGCATCGCCTCCAGGGTGTCGGCGGTGTCCGCATGGTCGGGGTCCGGGATGACATTCGCCGTGAACCGGATGATGCTGCGGGCGATGCCCAACGCCGCCGTGGTGGGGGAGTCCCGCGCCCAGTCCCGCAGCGAGGACAGCAGCACGCATCCGACCTCGTCCAGTGCGAAGGAGTCCGCGCACGGGTCTGCCTCTGCGTCCAGGGTCGTGACGGGCCAGACGATGTCTTCGGCGAGCCGCAGCAGGATGAACGCCAGCTCCGGGTCCGCTTCCGCCCGCCCGGCGACAGCGGACCCGCCACCCATCTGCAGCGTCAGGAGGTAGTCGAAGCCCCGCTCCACCTGCTCGGGCGTCAGCGGTGTACGGGACGGGATCAGGTACGGCATCAAGCTCTCCTCACGATGGCCGCCGCGCGACTCACGGCGTCGTTCTCGCATGGTCGGCGTGCTGACCTGTGGATAAAGTCCGGAGATTTCTCCCCGTCTCCAAACTGGGGCGAACTGGTGCCGCATGGGTTGAAGCGGGCCCCCTTGTCGAGTGTGGCCGGCCCGACCACGGCCCCCTTGTCGGGTCATGGTCGGGCCGACGATGACCCCTTGTCCGATTCGGCGCGGCCCGCCAGGAGCGGGCGTTTCTCCTAGACCGAGTTCGCTACCGGCCGCCGTCAGGTCGCGGACAAGGGGTGGGTGTCCACGATGGCCGCGACGCGCCCGCAGGAGGGGCATGCAGCGGCCACCGAGCCATCGGGGCGGCTTTCTCCCCTCGCGCGGGTGCGCCACCGGCCGTCACAGGGCCGGTGGAGGACGCCAACGCACAAGGGAGAGACCGCCGATGATGACCGAACACCGGTGCCCGCCGTACCCTGACCGCGCCGCCGACCGGAGAGGCGCGCGCCCCGCGCCGGGAGGGCTGGTGGGCCGGGCAAGCCGCCGTGGTCTCCTGCCGCCGGCGCTTGCGATCCCACTGCCGTACCCACTTCCGTGCCCGGCACGAGCGCTGCCCGTATTTCCCCAGGCCACCACGGCTTTTCGGGACTGTGGCGCGTCGTCACAACCCTCTTCTCTCCTCCTCTCACTGACCAAGCCCTGGGAAATAGGTAGGGGTGGGGTGTCAGTGGTGGAGGCGATCATCGGGTTCAGGGCGCGCCTGGTGCCCTCTGCGGCCGGGCGGGGCCGACGCCCGGCCGGTGGCCGGACGCGGACGACGGGAGAGCGGGGCTGATGGCGGGCAAACGCAAGACGAACGAGGCGGGATCGACGACGGGACACCGCGACGATGCGCTGCGCGTGCTCGGGGTGCTCAAGGCCGTGACGGCGGACCAGATCCAGCGCCTGTCCTCACCGCACCTGACCTACCGGCACACACTCAAGAAGACACCGGCCGTACGGAAGGAGGCGCGCACCGCCTCCCACCGTGGCGCGCTCAACGATCTGCGCAGGCACGGCCTGTCCGTCGACGGCGGCCGCACCCGAGGGGGAGAGGAGGTGCGCCTGCTCACCAAGGACGGGCTGGCCGCTGCCGGACTCCAGTTGGACCGGGGGCCGGAGGAGATGGGCGGCATGCCCAAGAGCGCGGGCAGCTCGGGGGCTTCGCATGCGATGACGGTCAACGAGACGGTCATCGCGATGATCCGTCCGAAGCCTGACCTTGACCTGGTGGCCGGTGAGCCGGCCGAAGCCATCGCGGCCGCCCAGGCGTGGATCGGCGCGCCCGACGGGATCGGCAGCATCACCTCCTACGCCACCGAGGTCGCCCTCCCGGCGACGGGCACGTGGAAGAACCCCGGCGTGGGAAGTGCGTGGGCCGACATCATCCTCACCGCCCCCGAGGTGGGGCTGCCGCTGTTGTTCATCGAGGCCGACAACTGCACCGAGGACGCCGCGAAGATAGCGGCGAAGTTCGACAAGTACATGCGCCACTTCCACCGCAAGGCCAAGGACACCGACGGCCAGGACAAGCCGATGTGGCGCACCCGCTGGTCAGCCCCCGCCCCCCAGCGGGGCGACGCGACGCACCCGCCGGTCCTGCTCGTCTTCCACCAGGTCGGCAAGCGGCCCACGCTGCAGCAGATGAAGAAGGTCGCCGCCCTCACCCGCGAGCACTGGCAGGGCCAGGGGGCCGACGGCTTCCACCTCTACCAGGGGAAGATGCCGATCGTGGCGACCACGCTGGACCTGCTGCGCGAACACGGCCCGGCCGGGCCCGCGTTCTGGCGCTTCGGCCGCGAGGACCGGCAGAACCTCTTCGACGCGATCGCCAACCCCCGCCGGGACGCCGCCCTCGCCCGCCGCGCCGAAGAAGGGCGGCGCCGTCTCGCGCAGGAAGCAGCCGAACGTGAGGCGCAGCGTCCGGTGTGCGCCGACTGCGGGACCAAGTTCACCGACGACCGGTGGAAGGCCAGCATCGCGGTCGACTGGGGCCGCGGGGACAGCCACCCGCACCTGTGTGACGACTGCAAGTCTCGGGCGCTCGAGGCGGAGCGGCAGGCGGAACAGGCCGAACGCGAGCGCCAGGAGCAGGAGCGCCAGGAGGAGGAGGCGCAGGCCTCGAAGGCCGGCGGTTGGCTCGGACGCTGGCGCAGCTGACCCGGGCAAGCCACCCCTGGCAGCGCGGGGCTTGCCCAGGACCGCCTAGGCAAACCCCCGTTGTCGGTGGCGGCTGCAAGGCTGAACGGATGGAGCGCGATGACGAGCAGCTGCTACGCCGCCGGGTCTACGGCGCCGACCACGACCACCCCGGCCCGAAGCCGGACCGGGACTACGCCGAACTCGTTGGCGGGCCACTGGACGGCCTGCTGCTCGACATCACCGGCTGGAGGCCGGAGGAGATCGACGACGGTGTCTCCCTCCAGACCGAACTCGGACAGTTCGGCCCCGGCGGGCGGGCGCTGTACGACCCGCGCCCCGGCGACCCGGCCCGCTGGGACTGGAGCGGCGACAGCCCCTGACCGTGTGACTCAATCGAAGGCATGGATGACCATGTTCAGGATGGCGCGTATGCCAGTCCAGTCTTGGCTGACGATGACAGAAGGGTCTGCTTGAGCTCGTGCCAACTTCTCCTGATATGCCTGCTGAACGGCTTTCTTATCGGTGATTTCGCCTTGGTACTGCTTGCTGCCTTCGCTGTAGCTGCGCCATTGGACGGGCCGGAGACTACCGTCAGGAAGCGACAGGACGTCCCGGCCGAGGTAGAGCTCGATCGACCCTGCTAGTCCGTTGACGTCCGCGATCGATATGCGGCCCGTTGGTGCCTCGGCTGTCGGTGGCCCAAGCGTCGGGTATGACTTCGCAAGCTCAAGGGGTGGACAGCGCAAAATCTTGATGTTGCTCGGTAGGGAGCTTTGGGCCAGAGGCCGGAGGGCTTCCTGGGCGCCGGTGTCATTGTCGAACAGTGCAACGACGGGGTTGGCGATGCCTGCCGCAGCGAACGCACGTGCGGTGGTGACCAACGAGCCCGCGCCTCCGCGTGGGTTGTTGTTGTAGTCCATGAACCGCACAAGGTCTGTGAGGTGCGGGTACAGCAGGCGCAACGCCGGCTCGAGGATCGCTACGTCACTATGCCCTTCAGTGAGAACGACCATGGGGGCATGCGCGGCAGACTGTGCGTGCACGGCCTCTGCTGCGGCGGAGCACAGGTGCCGGAGATCAGGGTCATCGGCTACGTCGTCGGAGCAATGCTCAAGACCTGTGGATCGACCTCGGGAGGGATGCCTCGCACAACGCGGAGGGCGTACCTTCCCGAGTGATCGACTTCTGGTCATCGAGTAGGCCCGCGTTGGCGCGCGGGTCGGGAAGGCACGCCCGTGCTCAGCGTAGTCAACAACGACGGAACCACCGAGACCGGCTCCCTGATGGACAACATAGTCCGCGAGGGCGCCCGGCGGATGCTCGCCGCGGCCCTGGAGGCCGAAGTCAACCAGTACATAGCCGAGTTGGCTGACCAGCGCGACGAGACCGGCCGACGTCTGGTGGTCCGCAACGGCCACCACGCCGAGCGCACCGTGACCACGGCCGCCGGGCCGATCCCGGTCAAGGCACCGCGCGTGAACGACAAGCGCGTCGATGCCGAGACGGGCGAACGCAAGCGGTTCTCGTCGCAGATCCTGGCCCCCTGGTGCCGCAAGTCCCCGAAGATCAGCGAGGTCCTTCCCCTGCTCTACCTGCACGGACTGTCCTCCGGCGACTTCGTTCCCGCACTCGAGCAGTTCCTCGGCAGCTCGGCCGGGCTCTCGCCGGCCACCGTGACCCGTCTGACCAAGCAGTGGAGCGACGACCATGCTGCCTTCCAGGACCGGGACCTGTCGGAATCCGACTACGTGTACGTGTGGGCCGACGGCGTCCACCCCAAGGTCCGCCTCGGCCAGGCCCGCTCCTGCGTCCTGGTCCTCATGGGCGTGCGCACCGACGGCCGCAAGGAACTCATCGCGCTCGCTGAAGGATTGCGCGAGTCCACCGAGTCCTGGGCCGACCTGCTGCGTGATTGCCGACGGCGCGGCATGCGGGATCCCGAGCTCGTGGTCGGTGACGGCGCGATGGGCCTGTGGCGGGCTCTGGCGGAGGTGTTTCCGCAGGCCAGGCACCAAAGGTGCTGGGTTCACAAAACCCGCAACGTGGTCAACGCCCTGCCGAAGTCGGCCCAGCCCGGCGCTAAGAAGGCACTGCAGGAGATCTACAACGCCGAAGACCGCGACCACGCCCAGAAGGCCGTCAAGGAGTTCGAGCGCACCTACGGCGCGAAGTGGCCGAAAGCGGTGAAGAAGGTCAGCGACGAGACCGATGAACTCCTGGCGTTCTACGACTTCCCCGCCGAACACTGGGTGCACCTCAGGACGACGAACCCGATCGAATCCACCTTCAGCACCGTCAAGTTGAGGACCCGGGTCACCCGCGGCGCCGGCAGCCCCGCTGCCGCCCTGGCCATGGTGTTCAAGCTCGCCGAGTCCGCCCAGGCACGCTGGCGCGCGATCACCGCACCCCACCTCGTCGCCCTCGTCCGCAACGGCGCCACGTTCCAGAACGGCTACCTCGTCGAGCGCCCCGAGGTGAGCGCAGCATGACCGCGCACGGGAACCGTCCACTGCTCTTCTTGGACGTCGACGGGCCGCTCCTGCCGTTCGGCGATGGCCCGCAGCGCGAGCCGGCGGGCACCGCATCGGACACGCACCTGGCGCGGCTCGTCCCACAGGCCGGGCCGCGGCTCGCGGCGCTGCCGTGCGACCTGGTCTGGGCCACGACCTGGGAAGAGGAGGCGAATATCGAGCTGGCACCGCGGCTCGGCCTGCCCCAACTGCCGGTCGTGAACTGGCCGGAGCCCTCCGCCGCCCACGAACGAGAAGACCAGTGGTTCGGGCTCCACTGGAAGACCCGAACCCTCGTGGCATGGGCGGACGGACGCCCGTTCGCCTGGGTCGACGACGAGATCACCGACGCCGATCGGGACTGGGTGTCCACCCGCCACCCGGCACCAGCCCTCCTCCATCGCATTGCGTCGTCCCGCGGCCTCACCGACCAGGACTTCGCAGTCCTTGGTCAATGGCTACGGCTGGATTGAGGCTCTTCGCGGTGATCCACAGGATTTGACAATTGCTCCGTCGTCGACCTGGTTCCCGTCCAGGATGAGTACCACTTCCGCGTCGGGAAGCCCCAGGAGGGCGGCTTTGAGAGCGAATCCCGGCTCGGAGTACTCAAGCATGTGGAGCAGCCAGGAGGCCCCGCCGATCTCACGGGAAGGCGGGTTGGATGCTTTAGCTCCGAGGTCCTTGATCCAGTCCAGTGCGGTGTAACCGGCCAAGTAGGAGCGCTTTTCCTCCCGAGGGTCTGGCTGACCCTGAAGAAGCGGCCCCAGCCCCGACAGGGAGCGCTCATCGTCAAGCATCGCATCGAGAAATTCGACCGTGGCCTGTTCGGTATAGCCCAGCAAGCTCAGCCGTTCCGAGACCACGGGACCTGCCCCGCGGAGGGAGCACTCGACGAACTCATCGACGTCATCAGCGTCAGGGCCGTACACCTCACGAGCTGTCACGGGCCGCATGTGCAACATGTCGTCCGTGAAAGCAGCCACCAGCTCGGGGGGGCCCCACCCGTCGCGTAGCCGACTGACCTGATGGCCTCCCACCCAGAGGCCCTCCCCATTACTCATGATTCATCTCCCCGAGGCTCCAATTTTTCGGGTTGGTCTGGAAACCGGCTGCTCCACATCACCCGGCTAGGTACAGGACGAGCTCGACACTGTCTGCCTCCAGACGCACCTGCACCTGGGGCTGTTCGGTGCCGGCGGCCGGGCGATGTACGCCCCGCGCCCCAGCGGCAACTGCTGACGCCGCCCCTACGCGGGTGTCGAGACCCTGCGGCAGTGGACGCGGTCAGAAGCGGAATCCGAAGAGGCCGCCGTCGTTGAGGCGATCGGTCAGGTGAGGCTGCCGTACATAGGGGGCGGGGTCGAAGCCGCGGCGGGTCGCCTTATCGAGGTCGTCGCTGTTGAAGGTGGCGATGTACTGCAGATCTTCTTCACGGGTGACGTCGGCGGCGAGTTTGAGGGCGGCGGCGAGTTGGCGGTCGTCGACGCCGTCGAAGAGGTGGCTGTCGTGGATGAGGAAGTCGGGGCCGCGGCCGTGGCGGTGGGCGAGGACGGCGAGGGTCAGGTCGAAGCAGAAGATGACCATGCTGCTGATGCCGCGGCTGTCGTCGCTGTGGATGTGGGGGCGGATCTGGAGGCTGTTTGGGCCGGCTTCGATGGCTAGGTAGGCCTCGCGGCCCTGTCCGTAGAGGCGTTGGGCATACTGGGAGAACAGCAGGGTTGCCTCAGCGGTCTGTTCGGCGCGTTCGTCGAGGTCGGTGGTGACGGCTTGCTGTAGCTGCAGCCGCTGGGCGGTGATCTGGCGTGCGCTGGCTTCCAGAGTTTGGGCGGCGTCGTAACGGTGGCGCAGTGCTTCTAGCGTGGCTTGCTCGCGGGCCAGGGCCTGCTGCAAGGCCGTGAGGGCTTCGAGGGCGCCGCCGTCGTTGAGGATGCGCAGCAGGCGGGATTGTTCCTCACCCAGGCGGGCGCGTTCGGCGCGGCGGCCTTCGAGGCGGTCGGTGAGTTCGGCGATCTCAGCGTCGAGGAAGCGCCTGCGGTTGCGGACGACAGAGTGATGGAAGGTCTGCACTTCGTCGAAGCGGCGGCGTACCTGGTCGCTGAGGACGACTCCGAGTTCTTCGTAGACGGGCCGCAGGTAGCCGGTATCGACGTCGCTGGCTTCAGTGATGGCTTGCTGGAGTTCTTCCAGGTTGTCGCGGTCGATGACGTCGTTCTGGGCGAGCTGCTTGATCTGTCGGGCGACGTCGTCGGCCTGTTCCTTGACCCGTTCGTACTCGGGGACGACCTGGAAGTCCGCGATCTGCGCCTGAAGCCGGTCAACCTGGGCCTGAGCCAGGGTGATCTGGCCGCGCAGGTCGGCGGTGGTCCCGACGATGCGACCCCAGACAGGGTCATTGACGGCCTTGCGCAGCTGGGTGCGGGTGGCCTTGCGGGCGGCTAGCTCGCGATAGCCATTGGCCAGCTGCCAGTCCAGCCCCAGCAGATAGGCGAGGTTCGTGGTGGCATCGGCTTCCGCTTGGCGGGCGAAGGTGCGGGTGGCCTCATTGAACCCGTGCGAGGAGGCACGACGGGCCAAAAACGACAGCATGGTGCGCCCGCTGACACCCGGATGATCCTCCCGCAGATGGAACAGGTCCCGCTCGATCAGCCGAGTCCAGTCCTCCACACCCAGCTCGACCGGCCCGCCGAAGTCGAACATCGCATGCTGGCGGTCATCACCGCCGCTCACGTCCGGCTCGATATGCACGACATTGGGCCGGCTGCCGGTGCGCCATACCTGCAACGGCCCGGCATCCGGCCACGTCATCTCGAGGCTGAACGTGATCTCACGCAGCGCTTTCTTCGACGTCAGCGACGTCTTGGTGACCCGGGCCCCGAGCAGGAAGTGGATCAGCTCGACCAAGCTGGACTTGCCAGCGCTGTTACGGCTGTCGGTGTCGGAGGAAGACTGCGTCCGGTCGGCGACGATGAGGTTCATTCCCGCCGTAAATGATGCGGTCTTGAACCGGCGATCGTCAGCGCTCAAGCGCCACAGCATTGACACTCCTCGCAACTAGGACGTCCCGACGCAGTTCGACCGCGCCCATGCTGTACAGCACGTCCAAGGCCAGCACGAACCAGCCGAACGATACCGGTGCGTGATGACCATGTTCAGCCCGCCACTTCCTCAGCCGCGCCCAAGCCTGGCTGACCGACCGCGGCTCATCCAGCTGCAGCAGGACCTGCGCACCGACCGCCAACAGGCACCTGTCCGGCGCGATGCCCTTCGTCGGAGTGATCACGCGAGCATCCCCAGCCCGGAAGGTGTCCAGTCCGCCGGCGGCGCTTCGAAGACGTCGCAGCGCTCGAAGAAGTGCGCGAGAATCACCCAGGCCGCTCGTTGCATGCGAGGGGGCACGCTGCCGTTGCCCAGCACGTACATCTCCAGCTGCCACAGCACGTCCTCGGGGTCCGGCCACTCCCGCCGGACCTGCTCGTAGTACAGCCGGAACCCCTGAGCCACCTCATCATGCTCAACCGCCCGGATCGTGCCCGCGTAGAACTCATCGACCAGGTGACTGTGCCGCATACCGCGCAGCAGATCTTCGCGTGCCTCCCCCTGCACACGGTTGAAGTCCAGCTTCCCCGGGTCGACCTCGGGCAGCGGCATCAAAGGATCTGCTGCCTTGCGCTGTTCACGCAGGTGCTTGAGCAGCGGAGCAAGGTCCTCCCTGCCGATGCCGTGGACGACCGGCTGGATCGGGATCTGGCAGCGCAGAACGTCCTCGGCCAGTGCGAGCTCGAGTTGCAGGCACTCGTGCCACAGTCTGCGCGTGCCCATCTGCTGGAACCGCAACGGTCGATGAACACGCTCTGCCTCGGACAGGACCGTTGCGATCTCCGGATGCATGCCCCGGCGGTCGTTGTGCACGAAGACGAACGTGTCGAACTGCCCGCGCCGCTTCGTCAGGGCCTTGGCGATATCCGAATTGATCTTCTTTTTGATCTCTGTCGCATTCACCGTCTGGGGCGCGTAACAGGCGTACAGCTTGCGCTCGTGCAGCATCAGACCGTCGGAGCCCTGATCACCCAACCGCCCGTGGGTTCGTACGTCCAGGAACTCCGGGTAGCGCGCACACATCAGGTCATGGAAGAAGGTCTCGAACGAAGTCTCATTCAGCTCGGCCATCAGCTCCAAGAACTTCAGCCTTGCGTACATTCTTTGCTCGTACTGCATACGCCCCCCTGCGCTCCTCAGCAGGGTAGCGCCAAGTGATCACTCGAATACACCCTTGAGGAGCAGTTCGGCGCCGGCGGCTGGGCGATGTACGACCCGCACCCCGGCGACCCGGCCCGCTGGGACTGGGGCGGCGACAGCCCCTGATCGCGCCTGACCCGGCGCAGCACCATCGAACGCCATCTGCAGGGTCGGCCATTTCGTACGCTGACCGATGTGACGGATGAACTGCACCTCCTGGCCGACGCTTTGACAGCCGACTACGTGAACGGCCGGTGGAAGCCGGAGGCGACCGAGGAACACCGTGCACGGATCCTGTCCGCACAGGCGAGCACTGACGCAGGTCTGGACGGCCTGGCCGCCGGCGGCGTCCTGAGTACCGAGTCCATCGAGCAGATGCTGCGCCCACATCCGGAACTCAGTTCCTGGCGGCTGGCCCCCGTACTGCGCGCCTACCCGGACGGCAGCCCCGACGCCCAGGCGCTCGTACGGGAACTGCTGGACGCGATCGCCGTCGCCGGCTTCCCGCTGCTGCCGCCCCGGACGCTGCGCTACGTAGAGGCCCCGGCGCGCCACGACGGCGACGCCGTGTCGATCTTCTTGGGCGGCGGCATCACCGGGTGCCCGAACTGGTAGCGACGGGCGGTGCTCCAGCTGGACGCGATCGGATCCCCGGCCGTCGTCCTCAACCCGCGACGCGATGATTTCCCTGTCGGCCAGGTGGAAGCGGCACGGGAGCAGACCGCCTGGGAGTACGAGCATCTCCGTATCGCCGACGTGATCCTTTTCTGGTTCTGCGCTGAAGCCGTCCAGCCCATCGCCCTGTACGAACTGGGAGCGCACGCTGCTCGTGGCACCCGCCTCGCGATCGGCACTCACCCCGACTACCCGCGCCGCCTGGACGTCCTGGAACAGCTTCGGCACGCCCGCCCGGATGTCACCGTGCACGACTCTCTGCAGACCACCGTCCGTGCGGCCGCCAAACTACTGCCGGCCGCACCTACCGCACGTCCCTGACCAGGTCGCACCATCACGCGTCATCGAAGGAGCTTGCGGTTGATGACGCGCTGGACGTCGTTGATCGCGGCGCGGATGTCGGCGATCCTGGTGCCCTGCTCGCGGGAGAGCTTGAGCGCCTCGTCCACGTACCGCCTGTTGGCGAGCACCCTGGTGAGCCTCTTGGCGCACTCCTCGGTGACGGTGGTCTTCTCGTACGCCTCGATCGTGGCGACGATCGTCCCGAAGGGGATCTTCGGAAAGCGCCGTTCGTCCTGCTTGACGCGGCTGAGCAGTTCCTTGAGTTCTTCGAGGTCGGCCTTCTTCGCAGTCTTGTCGGCGAGCTTGTCGAGCTCGACGACCAGCGCGTCGAGGGTCACGGACGCCTTCTCCAGCAGCTTGGCGATCTTGTCGAACCAGCGGTAGACGAATGCGGCGATGACAGCGACCACGGCGATCAGAGCGGCCCAGGTGAAGGTGCTGTTGAAGCCGCCGTCGCTCGCGGTGCCGCTGGCCCGTGTGAGGCTTTCGAGGAAGGCATGACCGGCGTTTTGCTGCGGAAAGCTGGATAGAGAGGGCATCATTAGGGTGTCCTAACTGAGAACTAGGGAGGACGCCCGGCGGGCCGGTCCTGGCAGATCACCCGGCGAGCGTCAAAGGTTCTCCGTGCACCGGTGACACGGTGCACGTCATACAGCTGCGGTCTCGGGCTCCAACCAAGCCCGGGGCCGCAGTTGTGTCTAGGTCCGTTCACTCCGTCGGAGCTGGGGTATCGAAAGCAGGCGCGGGGTCACGTGCGTGCGTATGAAAAGCTCGCTCATGATCATGCTGGCCAATGAGCAAAAGCTTCCGATATGCGGAGAGAATTGGTCACTCGTCCCGTGTGTATCTGTATGCGGGAAAAATGATGGCATCGGCTCTTCCTTCGTCTTGTGCGTTGTTGAACAGCGGTAGGGGGAATGGGCTGCAGGCCGCTCAGCGTGTTCCACGGGCTCGGAATCCAGGACGCGCTGGGCGGCTTCCCCGTCAGTCGGACGGGTGGCCGGGAACCAGCCAGGCCAAAATGCGGTGCCGCCGCCTCCACCCGGGGTTGTCATGGACCACCGAGATCCGGGCATCGTTCACGGCGGTGTACATCGCCGCCGACACGGCGCCGATCGGCAGTCCAGCGGCTGTGTGCATCCCCCAGAACGCGAACGCCACGACGGTCGCGACGACCAGCACGGTCATGGCGCCGATCGGCATCACGACGCTCAGCTTGGCGAGCCGCAGATGGCTCTGTACCCGAGTGGCCTTCCGGCTCTCACGGCACTCCCTCTCAACAGACTCGGCGTAGGACTGGATGTAGGCATCGGCGCCAGGGGACATACGGTGTTCCGTCACTGCTTCCTCCTGGATGTCATCTGTCTTGCAGGTTCCGGGCATGAGATTTCCTTTGTTCTCCGAGTTCTCTTACGGGCGGGGGGAGTTCTGAGGCACCTTGCCGGTGAGAAACCACCGCACGGCCGTGTCGTCGACGCCGTCCTCGCGCATCTTGGTCCAGGCGTTGGACACGTGCGTCTTGACGCCGTCACGGCTGATGTCCATGGCCTTGGCAGCTGCCGCACGCCCCATGGGGATCGCACATCCCAGGTGGATGGCCTCCTGCTCACGCGACGACAGCCGTCCGTTCTGGACGTAGTCCAGACTGCGGTGGATCTCCTTTTCCTTCTCGATGGGATCCCACGTTTCCGGCAGGTCAAGCTCTAGCTGCTCGCGGATCCGGTCCGCGAGAAGGGGGCTGAGCGGCTCCAAGTAGAGCGAGGGCCGCGTCGTGGAAGAAAGGATCTTCTTCCGCTCGTTTCGTGCCTCCTTCATGGTCTTGGCGTAGAACTTCCTCCAGTTGTTGCTCCACCGCCGCATGTCGGACGACGCGTAGCTGGCCGTCCGCTTCTGCACCCAGGGCGGGACGGAGAACACCGGCGCACCCTGGAGATAGACATCCCTCACCAGCTCGAACGAACGCATGCCGTTGTCCGGCTGATGACGGTGGTTGCTGGAGCTCACTGGAGCCTCCTGTGGTGTCCCGGACTGAGTGAACTTGGTCTGGCGATGAACCTACTCAGCAGGTGAACTCTGAGGGTTTAGGCGGGGAGTTCGACCAGGTGAAGAGCACTGATCAGCTGCTGTGGGAGCAGCCTAGGCAAAGAGGTCCCAGGGACGGTTTAGGCATCTGGAAGCGGCCAACGGCGCGGGACGACGGTGTCTTCGACAGGACCGTGCGCTCACCATCCCCGTTCTTGCCGATCCTGGAGCGACTGCCCCACTCGGTCGGGTGAAGAATCGCGGCAGCGGAACCCGTTCGGGACGTCCGGGCGTAGTGCTGTACATGAACCCGATCAACGAGGCACACCTGAGGGAACCGGGGCAGGTCGTCGTCGACGTCGCCGGCGCCGATGACGAGACGGTGTTCGCCGTCCAGGCCGCGCTCGCCGCGCGGTGGGCGACGTCGCCGGCGGACCGTACGACGCGGGACGTGGGCGAGCCCGGCGTTCGACTGCGCTGCTACCTGGATGTGCGCCAGCCCATCAGCTCACCCACCGCGGCCGCCGACGCGGCATGTGAGGTCAGCGCAGCCTCACCACGGTGACGACACCGTGCCGGGTCGTGCCCGCCACAACCTCAACCACGATGCCGCCCCCGGCGGGCGTGTACGAGTCACCGGCCTCCGCGACCGCGCGCCCGGCCTGAGGAACCAGACGCGGGGCGATGGCGGAGGCGAGCACCGTGGTCAGCCGCTGGGACAGTACGACGCGCCCGTCGGGCAGTCGTACGGCGAGCGCCTTCGGGTGCCGGGCCGCGCCGGTGAACCCGACCACGGCCGCGTCGACCGTGTCCGCGTGCCTGATCTTCGCCCAGGACCGCCCTGTCTTGTAGGCGGACCGGAGCGGCTTCGCCACGATCCCCTCGACACCGGTTCCTTCGAGTGCCTCGTACCAGAGCAGGGCTTCGTCCCGGTCGGTGGTCGACCACACCGGCACGATCGGCGGGCCGACATCGGCGAGTATGTCCAGGAGGATCCGGCGGCGCTCCGTGTACGGACGCGGGCGCAGGTCAGGGAAGCCCGCCGCCGGGTGGGCCAGGATGTCGAATGCGACGTACGTCGCGGGGTGCCGGTCGGCGAGCTCCCGCGCGCGGCGAGGCCGGGACAACGCCCGGGACTGCGCCGCGGCGAAGCTGATCCGCGCGGTGCCGTCGTCGTCGGCGACGTACACGACGGCCTCGCCGTCCAAGACCACGCCAGGCGGCAGGCTCATAGCGGCCAGGGCGAGGTCCATCCAGAGCGCGGTGACGTCGCGGCCGGTCCGTGACTGCAGCCGGACACTGTCCTCGGTCCGCCACAGCACGGTCCGGTGGCCGTCGACCTTGATCTCGTACGCCCACGGGCCCGTCGGCAGCTGCGTCAGAGAGCGGGCCAGGGCGACGTCTACAGGCCACTCCACACGATCAGCGTGCGGCCGTCACACCTCGGGCGCCTGTCGGCCCCCCGCGTTCGAATAATTGTTCGATATGGTCGGGCTGGAGGTGCGGGATGACGGGATGGGCGAGCGGACAGAGGAGGGCGTCGGTGATGCATGTGCGGTGTCCCGTACGACTGCCGGAGGAGGGATATCACCGGGTGCTGGAGATGCTGGACGGGTTCTCACCGGTGGTGCAAGCGCTCCCGCCGGGCGCGGCACTGGTCGAACTTCGCGGCGCCGTCGGGTACTTCGGTATGAACGAATGCCAGATCGCCGACGTCGTACGGCTGCGGTCGGTCGCCCTCCTCGGAGTGGATCTCCGCATCGGCATCGGAACCTCCTGGACCGTCGCGGCAACCGCCTCCGGCCAGGTGACCGGACCCGGCGGCGTCCTGCCGGTCACCCCGGAGAGCACCGAAGAGTGGCTCGCCACCCTGCCGGTGGAGGCGCTGCACGGCATCGGCCCCCAGCACGCGACGGCGTTGCGCCGCTACGGCATCGACACGGTGGCCCAGCTCGCCGCGCTGCCTGCGGGGACCGTGCAGCGGATCCTGGGCGCCCGGGCCGGGCGTACCGCCTCCGAGCGAGCGCGCGGCCAGGACCCCCGCCCCGTCACCCCCAGGGCCCTGCCGGTATCCGTGAGTGTCGGGCACCGCTTTGGGCGGGACCGGCTCGACGGAGCGGAGGTACGGGCCCGGCTGCTGGAACTGGTCGTACGGCTCGGCATCACGCTGCGCCGCCGCGGCCAGGCCGCCCGCGGTGTGACACTCCGACTGGACTTCGCCGGTGACGCGCGATGGGAGAAAAGCCGGCGCCTGCGGGAGCCGTCCGCGCACGAGGACGACCTACGTACGGCCGCCTACCAGCTGATGGACGCCGCCGGTCTCCAGCGCGGACGTCTGAGGGGGATTGTGCTGAAGGGGGAGGACGCTGTGGGCGCTGATGCTGTGGTCGAGCAGCTCAGCCTCGATCCCGGCCGGGAGACCCGTCTGGTCACGGAAGAAGCTGCCGACCGGGTCCGCGACAAATTCGGGCCCTGCGTGATCGGACCGGCCGCCGCTTTTCTGCGTGTCTCCTGACCGAACGGCGGAAACCGACTTCCGCCACGACCTCGTCAGAACGACGTCCTGGACCTGGTCGTGCGTGAGACGGCCGACCGGCTTGAGAGACGGTCGGCACTAGCTGGAGGCGTCGGCCAACTCCAGCTCGTGGTGGTGCTTGAGCGCGGTGCGGGCCGCGAGGACGTCGGCCGAGGTGAACTCGCTCCAGTACGCGTGCGTGATGATCGTCCCCGCGAGTTCGAGCTCCCGCTTCCGTAGCCGGGTGATCTCCGCCGCGTCCTGGGGGTCCTAGCCGGGGGAGGCGGGGCGGGACGCTTGCCGCCAGGCGTTGTCGTGCGTCTCCCACGCGTCCAGCGGTTCGGCCGACCACGGCACCCTCTGATAGAGGGTCTGCAGATCAGAGCGGACCTGACGGAGTTCGTCCTGCGCGTCGGCCAGGTCCTGGGGGAAGTCGTACGAAGCTGCCACGAGGCAAAGGTACTGCTGTTCGAACGGAGCTCCGGTCCGCCGCGCGGCACCATCTCCTGCCAACCGATCAGGCGGGGGAGAGACGGGGCCCTGATGGTGACCGGGTCTCCCTGGGTTCAGGCGCTGAACTGCAGGAAGTCCCGGACTGAGCGCACGTGCCGGTGGTGCGTGAGTTCGTCTCGGAGGTCGTCCAGGGCGTCCGAGGGCCGTGAGGAGTTGAGGGTGGTGTTCTGGGTGAAGGCGTCTGTTGCGACGGCGCACGTGGCGTCCAGGTCGCCGAGCTGGAGGTGGGCGCGGGCGGTGCGGGTGAGGTAGAGGACGTGGTCGCGGACGTAGCCGTCGGCCGCGTACTGGACGTGACGGGCCTGATCGAAGTGGGTCAGGGCGCGGCGGGGGTCATCGAGATCGAGAGCGGAGGACCCGGCGAGCATTTCTATCTCGCCCTCGTTCAGCCAGTACGACCAGGGCGGGTCGTCGTCGCGGGGGCCGCGGGCGTACTCGGTGCGCGCGGCGTCCAGCTCGCGCTGGCAGGCGGTGGACTCCCCGGTCTTGGACAGGGCACGGGCCGCGCGGGCGTGGAGCATCGACTTCACGCGCGGGGTGGCGTTGCGGGCGGTGGCGTCCTGCGCGGTGCGCACCAGGTCGACGGCCTCCTGGGGGTTGCCCTTGGAGTAGACCTGGATTGCCATGAAGGCGAGGGTGTTGGCGCCGACCTGGTGGTCACCGGCGGTGGCGGAGGCGCGCAGAGCGGTGATGTAGAAGCGCTGGGCGCGGGCATGGTGGCCGGTGTCGAACTGGAGCCAGCCGCACATGCGGGCGGACTCCGCGAGCAGGGACAGCAGCCGGTGTTCGAGGGGGCCGTGCTGTCCGGTCCGCGCGGCCAGGCTGTTGAGGAGTTCGTATTCGGCGATGGCGGTATGGCGCAGCCGGGCGCCCCCGAGGACGTCGTCCAGGCGGCGCAAGTCGTCCAGGCGCTGCCCGAGTACGTCCAGCAGCGCCGGCGTGAGGCGGGTGCTCACGGTGGAGGTCTCGGCCGGGACCTTGGCCGGAAGGCGGGGTAAGGCGGCGGCCGGTTCGGGGAGCGCGAGGCTCCAGCTCGAGGCCAGGCCGCTCAGTGTGGCTCCACTGGCGATCAGAAATCCGCGGCGGTCCTGCATGGAGCCTCCCCGAGCGGCAGCGGCTACTGCTGTCACGGTACCCGCCAGGGTCCAGGGGCTGTCGAGAACGGGACGGTCATCGGGGAAGGCGAGCAGCAGGAAGTCCGGCCATCCCAGGTCGGTGACGGCTTCGCGGGGGATGCTGTGGAGGCGGCCCATGGCGTACCGGGCGGGCAGTTCGGGGGAGTTGACGCCGTTCTCCCAGCGGGAGACCTTCTGCCGGCTCTTGGCCATCCGGCCGTAGCCGAGGGCGAAGTGTTCGTCGTCCAGGCGGTCGAGGTACTGCTCGCCGGTCAGCCCGAGTCCGGCGCGCAGCGCGGCCAGCGGGTGGGCTAAGACCTGGTCGGACATCGCGGGTCCCCCTCCGCACGACTTCCTGATGATCCGTCACGGTAGCGAGTCGGGTACCCAATGTGTGGAACTTCGGGCCACGGTCCGCAACACCTCCGCAACAGCCTTTTCCTTCCCGGCGGAGGGGCGTTGGCGGTGACATGGACGGCATCCCGATCCCTATGTGGGGGAGTGCCCTGTGTCCGATCCGCAAGCGCCGCTGGTGTCCGTGGTCGTCAGCGCCCGCGGCAACACCCAGCGTGTACGGAACCTCTTGGACGCCCTGGCCCGACAGACGCTGTCGGCCGACCTGTTGGAAGCGGTGGTCGTCGACAACGACCTGCCGGGCCCTGTCCGGCCGGTCGCGGACGCGGTCCGCGACGGTATCTGGCCGTTCCCGGTGCGCGTGCTGTACGAGCCGACTCCGGGGCTGAGTGCGGGCCGCAACCGCGGGATCTGCGCGGCAAGAGGCCGGTACGTCGCCGTCACCGACCCCGACATCACCCCCGAGCCCGGCTGGCTGAGGACGCTGGTCACCGCGATCGAGGAAGAGAAGGTGTTCGCAGTCGGTGGCCGCACCGACGTCCTCTACCCCGGCGGCCAGACGGTCGCGCTGACGAAGGCGTTGCGCGAGTGCCACGGCGCGGTCGACTGGCCGGGCGGCCGGGAGCTCGCGGTGTGGCCGTATTGGGTGACCGGCTGCAACCTGCTCTTCGACCGCCGCACCGCGCTGGACATCGGCCTGTTCCGTACCGATCTCGGACGCCGCGGTCGGTGGATGGGCGACTGCGAGGACCTGGAGTTCATCGACCGGGCCCGCCAGGCCGGTCACCAGACCCTGATCGAACCGGCCGCCGTCGTATCCCATCCCGTCTACCGCCCGGAGACCACCCTCAGGTACTTCGTCCGCCAGGGCGCCGGGCACGGCGTGTGCGTCGCCCGGATGCACCTGAGCGTGACGGTGGAGCCCGCCGCGATCCAGGCCGGCCCCGAAGCCCTGCACGCCACGTTGGTCAACCTGGCTGCCGGGTGGACCTTCCTGGACCGTGCCCGCGCCGTGGAGGCCGCCCGCGACCTCGCCCGGATCGGCGCCTACCACCTCGAACGCGGACGGCTGCGCCTCCTGGGACGCCGCCCCGTCGCCCTTGCCCAGCACACCCCGACCAAGGAGTCCCCAGCATGGACGTGATCACCACCACCGGGCTGTCCACCGCCTCCGCCCTCCTTGGCGTCGAAGTCGTCGAACGCAAGGGAGCTGGCCACCCCGACACCCTCGCCGACGGCACCGCCGAAGCGATCTCCCGCGCCTACAGCCGCTACTGCCTCGAAGAGTTCGGCGCGATCCTGCACCACAACACCGACAAGACGAGCCTCCTGGGCGGGGCCGCCGACGTCAGCTTCGGGCACGGCGAACTCACCGCACCCGTCCAGGTCCTCGTCAACGGCCGCATCACCGCCGCCCTCGGTGACCACGCCATTCCGGTAGCCGACATCGTCACCACCGCAGCCCGCGACCACCTCGCCCAGGCGCTGCCGCTGCTGGACGTGAACCGGTGGGTCGACGTGCGGCCACGGCTGACCCAGGCATCCAGCCCTGGCGCCGTCCACACCTCGGACATCGCCGCCGCGCGCGAGGCGTCCCGGCAGAGGTGGTTCGCCCCGCGCAGCCTGGACGATCTCGCCGAACGCCACCGTATGTTCTCCAACGACAGCAGCGCCGGCGTCGCCTACTGGCCGCTCGGGACCGGCGAGCAGCTTGCCCTCGGCGTCGAATCCCACCTCACCAGCGAGGCGTTTCGCACCGAACACCCCTACTACGGCACGGACATCAAGCTCATGATCGTGCGGCACGGCGCGCGTGTGCAGCTGACCGCGTGCGTCCCGCAGATCGCCCGCGAGACGGCCGACCTGGACACCTACATCGCCCGCCGCACCCGCGCCCGCGACCTGATCACCGAACTCGCCACGTCAATCGCGCCCGAGCACCACGTGACGGTCTCGGTCAACACCCGCGACGACGACACCCGCCCCGAGCTGTACCTGACGGCGACCGGCTCCAGCATCGAGTCCGGTGACGAAGGCGTCGTCGGCCGCGGCAACCGCGCCAACGGACTGATCAGCATGCTGCGGCCCTGGTCCGCCGAAGGCGTCTCCGGGAAGAACCCCGTCTACCACGTCGGAAAGCTCTACAACCTGGCCGCCGCCGAAGCCGCCCGCCGCCTGCACGAGGAAACCGGGCTGGACTGCGCGGTCGTACTCGTCTCCCAGTCCGGCCGGGACCTGACCGACCCCTGGCAAGCGATCGTGCAGACCTCCGGCCCCCAGCCCGTCGGTGCCGTCTGCGTCCGGCGTGTGATCGCCGACGTCATGGCCGACCTCGGCACGCTGCGCGAGCAACTGCTGGACGGAAAGCTGGCCACGGCATGAACACACCCTCCACCGACGTGGCCGGGCGGTTCGTGCCCTGCCTCAACCCCGCCACCCTCACCGGCCTCCCGCTGCCCGAGTTCCTCGCCCTGGCCGCCGGCGCCGGATTCCCCACCGTCGAAGTGTCCGTCCAGCAGGCCCAGGCCCACGGCCTCGCCCGGTTACGCGACCTGC
The DNA here is from genome assembly GCF_036898825.1 of Streptomyces sp. B21-083. Classification (GTDB taxonomy): domain Bacteria; phylum Actinomycetota; class Actinomycetes; order Streptomycetales; family Streptomycetaceae; genus Streptomyces. Next base: position 13,005 of record NZ_JARUND010000002.1, on the reverse strand, counting down.
TCCAGGAGCTCGGAGTGCGGGTGGCCGCCGCGAGCGGCATCCTGCCCGCCGGGCCCATCCTGCCCGCCCCGCTGCTGGTCGACCCGGACACCTACCGTGCCTGCCTGGACGGGCTGAACGGCCGTCTGGAGGCCATGGCCACGCTGGGCTGCACCGTCGCCACGACCGTCCTCAACCCCCGCTCCCCCCTCACCACCACCCGGGCGCGGGCTCTCGCCCGGGAACGGATCGTCCAACTCGCCACTGCCGCCGCAGCGCACGGAGTACGGCTCGCCGTCGAAGCCGTCAGCATCCGCACCGGGCTTCCGCCCGGACTGGACGGCCCTCACCCGGTCGTCGACAGCCTGCCCCAGCTCGCCGAACTGCTTCACGACACCGGCACGGGTCACGCGGGCGTACTGGTCGACTCCTTCCACTGGGCAGCCGCCGGAGCCGACCCTGCCCACATCACCGGCCTCGCCCCAGGCGCCATCGCGCACGTGCAGATCGCCGACATCCCGGCCGGCCACACCGCGAGCGTCACCGACGCACAGCGCCTGTTCCCCGGCGACGGAGCTCTGCCCTGGCCGGCCTTCACCGACGCCCTGACCCGGACCGGGTACGACGGCACGGTGTCGGTAGAGCTGTTCAACCCCGCCCTGCGGGCGCTGCCCGCAGGCGAGATCGCCCGCCTGTCCCACCACGCGGCCACCCGCTGCTTCACCCCTGCGGAGGCATCCCGATGACCCCCACCCCCACCCCGAGCCCCGCCGTACGGCCGTGGCGGCTCGCGGTCGCCGGATGCGGCGCCGCAGCCTTCGGCCTCCACCTCCCGCTCCTGACCGCCTCCACCGCGTTCGACGTGATGGCCGTCGCCGACCGCGACCCCGCACGCGCCCGCACCGCGCAACAGCAGTTCGCCGTGCCCCGCACCGCGACCCGGACCGGAGACCTGCTCACCGACACCGACGTGCTGGTCATCCTCACCGGCGTACACGAGGACCTCATCGAGGAAGCCCTGGACGCCGGCGTCCACGTCGTCACCGAGAAACCCGTCTGCCTGGACGCCGTACGCACCCGCAAGCTCACAGCCCGGGCCAAGGACGCAGGTCTGCTCCTGGAGGTCGGCGCGATGCGCGCCCACGACCCCGCGCTGCACGCGGCCCTCGCCCACGTACCCGAACCGACTGGCGGCTGGCTGGTGAAGGCCGACGGCGTCGACGAAGCCGCCCGCCGCCGTCTGCTCCCGGCCGGCTTCACCCCGTACACCTTCGACCAGGACTCGCCCCAGCCCGTTCCCGACCACCTCGCCCCGCACCAGGCGACGGCGCTGCAGATCCTGCTGTGGCAGGGCTACCACCTGCTGACCGCGCTGGTCCTGGCCGTCCCCGGCACCACCGCCACCGCATGTCACCTCGACCCGGACGGGCAGTCCGTCCACGCCTTCCTGCACGGCCCGGGCGGACAGCCGTTCACCCTGGTCATCTCCGCGACCCCGGCCGGAGTCTTCCGCGAACAGATCCACCTCAACGACACCCACGCGGCCGCCACCGTCGACTTCGCCCGCCCCTACGAACCGGCCGCCACCACCTGGCTCACCACCGCCGACGGCACCACGAGCGGCTTCGGCGACCCGTTCGCCGCCATGTGGGCGTCCATCAACGCCCGCCTGTCCGGCCAGTACCCCGCCGACCTGCCGACCAGCGCCGACCTCGCCCTGCGCGTCGAAGACCTCGCCCTCGCCCTGGCCGGCCTCACCCGCACACGGAAGGACACCCGATCGTGAACGCCCCCGTACTGGTCCTGGACGGCCCGCCCGGAGCGGGCAAGACCTCCCTGCTCGCCCGCATAGTGTGCGCCCTGGCCGACGACACCCTCTGGTTCACCGAGCCCAACGCCCGCCTCTCCGCAGGCCTCGCCGCACCGGTGCACCCCAGCCCGGCCGGACACACCCTCTGGTTCCTCCGCCACGAACTCGACAAGGCCCGCGCCATGCGACGCCTCGCCGCCGACCCCGACACACGCCTGCTCATCTCCGACCGCAATCACCTCGGAGCCCTCGCCTACTGCTACGCCACCCGCGCGGACGACTCCCTGCCCTACCGCACGGCCCGCGACTTCTACGCCCGCCGTATCGCCCCCGAGCTCCCGGACACGGTCCTCACCGCGATCCTCCTGGTCAGCCCCGGCCAGAGCCTGACCCGCCGCGGCAACACCGCCGAACTCCCGCGCTGGAAGCAGTGGTTCGACGAAGGCCTCCTGCAACGGCTGCACACCTTCTACACCGACATCGCGCCCTCGCTGTGCCCCACCCCGCCGACGGTCATCGACACCGACGGCGCCACCCCGGAGACGGTGCTCGCCCAGGTCGCCGGAATGCTCGCGGACGCCGGCCTCGATCAGACCGTGCGACGGCTGACCTCCGCCACCGCCCGCGCCCCGAGGCCGCCGCTGGATCCGCAGTTCGCCGACACCTACACCCGGCTCGGAGGGCTGGAGGCCTTCGGCCACCCCTTCACCCCGCCGGTTCCGCACCGTGGCGGCACCGTGCAGCTGTGCCAGCTCGGTGCCCTCCACCGCGACCCGGCCGGGCACACCCGTCTGTGGAACCCGCTCGCCGCTCCCGTACGGAGGGCTGCCTGATGAGCCGGACCAGCCCGTGCGTCGTCGGCATCAACCTTGGTCACGACGGTGGTGCCGCGCTGATCACCGGCACCGTGATGGTCGCCATCGGCGAGGAACGCCTCAACCGCACCCGCTACAGCCCCGGCTGGGAAGCGTCCCTCCTGTATTGCCTGCGCGCGGCCGGTCTCACGCTCGCCGACGTCGACCTGGTCGCCGTCAGCGGCATCGGCCGCACCCCGCCGACCCGTGCCGAGACCGGCCTCATGCACTTGGGTATCGACCGGAGCCGGATCGTGCCGGTCGACCACCACCTCAGCCACGCCTACACCGCCTACTGCCTCAGCCCGTACGACACGGCGACCGTGCTGGTCGTCGACGGCGGCGGCAACAACAACGACACCGAGACCTACTACCGGGCCACCCCCGACGGCATCGAGCGACTGGGCTCCAACCAGCCCACCCGGCCCCGCGCGGCCGGGATCGGCGCGACCTACGAGGCGTTCACCAACTGGTTCGGCTGGCACGAGCAGGAAGCCGGCAAGACCATGGCGCTCGCCTCGTACGGCGAGCCCGACCCTCACCTCGCCCCGCTCTTCGACGTCGTCGACACCTGCGTCCACGGACGGCTCACCCGTACCCACGCACCCGGCATCGCCGACCTCGCGGACCGGACCGGCTTCGACTTCGGCCCGTACACCAGCCTCGGTGACCACCCCCTCGCCGCCAACGCCGCCGCCTACGTCCAGCGCGAGACCGAACGCGCCCTGTGCACCCTCGCGGAACAGACGATCGCCGCGACCGGCCTGGGCAACCTGTGCTTCGCCGGGGGCGTCGCCCTCAACTGTGTCGCCGCCGACAAACTCCGCCGCCTGGACACGGTCACCGGCTACTTCGCCCCGCCCGCCGCCTCCGACCGCGGACAGGCCCTCGGCTGCGCCCTCTACGCCTTCCACCGCCTCACCGGCGACCTCCCCAAACGGCCCCTGACCAGCGACTGCTTCGGCTGCGACTACACCGACACGGAGATCGAGCAGGCCCTGCACCGCGACCCCCGATCCGGCCTGGTCGAACGCCACCGCACACCCTTCACCTGGCGGCGCGAGAGCGACATCGCCCACACCGCCGCCCAGATGATCGCCGACGGGAAGATCATCGGTTGGTTCCAGGGCGGCAGTGAACTCGGACCCCGCGCCCTGGGTGCCCGCAGCATCCTCGCCGACCCCCGAACCCGCGACAGCGCCGACGCCCTCAACCACCGGATCAAGCACCGCGAGCCGTTCAGGCCCTTCGCACCGGCCGTCCTCGCCGACCACGCCAGCGCTTGGTTCGACCTCGAGGTCCCCAGCCCGTTCATGCTGCTCGCCCCGCCCGTACGGCCCGGCCACGCCGACAAGATCGCCGCAGTCGTCCACGTCGACGGCACCGCCCGCGTCCAGACCGTCGACCCGGCCACCGCGCCCGCGTACGGGGCCCTGATCGAGCACTTCCACCAGCTCACCGGGGTGCCCATCGTCCTGAACACGTCCTTCAACGACCGCGAACCCATCGTCGAAACCCCAGCCCACGCCCTCGCCACCCTCCAGGCCTGCGACCTGGACGCGGCGTGCATCGGCCCATACCTGGTCGAACGGTCCTGACCTTCTTCCGGACGCTGCCACACTGGAAGGCATGACGACCTCCACACCGCCGTTGAGGGAAGCCGCCCGCGCCATTGTCATGGACGCAGCCGACCGCGTCCTGCTGCTGCGCTACGACGAGAACGGCGGCTTCTGGGCGACGCCCGGCGGCTCCCTGGAGCCGGGGGAGGACCACGCCACGGCAACCCTCCGTGAGCTGGGTGAAGAACTCGGTGTCGAAAAGACGGCCATCGAGCTCGGGCCCCAGCTCGCGGAGCGCACCAAGGACCACCTGGTCGGCGGGCGCGAAGTCCGGCAGGTAGAGCGGTACTTCCTCACCCGGGTCTCCACTACCGACATCGACCCGGCCCGTGCGACGCAGCCCGACAACATCCGCGAGCACCGCTGGTGGACCCTGGCCGAACTGCGCGCCGCCCGGGAGACGGTCTACCCGGCAGGCCTCGCCGACCTGGTCGCGGCCGTTGCCGCAGGACACACGCCGCCGCAGCCGGTGGTCCTGGCGGGCTGACAGCACGACCATCGGCTCTCTTTCCGGCCGTGGCGTCCGCCGCGTCCTGGGGCGGGTAGATCCTCGGGATGGCGAAGAAGAAGACGAAGAGGACGACGGCCAGAAGGACGCCGGCGGCTGGTTCCTTAACGGGGCCGGTCCGGCTGACGCGTCGGCAGTTGCTGGACGGTGTACCGGGGCCCGACGGTGTGCGGATCGGCCTCGCGAGGCCGCGGGAAGCCGCCGTGGTGAACACGCTGCTGAAGGAGGCCGCCGACGATCTGGAGACCGGCCACCTTGAAGCCCTCGCTCGCGGGGAGTGCGGGACGTGGCTGGTGGACGCCCTCGCGGGCACCGATCCCGGGGAACGGCTCGTACGAGCGGCGGCAGCCGGGGAACTCCAGCGGGCGGCGGGCGAGCTGTCCCTGCCGCTGGTCGCGCGGGACGGCGACGGCCGGATCGTCGGTGCGCTGCTGGGCGTCCCTTCGGGCACGGTCATCTCCGGGCTCGCCCGGATGCCGGTCGCCAAGCAGCAGATCCTGATGTCGATGCTGGTGTACGCGAAGATCAAAGCGGTCGCCGTGTCCGAGGACGTCCGCGGTCGTGGAATCGGGGCCGCCTTGATCGCACGGTGCGTGCAGGTGTACTGGCAGCTGGACTACACGCTGCTGTTCGGCGAGTTCGACACGACGCGTCCCTTGGGGCCCTACTACGCGCGGCAGGGCTTCAGTGTCCTGCGGCCCGGGCAGGGCATCGACGTCGGCACTCTGCTCACCGGTGTCCCGCTTCATCTCGGTGCCGGACCGGGCCTGACCTTTTTCCACCAGTGGCGGACCCAGGACACATAAGAGGACGTTCCGGTTAAAAACCGTATGGTTCATGGGTTGTGCCAGGTTATGGGTGTTTCTCCGGTTGCTCGTTTCGCAAGGTTCGAGATCATCGCGAGGCGGATCATGCTCTCGGAATGCGCAGGTTTGGTCTCGTAGTCGCGGGCGAGGCGGCGGTGCATCATGATCCACCCGAAACTTCGCTCCACGACCCAGCGCCTGGGGATCACCGAGAAGCCTTTGACCTGCTCGTTTCGTGGGACTACGTCGACATCAATGCCGAGGGCGGCGCCGTGCTCGATGGCCTTGGTCTTGTAGCCGGTGTCGACCCATGCCTTGGTGATCGTGGGGTGGTCTGTGGCGAGTTGGGTGAGGAGTTGCTTGCCGGCCTCGTTGTCGGAGACGCTGGCGGCGGTCACGATGACCAGCAGTAACAGGCCGAGCGTGTCGACGACGATGCTGCGCTTGCGGCCCACGATCTTCTTCCCTGCATCCGTGCCCTGAGTGTCGGAGGGGACGCTGGTCGCGGTCTTGACGCTCTGCGCATCGATCACGCACGCGGTGGGCTCCGCGGTGCGTCCTGCCTGCTCACGGACCATCCGGTGCAGGTGGACGCCGAGTTTCTCGATGGTGCCGTCGGCGGTCCAGGCGCTGAAGTAGCCGAACACCGTGGTGTGCGGCGGGAAATCGTGCGGCAGATAGCGCCACGGGACGCCGGTCCGGTTGAGGAAGAGGATCGCGTTCATGACTTCCCGCAGGTCAGTGACCTTGCCGCCGAGGTTGAGGGAGGTCTTCTGCCGCTCGGCCCGCCAGGCCGTCAAGGTCGGCTCCATCAACTCCCAGCGGGCATCGGAGAGATCACTCAGGTACGGCAGGCGCGGCTGCGAAGAAGTCATGGGGATACTCATGCATGGGGTCCCGGACCGGGCATATCGCTCGATCGAGCGAGCCAAAAGCCGCTTTCAGTAGGTTCCTCGAACCGGACAGGAGCTATCAGCTGAAACCGGGCTGAAACGCAAAGTCACGCCCGCTGAAGCTGTAACCGCAAATCACTTGTTCTGCCTGGATAAGGCCAAACCCGGCACGACACAACCACCTCAAACCATCACGTAAGTACCACGAACGTCCTCTTAGGTCTCGGATCACCTGCCTCTGGCGATGTCTTCGTCCGGTTCTCGGTCCGCGTCCGAGGTGGAGTCGTCTTCGGTGTCCCAGGGGTTGTCGTGGAGTAGGTCGGGGTCCGGTTCCCAGTTTGCGTAGAAGTCCTCCGGAGGGTCCTCAAGGACGACTTCGTCATTAAAGTCGCCTCCTAGCTCCCAGAACTCCTCGTTCTCGAGGTCCAGGTCGCATGCGGAGCAGACGAAGATGTAGGGCGCGAAGACGACGACGGACATGTCCGTCTCGTCGATGTGGGTGGTGCCCATGAGCCAGCCCTTTGAGCCGCAGGCAGGGCACGGCTTGTGCTCGCTGTGCTCCATGTAGGTGTTCGAGTGCTGTGTGACCGTGGCCAGCACGATCTCCCGATCCTTCGACGCCAAATGCCTGTACCGCTGTTCGAAGACGACTCGTGCCTGGGCAAGTTTGCCTTCAAGGCGAATCCGGGCCTCGCGGACACGTTCCTCGATCAGCTCGTCGTGCAGAGGCAGATAGCTGCCCCAGTAGGAGTGCGGATCGATTTTCAGCTCGGTGAGCAACGGATCGATCAGGCGAAGACATGTGGTGAAAACGGTCTGGACCTCGGCAATGTCATGGAGGCCGCTGTGGGCGACGCCATTGCGGGCGCTCGCCACCGGCGCGAGGGTCCGCTGGTCGATCGGGATCTGCTTGCGGAGGATCTTGTGTACTCGTGCATGGGCTTCCACCAGCCCGATGGTCTTGGCTCGGCTCACAGGGACAGATGCGTGCATGCCGTGGCCCGTGGCGTGGAGGAGTGAGTCGAAGTCCCGGGCTTCCACTATGAGGGCCGGGTGCAGGGCCGAGAGGTAGGCCTTGAGGAGATGCTCGGCAGCGATCCCGGCGTGGTGAACCGCGAAGTCGTATGACTCGGGGCCCTGGGAGAATGCCACGAGTGCCGCGGTCATCCACTTCTGTGACGAGGCTTTGAGCTGGTCGACATGCATGCGATGGACCATAAGCCCGCCCGGCACCGGGTCGGACGCGGTTTTCGTTGTCCGGCCCGCTCAGCCAGCGCTGGACCGCCGCCCGCGCCAAGAAGGCCGGGCACGTCGTGCTCAACTCCGTCGTCTTCCGCTCCAGCGAGGAAGACGTCACCACCGCCGGTACCTGGATCGAGATGTTCACCGGCTTCAGCCAGTCCTCCTCGCGCTGGTCGCACCGGCGGCACGCGGCCGGATCAAACGCTGACGACCTGGGACAGGGAAGCTGATCGCATCGGTGCCGATGTCGCCCGGAACCAATTGTCAGACCCTGATGGCAGAGTGGAAGGCGTGACAACCATCTCCATCCACTTGCTGGGTGACACCCGAGAATTTCAGGCCGAAGAGCTGCCGCCGGTGACGTCCGCGCATACTGGGCGCCAGCTGCGCCGCGTTGCCCTTGAGTTTCGCGTGCCCAGCAAGCGGCAAGACGAACTGGACGCTGAACTGAAGGCGGCTGCGGAGAAGGACGGCCGCCCCCTGCGCGGAACCGATGTGAACTGGTCGGTCTCCAATACCCGCTACTCCTACACCGTCGGGGCGCAGCCGGACGTGGCCACGTACAGCCTCGAGCTACAGGAAGCTGAGGACCTCCGTGCTTCGGCAGTGGAGATCGGTGGACTTGCTCTGGTCCCAGGTGCCTACCGGGAGTGGATCGACGGCGAAGGGGACTATCTGGTACTGACCTTCGTCACGGAGACTGCCGGAGAAGCGAATCAGCAACTGGAGGAGTTGGTCATTGCTCGTGGCGAGACGTACTACGACGTCATTCGCCGAGGAGTCAGCGACACTCCCGTACGCATGCGTTTCGGCCGCACGCTGTGGCAGGAGACTGAAGCTGGGAGCATCCGGCATAACCTGTCGCTGGTAGCGGACGAAGGCCGCGAGACGAGTAAGCCGGGTCCATTCGCTCTCCTCAACGAGCCGCAGCTCAGCCGCACAACGGAGGCAGCCGTAGCGAACGCCCAGGCCTTGGCGGTGCTCGTAGACGAACTCCAGGCCCAGGGCGTGCTGTCGAGCGAGGCCGCGGACAAAATCCGAGCGGCCGCTCTCCCACACAAGATCACCAAACAGGAAGCTCGCCAGTTCACCCGCGCCTATGACCTCGACATGTACGGGGACTGATCGCGTCTGTACGAACCCAGCGCCTGCCCCGGGTCCATCCCCGGTGCGGGCGCCGTCGTTGCCCTGTCACTCAGCTGCCCAGTCGAGTCCGAGGGCGGCCAGCGCGGCGAGCTTGTCGGTCCCAAGCTTCCCGCGCCTCGACTTCGTGTTCGACAGGAACACCCCCAGCTTCACAGCGTGTCCCTGCCCGTCGACCACGATCGTCTCTGTGTGCCCTCGCGGGACCTTCACGGAGCCGGTGCGGGTCCTGTACTGCGCGAGGGCCGCCACGCCCTTCTCGAAGGCGCTCACGGTCGCCGTGGACGGCTCTGCGGGCTCTTCCGGCTCCGGGGCCGGCGGCATGATGCCGAGCTGCTCCAGGCGCTCGCGCTGCCCGTCGTGAAGGGCCTCCCAGACTTTCGGCGTCCGCTGCCGGGCGAGCCATTTCCCGATGTCCATGCCGTGGACCGTGAACCCGGGCAGAACCTCCGCCTGGCCCTCTTCGTCGGCCACCAGCTCGCGCAGCGCGGCGTAGTGCCTCTGCCACTCCGCCGGCCACGAAGGGTTCCAGTCCTCGTCCACGGCCTCCAGCGCCGTCTTCCACTCGGGGTGCCCGTCCAGCGCACCCGGGCGGCGCAAGTTGCTCAACCACTGTCCTACCGGCCTGTTCAGGGCCACGGCGGGCCTCGGACTGCAGAGGGTCCAATGGTCTTCGTAGTACGCCTTCGCGGCCTCCAGATTCTCCTGGAAGCGCTCATCCGCCACCGACCACACCATGCCGAGCCGCTCCAGCCGCTGCGCGCGCTGCCCGCTCATCTCCCCGGCCCCGTACGCCCGTCGCTGCTCCGCCACCCACTGCCCGAGAGGTGTCGCGCCCTCTCGGTATCCGTAGGGCACCCTCGCGTTCCCAGTCCGCTCGACGTATGTCTTCAGCTTCGCCCAGCCGCGAGCCCAGTCCTGACGTTCGGTGTCGATGACGTTGAAGCTGACCCAGTCTGCGACCATCACCGTGCGATGTGCCGGTTTGATGTCAGTGGGTGGGTGTCAGTGACGGCATGTCAGGTCGGGATGTTCTTGCTGGTCGGGCGTTTGTGAAGGACAGCGTCGCTGTCATGGGGCGGTATTTGTAGTGGGCGCTGCTGTCGTGGGGCGGTACACCTCGCTCCGCGCCGCTGTCATGGGAACGGCACTTCTGATCCTCTGTGGGCTGGTTGGTGGCACGGTGGTCGGCGTCGGGTTTGTGCGTCGGAAGGGTGTGGGGTGGGGGAGCCGGGCGCGTGGGGTGAGGTGACGGCGGGGTTGAGGGTGTCCAGGCCGGTGCTGGTGGGGCGGCTGCTGGAGCTCGATGCGGCCGGGGTGTTGACCGCGGCGCATGTGCGGGCGGGCGCGCAGGTCGGTGGGGTGGCTGTGCGGACGGTGTGGCGGTGGCTGGATGCGGCGCGGACGGAGGGCCGTGTGGAGCGCAGGCCGCGGGCCCGGCTGGAGTTGTCCGAGCAGGCGTGGGAGGTGCTGGCGAAGGCGGGTGGGAACGTGTCGGTGCTGCACCGGCATTTGAAGGATGCCGGTGGAGAGGTGCCGTCGCTGGCGTCGCTGTACCGGGTGGTGCGCCGGGACCTGGAGGCCGGCAGGGTCTTGCCGGACCGTGTGGTGGTGCGGCGGGAGCGGGAAGAGCAGCGGACACGGCAGGCGCTGGCTGACCTCGCGCTGGCGGGGCCGCGTGAGGGCGGCGCGGCGAAGACGGTTGTGCGCCGGCTGCCGCGCCCTGTGCCGGCGGCGTCCGCGGTCCTGCCGTCGGTGGAGAGCGGTGCGGTGGCGGGTGTGGTGTTGCCGGCGGGAGCGCGGTTGGTGGGGACGTCGTCGGTGCGGGCGGTGGCCGAGGCGGTCGGGCAGGCGATGGCGGCGGAGGGCGCGGTGTGTGTGTTCGGCGACCCGGGCCGGGGCAAGACCGCGGCCGTGCGGATGGCGCTCCACGAGGTCCCGCCGGGCTGGAGAGTGACGTGGGTGCCGGTGCCGGTGCGCCCGTCGGTTGCCGGCATGAGGCGGGCGGTGTTCGACGCACTGGGGCTGCCGGGCCGTTTCCCGCACACGTCGGCGCTGGCCGACGCCGCGGTCGCGGGGGCTCTGGGGGAAGCGCGGGTGCTGGTGGTCGATGAGGCGCAGCGCCTGCCCGTGCCGTGTCTGGAGTACCTGCAGAGCCTGTGGGACCACCCCGGCACACGGATCACGCTGGTGCTGTGCGGGGCGGGCAGCGAGCGGGCGCTGGCCCGGCTGTCGCAGCTGGCATCAAGGGTCGGCGCGTGGCAGGAGGTTCCGCGCCTGGCCGCAGCGGAGGTCGCGGCCGTGGTGACCGGCTTCCATCCGCTGTGGCGCACCGTCCCGGCCCCGGATCTGGCGTGGATCGACCCGTCGTGCGCCCACGGCACGTTCCGCATGTGGGCCGCTCTGACTGCCCACCTGCAGAACGCGCTGCTCACCACCGCTGACGCAGCCGTCGACCGGGCTTTGTTGAGGCGGCTGTTCAGGAGGGTCGCGCCGCCGCTGTGAACCAGGCGCTCCGGCAGGAGGCGGAAGGGCGATCGCATACGCCCGGTACCCGGCACGTTCACGACGGCCCATCACGTGAGGGGAACTGACATGGAGGACGGTGACGCCGTCCGCGCACCCGGCGGGTTGCCCGCGGCGTCGAGGACGGCACTGCGCGGTCCGGCGGTGCGGCGGCTGCTCGTTCTGCGGGCGGGGAAGAAGCTGACAGCCAGTCATGTACGGGTGGCTGCGGACGCGTTGGGGGTGGCGGAGCGCACGGTGTGGCGGTGGCTGGCCGCGGCTGAGAGCGATGAGGCCGCGGCCGCCAGCCCGGGTGCCCGGTCCCGGGCCGGTGCGACGTTCACGGTCACGTCTGAAGTCCGTGGGCTGTTGGCACTGTGGAAGGGGAACGTGCGGGCCGTCCATCGCGAACTGGTCCTGCGTGCCGCTCGGGAGTCTCCGCCTGGGGACGCACCGTCGCTGACGACGCTGCACCGGGCGATCCGCCGGGATCTGACGGCGGGGGAGCGGGCCGGGCTTGTGGGAGGGGAGCGGGCGGCGCGCAAGCACGATGTGTTCCTGGCCCGGCCGCGGGGCTGGCGCAACCAGGTGTGGGAGACCGACCACATGCAGGCCCCGGTGCTGGTCGACGTCGACGGCACCGCCCGCAGGCCGTGGATCACGTGGTTCACCGACTGCGCCACCAACGCGATCACGGGTGTCGCGGTCACGCCGGGGGATCCGTCGCGGGAGTCGGTGCTGTCCGCGCTGCGTTCCGCGGTCCTGCGCGAGGACCCCTACGGCCCGTTCGGCGGCCTGCCGGAGAAGGTACGGGTGGACCGCGGCAAGGACTTCCTGTCCCGGACGGTGACGGCCGCGTTCGATCTCCTGGACGTGACGGTGGAGGACCTGCCCGCCTACACCCCCCACCTCAAGGGCACCGTGGAGGGATTGAACCGGGCGGTGGAGAGCATGTTCCTGACCGCGCTGCCCGGCTACGCCCGCCAGCCGCGCCCCGGTAAACGGGCTTCCCGTCCGAAGGACGAAGTGCTGCTCGGTTTCGAGGACTTCACCGCCCGGCTGCTGGCCTGGACTTCGTGGTGGAACACCGAGCACAGCCCGGCGCCGTTGCGGGGCCGGACTCCGCTTGAGGCGTGGCAGGACGATCCGACCCCGCTGCGGGACGTGCCGGTCGCGGATCTGTGGACCTTCACCCTGGAGGACGCCGGCACCCGCACGCTGACCACCCGCGGAGTGCGCTTCAGGAAACGCGACTATGTGGGCCCGTGGATGACCGGTCAGGCCGGGATCCAGGTCCGGGTCCGCTTCATGCCCCACCACGACCACCGCATCGAGGTCTACCACGCGGCCAGCGGCCGCTATCTCGGTTCCGCAGATCTGGCCGACCGGGCCACCGAGGAACAGGTCAGCGCCGTACGGCGGGCACGGGCCGCCCGCACCCGCCGCCTCAAGAAGGACCTGGAGGCTTCCCAGCGCGAGCGCTACGCCGCCGTGAACCAGCCCGCCGCACCTCAGCGGCTCGGTGCGTTGACCGCTGCGCAGGCCGAGGCCGAACTCGCCCAGGCTACCGGTACCGACCTGTCGCAGCTGTCGCTGCCGGACCTCATCCCGCCCGCCGCGCCGCCGGCCGGGTGGCGTACCCTGCT